>NZ_CAJYES010000096.1 GCF_913773995.1 uncultured Pseudacidovorax sp.
CGAGGCCTTCGTAGAGCATCTCCACCAGGCGATGGGGGCTGGCGCCGCCTTCGATGCTGGATTCGACCGCGACACGCTGGTAGGCACGGGCGGCACGGGCGGCGGGGGGGGTGTACATGGCGGCTCCTGATTCGATGCTTTCCTTCTTTATCGGCCGCCGCCGCCGGAAATCAAGTCAGTTTCGATTCAGAACGCGCCTCGGCACGAGAAATTTCCGCCACTCAGCTCGACTTGTTCCACTGCGCGATCTGCTGCTTGACGTAGGTGTCCAGCGAGGTCAGCGTACTCAGCTTGGCGTCCAGCGCCGAATACTGGGCGCGCAGGCGCGACTCCATCAACGTCATGCGGTCGGTCTCCTTGGCCTGGTCGTCGGAATTGGCGTCCAGCTGCTTTTGCAGCGAGGCGCTGCGGGTGTCCAGCGTGCCGTCGGTTCCCACCGCGCCCTGAGTGAAGGTGGAGAAGCGCGAGGCCCAGCCATCGGTGCTGTTGGCGGTGCCGTCGCCCGTGCCCATGAAGAAGGTCTTGACGGCATCCGGACTGGCCAGCGCCTCCGCCAGCTTGGTGCTGTCCAGCGTGAGACTGCCGTCGGCGCTCTTGCTGATCGAGATGCCCAGCTGGGACAGGGTGGTGAAGGTGCCGCTCGAATTGGCCGAGCCGGTGAGCCGCCGCATCATGGTCTGCAAGCCGGTGACCATGCTATCGCCCTGCATCAGACCCGCTTTTTTGGTATCGGCGTTGTACGAGGTCAGCGAGTTGATCTGGCTGTTGATGTTGTTGTAGGCATTGACGAAGCCCTGGATGGCCGAAGTCAATGCATTGGTGTCGGTGCTGGACGTGATCGTGACGGGGTCGGTGCTCAGCTGCGACAGCGTGAGCGACAGGCCGGGCACCGCACCCGTCACGGTGTTGGTGGCGGATGTCACCGTGACGCCATCCACCGTCGCCACCGAGTTGGCGGCCCACTGCACGCTGTTGGCCGCCATGCCGGCGCCGGAGCCCGGCGCATCGAAGGCCAGGCCCGACAGCGCCGTGCCGCTGCCGGAGCCGCTGGCCGTCACCTTGAAGCCTGCGGCCTCCCCTGTGCTGGCGGAGCGCATGACCAGTCGCTGGCCGCTCAGGTCGGTCACCACGCTGGCGGTGACGCCGGCACCTGCAGCGTTGATCTTGGACGCCACCGTGGTCAGGGTGTCGCCCTCACCGATGGCCACGTCGACGGATGCCGCGCTGCCGGCGGCAAAACTCGGGCTGCTGCCCGACGTGCCACTCCAGGTCCCGACCTGGATGGACAGCGTGCCGGCCTGGAAGCCATCGGTGGCCGCCACCGCAGACGATGACACCGACTGCGAACGCGCCAGCTGCGAGACCGAGACCTGAAAACTTCCGGTCGACGCCAGACTGGAATCCGACACCTTGACGCCCACGGCGGCCGAGGAGGACGCTGCCGCCTTTGTCGCCCACAGCGTGGGCTTGGTGAGCGCCGTGGCCGCATCCGACAACGTGGACAGCATCGACTTGACCGTGCCCACCGCCGACACCTGGCTCTGCAGGGCGCTCGCCTGGGTCTGCAGCTTGGTGACCGAGGTCTGCTCGATCGCCATCATCTTGCTGACGATCGAGTCGATGTCGATGTTGGTGCCGCTCGACGTGACGGTTCCGGTGATGGCCATGTTTGGCGCTCCTCAATGGTTGAAGGCGGCGGGCGTCACAACGCCAGCCGCCTCGATGGGAAACGCACTGCCCGGGGGCCGTGCGCCCCTTGCCTGCCGGCGATCAGCCCAGCAGCTTCAGCACGGTCTGCGGCATCTGGTTGGCCTGGGCGACCATCGAGGTGCCGGCCTGCTGCAGGATCTGCGCACGCGACAGGTTGGCGGTCTCGACGGCGAAGTCGGCGTCGGTGATCCGGCTCTTGGCGGCGCTGGTGTTCTCGGCCGCGGTCTGCAGGTTGGTGATGGTGGCTTCGAAGCGGTTCTGGGCCGCACCGAAGGTGGAGCGGGCATTGGAGATCGCGTCGATGGCCGAGTCGATGTTGGTCATCGCCGTCAGGGCCGTCGCCGACGTGGTGCCCAGCGTTGCGGTGCTGCCCTGGGTGGCGGTGGTCATCGAGGTGGCGATGTTGGTCGTCGTCACGCTGATCTGGTTGTCCGAGGAGGTGTTCGCGCCCACCTGGAAGGTGAAGGTGCCGCTCGAACCGCCAGAGCCGGTCAGCAGTTCCTGGCCGTTGAACTTGGTGTTGGAGATGATCCGCGCGTTTTCCTGGGCGAGCTGCTTGAACTCGTTGTCCAGGGCCGTGCGGTCAGTCGACGTGTTGGTGTCGTTGGCCGACTGCACGGCCAGTTCACGCATGCGCTGCAGGTTGTTGCCGATCTGCGCCAGCGCGCCTTCGGCCGTCTGCGCCAGCGAGATGCCGTCGTTGGCGTTGCGCGCCGCCACGTTCATGCCGCGGACCTGGGCATCCATGCGGGAGGCGATGGCCAGGCCGGCGGCATCGTCCTTGGCGCTGTTGACGCGCAGGCCGGAAGACAGGCGCTGGATCGAGGTCGCCAGCGAGTTCTGGCTCGCGGACAGGTTGCGCTGTGCGTTGAGCGAGCCGATGTTGGTGTTGATGATCGAGGCCATGGTGACTACTCCTTGTTCAAAGCCGGTGAATCCGGCATACGTTGCCAATGTCTGCCAGTACCGACACTGGCTGCCAGACGGACCGGGTGGCCCGTTGCCTGGATTTCGGGTCTACCGAGCCCTGACTTGAGCACTTTATTTTTCAGTTCGGACCCTAAAGATTCGGACCCTCGGCCAGACACCGCGGCCTTGACCGGCGTGCTATGCCGACGCGTATCGAACTTGATACGTGTAGTTACTGATCTAACGTGTTGGCCGGCCGGACCAAGCGTCCTTAGAACTTTCGACGACTCGACGTGAAAATCAGACACCTTGCTTGACAGAGAGTCACAAGATGGAGACGCTGAACGACGGGCAGAAAAACGTAAGGCGTGGGCACTAGATGCGGCGCAAAGTTGAGACGAGGAGACGGAATGAATACTTTCCGTGTAACCAAAAGTCTCAAAAAAGTTGCACTTGGATGACACGAAGTACCGCCCAGATCGCATTAAGTTTTTTGTTACGAATCTCACAATTGCTTCCATCGACAGAAACAGTTCTTTGGGGCATGACCATGACCAGCGACCAGATCCTTTCCGAGATCAAGGAAGCCAACCTCACCTACCTGATGCTGGCCCAGAGCCTCATCCGCGAGGACCGCGCGCAGGCGCTCTACCGCCTGGGCATCTCGGGCGATTCGGCCGACCTGATCGCGGCGCTGTCGCCAGCGCAACTGATGAAGATCGCCTCCGGCAACATGCTGCTGTGCACCTTCCGCGCGGACGACGACATGGTCTGGGGCCTGCTGACCAACCACAACGTCGGCCACCGCACCATCAACGAGGCCACGGCCCGGCTGCATGCCAACATCGTCATGTCCAGCCGTATCGCGGAGCAGGGTCTCTGAACCTGACCTTTCGTGGAAAGCAAGAAGATGCCTACCCCCAAGAGCGTGCTCGACGAGTCGCGCCAGATCGACCGGGCTGTCAGCCTGATCGAGATGGGCGCCCGGCTGCAGGTGCTTGAGAGCGAGACCGACCTCTCCTACGAGCGCCTGTTGCGCCTGTACAAGGAAGTGGCCGGACGCTCGCCGTCCAAGGGTCAACTGCCCTTTTCCACGGACTGGTTCCTCACCTGGCAGCCCAACATCCACGCCTCGCTGTTCCAGAACATCCACACGTACCTCAGCCGCTCCAGCACGGATCTCGAGAACGTGGACGTGATGATCAAGGCCTACGGCCTGTACACCGAGCAGGTGGGCGGACAGGGCCTCGAGCCGCTGTTGACCATCACGCGCGCCTGGCGCCTGGTGCGCTTCATCAAGAACAACATGCTCAAGATGGTGCCCTGCACGCGCTGCGGCGGGCACTTCGTGGCCGATGCCTACGAGAACCCCCGCCACTTCGTGTGCGGCCTGTGCGAGCCGCCGGCTCGGGCGGGCAAGGGGGCGGGTGCGGCCAACGGTGTGCATCTGCAGTGAATTGAACCGCAGGCAGGCTGCCTCCTAACTGTCGATATGGGCCCGTGATCGGGCCCTTTTTCTTGGACCGGTTCAGCCCGCTGTCAGGCCCAATAGCGCCACCTGATCTTCGACCCTCACCATGTTCGTCATCCTCGGTTACCTGGTCGCCCTGGGCTGCATCTTCGGCGGCTTCATCGCGCACGGCGGCAACATCGGCGTGGTGCTGCACGCCCTGCCCAACGAGATCCTGGTGATCGGTGGCGGTGCCATCGGCGCCTTCGTGGTCAACAACCAGCCCAAGGTGCTCAAGGCCACGATGAAGGCCCTGCCCGCCGCGCTCAAGGGCTCCAAGTACACCAAGGCGCGCTACATGGAACTGATGGCGCTGCTCTACGACATCCTGCAGAAGGCGCGCAAGGACGGCCTGATGTCGATCGAGAAGGACGTCGAGTCGCCGGGCGACTCGCCCATCTTCCAGGCCTATCCGAAGGTGGGCAACGACCACCACGTGGTGGAGTTCACCACCGACTACCTGCGCATGATGGTGTCGGGCAACCTCAATGCCCACGAGATCGAGTCCCTCATGGACAGCGAGATCGAGACCCACCACCACGAGGCCCACGGTCCGGTGGCGGCGCTCACGCGCCTGGCGGGCGGCCTGCCCGCCTTCGGCATCGTGGCCGCCGTGCTGGGGGTGGTCAACACCATGGGCTCGGTGGGCCAGCCCCCGGCCGTGCTGGGCGGCATGATCGGCTCGGCGCTGGTCGGTACCTTCCTGGGCATCCTGCTGGCCTACGGCGTCGTGGAACCGCTTGCGGGCCTGCTCGAGCAGAAGGCCGAGGATGCCGGCAAGGAACTTCAATGCATCAAGACCACGCTGCTGGCCAGCATGCAGGGCTACAACCCGACCACGGCCATCGAGTTCGGCCGCAAGGTGCTGTTCTCGACCGAGCGGCCCACCTTCAGCGAACTCGAAAGCCACGTCAAAAAGAAGCCGGCTTGAGGCTTTTGACCCGCACGCCGCCACTCCACTGAAGCACGGACGCAACCATGGCCACCGGCTCCTCCGGACGCAAGCTCCAGCCCATCATCGTCAAGCGCGTCAAGAAGACGGTGCATGCGAGCCACGGGGGCGCGTGGAAGATCGCGTACGCCGACTTCGTGACGGCCATGATGGCCTTCTTCCTGCTGATGTGGCTGCTGGGCTCGACCACCAAGGGCGACCTGCAGGGCATTGCCAACTACTTCAACTCGCCGCTGAAGGTGGAGATGGCGGGCGGCCCCGGCACCGGCAGCAGCTCCAGCATCGTGACCGGCGGCGGCACCGACCTGACGCGCACCACCGGCGAGATGCGACGCAGCACCGAGGTGGGCAAGGACCCGACCCGCTCGCACACGGCCGCCGTCGATGCGCGGGCCCAGGCCGCGCGCGAGGATGCCAAGAAGCTCGAGGCGCTGCGCGGGCGTATCGAGGTGCTGATCACCAGCGACGTGAAGCTGCGCGAGTTCCGCTCGCAGATCCGGCTCGAGACCACGCCGGACGGGCTGGAGATCCAGATCGTCGATGCCCAGCAGCGCCCCATGTTCGACACCGGCAGCGCGCTGGTAAAGCCCTACATGCGCGACATCCTGAACGCCGTGGGCGGCTCGCTGAAGGGCATCGACAACAAGGTCAGCCTGGCCGGCCATACCGATTCCACGCCCTACGGCAACGGCGAGCGCGGCTACAGCAACTGGGAGCTGTCGGCGGACCGCGCCAATGCGTCGCGCCGCGAGCTGGTCGCGGCCGGCATGCCCGAGGACAAGCTGATCCGGGTGGTCGGCCTCGCCGCCAGCGATCCGCTGGACAAGGCCGACCGCACAGCAGCCATCAACCGCCGCATCAGCATCACCGTGCTGACCCGCGAGGCAGAGGCCCGCATGGACGGCCGCAGGAGCATGGAAGCCGACGACGCCATCAAGGCGCTGCAACAGCGCCACAGTGGCGCGGGCGCCGAGACCGCACCTGCAGCGGGTGCCGACGCGCCGGCCACCACCCGGCCCGTGCAGGCGCCGGAGCGCGTCACACTGCCCGCCGCAACCCGCTCCTGACGCGGAGTTCATCGCCGCTTCGCGTTGCCTCGACCAATGCGCGAATAGCCGGCCCGCAACGGCTCTTATCGGCCTTTAGCGCCGACACCCCCTGCCGACAATGGCCCGAACCGCCCACCGCCGCTCGCGCCCATGTCATCCAGCAGCCAGGACAAGAAGCTTCCCGCCACGCAGCGGCGCCTGGACCAGGCCCGTCGCGACGGCCAGGTACCGCGCTCACGCGACCTGACGCACCTGGCCGTGGTGGGCACCGGCGCCGTCGCCCTGCTGCTGCTCGCACCCACCGCCTTCGGCGCGCTACGCGATGCGCTGGCCGGGGCCCTGCACTTCAACGCCGCCGAGGCCACGCGCCCCGGCGCCATGGGCGAGCGCCTGATGCACCTGGGCCTGCTCGGCATCGCCGCCTGCGTCGGCTTCGCGGCGGTGGTGATGGTGGCTTCCATCGCGGCCACCCTGGCCACCGGCGGCTGGGTGGCCAGCGCCAAGGCCATCACGCCCGACCTCACCCGTCTCGACCCCTTCGCCGGCATCGGCCGCCTGTTCAGCAAGCAGCAGGCGAGCACGGTGCTCAAGCTGGTGCTGCTGTCCGCCATCCTGGCCGGCGTGGGCTTCGTCTACGTGCGCGGCTCCATGGACACGCTGGCCCGCATGGTGATGATGCCGGCGCCGGCCGCCCTGCCCTACTTTGCCGACTGGCTGGTCACGGGCACGGCGCTGGCCCTGCTGGTGCTGGTGGCCACGGCCATCGCAGACGTGCCGCTGCAGGGCTGGCTGCACCGCTCGCGCCTGCGGATGTCGCACGAAGAAGTGAAGCAGGAGCACAAGGAAAGCGACGGCAATCCGCACGTCAAGGGCCAGCAGCGCAAGGCGGCCCGCGCCATCCTGCAGCGCGCCAGCATCACGGCCGTGCCGCGTGCCGACTTCGTGGTGATGAACCCGACCCACTTCGCCGTGGCCCTGCGCTACGACGAGTCGGACATGGCCGCGCCGCACGTCATCTCCAAGGGTTCGGATCTGCTCGCCATGAAGATCCGCGACATCGCCAAGTCGCACGACATTCCGGTGATCCAGTCGCCGATGCTGGCCCGCGCGCTGTACGCGCATGCCGAGATCGACCAGCCGATTCCGAGCCAGCTCTTCACTGCCGTGGCGCAGATCCTGGCCTATGTCTACCGCCTGAAGGCGGCCATCGCCGGCCGCGGCGCTTGGCCGCAGACAGTGCCCGAGCCGGCGGTGCCGGCCGAGCTCGATCCGCTCAACGACCCCAAGGCCATGGCCGACCTGGAGGATGAGGCATGAACGCCGTGCAGCGTGTGATGCAGGGCCTGTTCGGCGACGCGCCCGATTCCGCCGGCCTGCAGCGCCTGGCCGCCCCGCTGCTGGTCATCGCCATCCTGGCGTTGATGGTGCTGCCGATCCCGTCCTGGCTGCTGGACGGCTTCTTCACCCTCAACATCGCCGCGGCCCTGATGGTGATGATGGTCGCGGCCTACATGACGAAGCCGCTGGACTTCGCCGCCTTTCCCACGGTGCTGCTGCTCACCACACTGATGCGGCTGTCGCTCAACGTCGCCTCCACCCGGGTCGTGCTGCTCGAAGGCCACACCGGCCCCGGCGCCGCCGGCGCGGTGATCGAGGCCTTCGGCCACTTCCTGATCGGCGGCAACTTCGCGGTCGGTCTGATCGTGTTCGCCATCCTGGTGGTCATCAACTTCGTGGTGGTGACCAAGGGCGCCGAGCGCATTGCCGAGGTGTCGGCCCGCTTCACGCTGGACGCCATGCCTGGCAAGCAGATGGCGGTGGATGCCGACCTCAATGCCGGCACCATCAACGAAAAGGAAGCTCGCCGCCGCCGCGCCGAAGTGGCCGAGGAAGCCAACTTCTTCGGCGCCATGGACGGCGCATCCAAGTTCGTGCGCGGCGATGCCATCGCCGGCATCCTGATCCTGGTCATCAGCATCGTGGGCGGCTTCACCGTGGGTGTGCTGCAGCATGGCATGCCGGCCGGCGAGGCCGCCAACAGCTATGTGCTGCTGGCGGTGGGCGATGCGCTGGTGGCGCAGATCCCGGGCCTGCTCATCTCCGTGGCCGCGGCCATGGTGGTCTCGCGCGTGGGCAAGGAAGAGGACGTGGGCCGGCAGATCGTGCAGCAGGTCTTCACCTCGCCGCGCGCGCTGGGCCTGACGGCCGCCATCCTGCTGCTGCTGGGCATCGTGCCGGGCATGCCGCACGTGGTGTTCCTTTGCATGGCCGGGTTGCTGGGCTGGGGCGCCTGGACGATGGCGCGCCGCCGCCGCATCGAGGCCGAGACGCCCAAGCCCAGCGAGCCGCCACCCGAGGCCGATGCCACCTGGGCGGACCTGCAGCCGGTGTCGCTGCTGGGCCTGGAGCTGGGTTACCGCTTGATCACGCTGGTCGACAAGAACCGCCAGGGCGACCTGCTCACGCGCATCAAGGGCGTGCGCCGCAAGTTCGCGCAGGAGGTGGGCTTCCTGCCGCCCGCCGTGCATGTGCGCGACAACCTGGAGCTCAAGCCCAGCGCCTACCGCGTGACGCTGCGCGGCGTGGTGGTGGCCGAAGGCGAGGCCTTCCCGGGCATGTTCCTGGCCATCAACCCCGGTGGCATTGCCACGCCGCTGATCGGCACCGCCACCACCGACCCGGCCTTCGGCCTGCCGGCCACCTGGATCGAGGCACGCTACCGCGACAGCGCACAAATGGCGGGTTTCACGGTCGTTGATCCGGAGACCGTGATGGCCACCCATCTGTCACATTTGATGCAGACCCAGGCAGGACGCCTGCTCAGCCGATCCGAAACGCAGCAACTCGTGGAACACGTCAGCCAGTACAGCCCCAAGCTGATCGAGGAAGTGGTGCCCAAGCTCATCCCGATCGCCACCTTCCAGAAGGTGCTCCAGCTTCTGCTGGAGGAAGGGGTGCACATCCGCGATATCCGCACCATCGTCGAGACGCTGGCCGAACACGCGGCCGGCGTGACCGATGCCGTCGAGCTGGCCCGCCGCGTGCGCGTGGCGCTGGCGCCGGCCATCGTGCAGCAGATCTACGGCCCCGTGAAGGAGCTGGACGTGATCGCCATCGAGCCCGGCTTCGAGCGGTTGCTGATGCAAGCCCTGGGCAATGCACAGGGCCCGGCGCTGGACCCCGGCGTGGCCGACACCTTCACCCGCAGCGCGGCCGACATCGCCAACCGGCAGGAAGAGCGCGGCGTGCCCGCCTGCCTGCTGGTGCCCGATGCCATCCGCGGTGCCATCGCCCGCCTGGTGCGCCGCACGGCGCCGCGCCTGGCCGTGCTCTCGCACAGCGAGATCCCCGAGACCCACACCATCCGCATCGGGCCGATCCTGCGCGGTGGCGCCGCCCCCGCCTGAGGCGCGCCTTCACCCGTCGCCTCGACCCCGCCCACGTCCGCCTTCAGCCGCAGCCCGCCTGAATCATGAACATCCAACGCTTTCTGGCCCCGACCGCACGCGAAGCCATGGCCATGGCCCGCAATGCCTTTGGCGACGACGCACTCATCCTGTCCAACAAGCAGACCGAACAGGGTGTGGAGGTGATGGCGGCGTCCGAGGAATCGCTCGCCGGCCTGCAGCAGGCGGCGGCCACCCGTGCCCAAGAAGCAGCGCCCCAGGCGCCTACCGCGTCCAGCTCGATGCGCACGACGGCGACGGCGACCACGGCTGCCGCCGCCCAGCCCGCATCCCACACCCCCAACCTCGCGGAGACCTCGGTCGAGGAAGACGCCAACCGTCTCGCGATGAGCACGCTGTCTTTCCAGGACTTCGTGCGCGAACGCATGCTGCGCAAGCAACTCGGCGATGCGGCCGTCTCGGCTGCGGCCCTGCCGGTCAGCGCCGCGCCGATGGCAGCGCCCGCCCAGCAGGCGTCCGCGGCGCGCACCGCCGCGCCGGCCGTCGCCGCCATGCCGTGGACGCCCCCTGCGGCCGTGCGCCCCGCGCCGGTCAGCGGCATGCCCCTGTCCTCTGCGCGCCCCGCTGCAGCTTCGGCACCCGAGCCCGCACCCGCCGCGGCCATGGTGCCCGTCCAGGCCCTCGCCGACGTGATGGCCGAACTGCGCGCCCTGCGCCAGATGGTCGAGACGCGCTTCGAGACGGTGTCCTGGCTCGGCCGCTCGCGCCAGGACCCGGGCCTGGCCGACCTGATGCTTCGCCTGGTGCGCGCGGGGTTCTCCGCGCCGCTGGTGCGCGCGGTGCTGCAGCCCATCGCCCCTGGCACCGACGCCGCCGCGGCCGAGGCCCATGTGCTGGCCACCTTCACACGCCTGCTGGCCATCGACGACCAGGCCATGCCACTGGAAGACGAAGGCGGCATCCTGGCCCTCGTCGGCGCCACCGGCGTGGGCAAGACCACGGCCATTGCCAAGCTGGCCACCCTTTGCGCCCGCACGCACGGCTCGGCCAGCGTGGGCCTGATCACGCTCGACACCCAGCGTGCCGGGGCCCACGAGCAGCTGCGCGCCTTCGGCCGCAGCATCGACGTGGTGGCCCACCAGGCCCACGACACCGCGGCGCTGCAGGAGCTGCTCGCCCTCCTGGCCCATAAGCGCCTGGTGCTGATCGACACCGCAGGCCATGCCTCTCATGACCCGCGCCGCCAGCAGCAGATGGCCCAGCTCGACCTGCCGGGGGTGAAGCCGCTGGTGGTGCTCAACGCCGGCGCGCAGGGCGATGCCCTCGACGAGGTGGGCCAGGCCTTCCGTGAGGACGGCGCCCGCCATGCCCTGCTCACCAAGGTGGACGAGGCCGTCAAGCTCGGCCCGGCGCTCGACGTGCTGATGCGCCATGGCCTGCAACTGCGCGGCCTGGGCTGCGGCCAGGTGGTGCCCGACGACTGGCGCCTGCCGCGCGCGGCCGAACTGCTGCGCGAAACCTTCAATGCCCCCCTGCGTGGCGCCTTCGAGCCGCGTTGCGTGGAAGACCTCGACCTTCTGCTTTCCCCGGCACAATGCAGCACACGGCGCTGAACCACGGGGACCGACCCGCCATGCTTGCCGCCGCCGCTCTCCAGAAGATGTACACCGCCAAGGGCCGACTCGACCGCGACGCATTGATCCGCCAGTACGTGCCGCTGGTGCAGCGCCTCGCCCATCACATGGTGGCCAAGCTGCCGCCCAACGTCGAGGTGGACGACCTGATCCAGGTCGGCATGATCGGACTGGTCGACGCCCTCTCGCGCTTCGATGCCGCGCAGGGTGTGCAGTTCGAGACCTTTGCCACCCAGCGCATCCGCGGCGCCATGCTCGACGAGCTGCGCGACGGCGACTGGATGTCGCGCGGCTCCCGCAAGAGCCAGAAGCAGATCGAGCAGGCCGTGGTGCGGCTCGAGCACAAGCTGGGGCGTGCGCCCCAGGAGTCCGAGATCGCGGCCGAACTGAACATGCCGTTGGCCGAGTACCAGTCGCTGCTGGGCCGCGTGCGCGGCACCCAACTGCTGTACCTGGAGGACATGGGTGGCGACGGCCGCGAGGACGAGGAAGCCTTCCTCGAACGCCATGTGGCGGACAACGAGTCCGACCCGATGAGCGTCCTCAAGGACCAGCGTCTGCGCAATGCACTGGTCGCGGCAATCGAGTCTTTGCCCGAGCGCGAGCGCTACATCATGGGCATGTACTACGAGCACGACATGAATCTCAAGGAGATCGCGGCCGTGCTGAGCATCACCGAATCGCGCGTCTGCCAGCTGCACAGCCAGGCTGTGGCGCGGCTTCGGGCGAAGATGCGCGGGCACTAGAGCAACACCCCCCAAGCCGCTTGCGCGGCTCCCCCCTCTCTCTGGCGCCTTCGGCTTGGGAGGGGGGGCGCACCCAGAGGCCCGGCAAAGCCGGTTCCTCGGGTGCCCTGGCGTGGCCTGCTCCGCGGCCCTCCGATTCGCGCCTTGCGCCGGCGTCCCGAAGGCTTTGCTCGCTTCTGTCTCGCTCGCCGGGTCTTCCGTTTTCAGGACCGTGGCCGAAGGCGTCATGGCGGCCGGCTCCTCATCCGTCTTCTGCCAGACGCACGGGACCGACCAAAGAAGAACGCCCCGGCCGCTTCGCGGACCGGGGCGCCTTCATGGAGTCGCGGGGCTGGGCGCGCTCAGTGCATGCCGGTGGCCGAGGCGGTACGCAGGCCGGCACCGCCGAACATGCTTCGTTGGCCGACGGCGCTGTAGGTGGGGGTGTCCTGGGTGCCCAGCAGGGCGGCCAGGCTGCGCTCCACGGCGGCGGCACGGCGGGCGATGCCGGCGCGCAGCACGCGCAGACGCTGGGCCACGCCTTCGATGCGATCACGGAACTCGGCGTCGAACACCTCGGCCGACAGGGCCGACTCGAGCACGTTGCTGAAACCGGTGGCGACCTGGCGCATGCCGTTGCAGGCGGCCTCGAGTGCCGGTGCATCGCCTTCGAGCAGGCTTGCATCCACGGCGTCGAGCTGGCGCTCCACTTCCTGCAGCAGTTCTTCGGTGGACTCGCGGGTGTCGATCATGAGGGGAGCATGCATGGCGTTCAACCTTTTGTGCGGCTCAGCATTTCCTGAGCATTGGCGAGCATCTTGTCGGCCACGGCGCCGGCATCGACGGTGAAAGTGCCGTTGGCGATGGCTTCGCGCATCGACGCCACCTTGGCCTCGTCGATTCCCGAACCCGAACCCGTACGGCCCAGCGACTGCACCGTGGACGACACATCGACCGACACCCCGGCTTCCGCCCGGGCGGCACCCGACTCCGCCGCGGTGGTGGCGGGGCGATCCGACCGCACACCCCCGGTGGCGATCAAACCGACATCATTGCTTGCACCGACTTTCATGACTGGACTCCATGCCCCTTGGAAGGGCAACGTCACTGTTTTTCGGCGGCCCCGGAAGGAACTTGAGGACTTTTTTAAAACTTTTTGAGCGGCGCTGGCAGCATGGGCCTAAAGCGCCATCCGCACCGTCCCAGCGTCGACCACCTGGCCGGTGGCAATCCGGCCGTTCGGCATGCGAACACGCACCGCCTCGCCCACGCCGCCGGCACTGAGGGCCTGACCCTCGGTGCTGACCTCAAAACCGCGCCCACCCGCAAGGATACGCACGGCCGCGCCAGCTTGCAGCACCTGCTGCGTCCGGACCATGGACTGGCGGATGGGCTGACCGGCGGACAGCGCCCGCGTGGCCACCTGCCCCACCCAGCGCGCGGGATCGGCGACCACTGGCGAAGCGTCCGCCGCCCAGTCAGCGTCGGCCTGCACCGCGTCGCCGGCCTGCAGCACCGCGCCCGGCGCCACGCCGTCGCGCAGCACCCAGGCCGGGCCGATGGCCTTGACCGTCACCGGCAGGAAGACATTCCAGCGCACCGCGCCGTCCACACAGCGCAGGCCGAGCCGACTGCGGCCCCACAGGCGCTGCCCGGGCGGCAGATAGGGCTCGACGCTGGCGCACGGCGCCAGGCGCAGCCGGCTGTCCAGCGCACCCACGCTCACCTCCATGCGCAGCGGGGCCATGTCGGTGCCAGCGGCGCCGCGACCCTGGGCGACGGCGTCGTCCACCCAGTGCTGGGCCGCGGAGACGAAATCGGCGCCCATGTCGCCGTTCAGGCCGGGCAGCGCAGCGGCACCGGCAGGCGCCTGGGCCAGTGCGGGCGACAGGGCCGCCAGGCCCAGACCCAAGGCGGCGGCCAGGCGTCGGAGGAAGAAAGAGTGTGTGCGGGTCATGGCAAGACGGCAGCGAGGATCGGCTGGAGCCGGAAGAAGAAGAACCTGCCCGAAGGCTGGAGCGGCAGTGCCGGAACACGCCGCGGAGCGAGCCCGGCAGGGTCCGTCCATTCCAGGGTGCGATGCACTGTAGACAGCGAGCTCTGCCCCCAAAGCAGGGAACAGCGCGGAAAAGCAGCCTTTGTTCCCGCCATTCCGCGAAGGGGTCCGCGCCCACAATTTCCGCACGGTGGCATCCGTCCCCTCAGCCGGGGCCCCGCCCCGCCCATCTTTCCCCAACAGAGGATCACGCATGCTGGACAAGCTGACGCAGTCGATGGACTTCCAGGGCCAGGCGCTGACGTTGCGCGCCGAGCGCCAGCGCGTGATCGCCGGCAACATCGCCAATGCCGACACGCCGGGCTATGCGGCCCGCGAACTGGACTTTGCCGCCGCGCTGTCCGAGGCCACCGCCAGCGACCGCCGGCAGGCCACCGGCAGCCCCGCCGCCATGGCCGCAACGGACGACGGCCGCAGCGACGGGCGTCACTTCCGGCTGGCTCCGCGCACCAGCGATGCCGGAAGCAGCCTGGCCTACACCGCCCAGGTGCAGCCGGCCATGGATGGAAACAGCGTCGACCTCGACCGCGAGCGCGCCGCCTTCGCCGACAACGCCGTGCGCTACGAGGCCACGCTGCGCTTCCTCAATGGCCAGGGCAAGACGCTCATGTCGGCCATCCAGGGCCAGTGATATGAACCCCCCCAGTCTGCGCGCTTCGCGCTCCGCCAACCCCCTGGAGGGGGCGCACCCAGCGGCCCGGCAAAGCCGGTTCCGCGGGTGCTCGCGCATGGCCTGCTCCGCGGCCACCCGATCCACTGAACATTGAAAGGTTGCGCCAGCATGTCCATGTTCTCGATCTTCGGCATCTCCGGCAGTGCGGTGAGCGCGCAGTCACAGCGCCTGAACGTCGTCGCCAGCAACCTGGCCAACGCAGACGCCACGGCCGGGCCCGACGGCAAGGCCTACAAGGCAAGGCAGGTGGTCTTCCAGACGGTGGACCTGGGCGATGCCGGCGCCCAGGCCGACCCGGCCGCCGCCGGAAAGAGCTATTCCGCTGGCGTGCGGGTCGATGCGGTGACCGAGCGGCAAGACCCGGGCCGTCGCGTGCACGAACCCGGCAATCCGCTGGCCGACGGCGACGGCTACGTCACCTACTCCAACGTGAACGCCGTGGAGGAGATGGTCAACATGATCTCGGCCTCGCGCTCCTACCAGAACAACGTCGAAGTGATGAACACGGCCAAGAGCCTGCTGCTGAAGACGCTGCAGCTGGGCCAATGACCCCCATCCCCGCCACTGCCGCAGGAACAACCGCATGAGCACCGTCACCGGGACCACCGCTACCAGCAACACCGCGAGCAGCGCAGGCGGCGCCTCGTCGCTCGCCTCCACCTCGGCCGCGGACCTGCAGGACCGCTTCCTGAAGCTGCTGGTCGCCCAGCTGAGCAACCAGGATCCGATGAACCCGATGGACAACGCGCAGCTGACCTCGCAGATCGCGCAGATCAACACCGTCACCGGCATCGAGAAGCTCAACAGCACCGTCAACGGCCTGGCCACGCAGGCCTCGACCACGCAGACGCTGCAGGCCGCCGCCGTGGTGGGCAAAAACGTGCTCACCGAAGGCAAGACCCTCGCCTACAGCAGCGACGGCAAGACCGGCATGGGCGCCGTGGTGCTGGACGCCGCGGCCACCGAGGTCACCGTCAAGGTGACCAACGCCGCCGGCCAGGTGATC
>NZ_CAJYES010000097.1 GCF_913773995.1 uncultured Pseudacidovorax sp.
CCGCTGACTGGGGCCGTTCGCGAAAACCCGGCATTTTAGGGGGCGAGTGGGATAATCCCCGGATGAGCATTACCTACCACGACGCCGAAGGCATTGCCGCGATGCGCGTCGCCTGCCGCCTTGCGTCCGAGGTGCTGGACTACCTGACGCCCTTCATCAAGCCCGGCATCACCACCAACGAGATCGACCGGCTGGCGGCCGAGTACATGGTCGGCCAGGGCACTACCTCCGCCACGGTGGGCTACAAGGGCGCGGGCGATGTGCCCTTCCCCAAGTCACTGTGCACTTCGGTCAACCATGTGGTGTGCCACGGCATCCCGGACGACAAGCCCCTGAAGAAGGGCGACATCATGAACATCGATGTCACCGTCATCAAGGACGGCTGGTACGGCGACAACAGCCGGATGTTCGTGATCGGCGACGCCTCCATCGCCGCCAAGCGGCTGTGCCAGATCACCTTCGAGGCCATGTGGCACGGCATCCTGCAGGTCAAGCCCGGCAACCACCTGGGCGACGTGGGCCACGCCATCCAGCGCTTCGCCGAGGGCAACGGCTATTCGGTGGTGCGCGAGTTCTGCGGCCATGGTGTCGGCCGCACTTTCCATGCCGAGCCCCAGGTGCTGCATTACGGCCGCCCGGGCACCATGGAAGAGCTCAAGCCCGGCATGATCTTCACCATCGAGCCGATGATCAACGCCGGCAAGCGCGACATCAAGGAAGACCACCGCGGCGGCCGCTACGACGGCTGGACCATCGTCACGCGCGACCGCTCGCTTTCCGCCCAGTGGGAGCACACGGTGCTGGTCACCGAGACGGGCTATGAGGTCCTGACCCTGTCCGCCGGCAGCCCACAGCCCCCGGCCTTCGTGCCTGCCGCCAGCGGCCAGGCGGCGCCCGTCGCCGCCTGACGCGTCCGGCTGGCATGGGTTTCTCCGTCGCCGTCGACTTGCCGGCCAGCCTGCGCGAGCAGCTGCGCGCCGGCAAGAATGCCGTGTTCGATCGCCTGTGCGCGCCGCAGGGCGTGCGCAACATCCACGCCGTGCTCAAGGAGCTGGCGGGCCAGGCCGATGCGGCCCTGCGTGCCTTGTGGCAGGACGCCGGCTTCGGCGACGAGCTCGCCCTGGTGGCCGTGGGTGGCTACGGCCGCGGCGAGCTTTTCCCGTATTCCGACGTCGACGTGCTGCTCCTGCTGCCTGCCGGGAGCGAGCTCGAGGCCGCACGGCTGGAGGCCTTCATCGGCCGCTGCTGGGACGCCGGGCTGGAGATCGGCTCCAGCGTCCGCACGCTCGACGAGTGCCTGAGCGAATCGGCCAAGGACGTCACCGTGCAGACGGCCCTGCTCGAGTCCCGCCATGTGTGTGGCAGCAAGCGGCTGTTCACGGCCTTCCGCAAGGCCTTCGACGAGGCGATGGATCCCCACGCCTTCTTCCTGGCCAAGGCCCAGGAGATGCGGCACCGCCACCAGAAGCACGATGGCACGCCCTATTCGCTGGAGCCCAACTGCAAGGAATCGCCGGGCGGCCTGCGCGACCTGCACACCGTGCGCTGGGTGGCGCAAGCCGCCGGCCTGGGCAAGCGCTGGGAAGACTATGCGCGCAACGGCCTGGCCACGCACTTCGAGGTCAAGCAGATCAAGCGCAACGAGGCGCTGCTCTCGCTGATTCGCGCCCGCCTGCACGCGGTGGCCAAGCGCCGCGAAGACCGCCTGGTCTTCGACCTGCAGACCGCCGTGGCCCAGACCTTCGGCTACCAGAACGAGACGGGCCGCCGCGCCAGCGAGGCGCTGATGCGCCGCTACTACTGGGCGGCCAAGGCGGTCACGCAGCTCACCGAGATCCTGATGCTGAACATCGCCGAGCGGATCAACCCGCAGTCGGCCACGCTCACCCGCATCAACGACCGCTTCTTCGAGAAGGGCGGCACCATCGAGGTGGCCAGCGACGACCTGTACGAGAAGGATCCGCACGCCATCCTCGAGACCTTCCTGCTCTACCAGAAGACCATCGGCGTCAACGGCCTGTCGGCGCGCACGCTGCGTGCGCTCTACAACGCCCGCGGCCGCATGGACAGCCGCTTCAGCAACGACAAGGTCAATCATGCGACCTTCATGCGCATGCTGCTGGAGCCCCGCGGCATCACGCATGCCATGCGTCTGATGAACCAGACCTCGGTGCTGGGCCGCTACCTGCGCGTCTTCCGCGGCACGGTGGGGCAGATGCAGCATGACCTGTTCCACGTCTACACGGTGGACCAGCACATCCTGATGGTGCTGCGCAACGTGCGCCGCTTCTTCATCGCCGAGCATGCGCACGAGTACCCCTTCTGCTCGCAGCTGGCGGCCGGCTGGGACAAGCCCTGGATCCTGTACGTGGCCGCCCTCTTCCACGACATCGCCAAGGGCCGCGGCGGCGACCATTCCGAACTGGGTGCGCGCGACGTGCGCCGCTTCTGCCAGAAGCACGGCATCGGCCGCGAGGACACGCGGCTGATCGAGTTCCTCGTCGCCAATCACCTGGTGATGAGCAACGTGGCGCAGAAGCAGGACCTGTCCGACCCCGAGGTGATCGGCGCCTTCGCCCAGCGCGTCGGCAGCGAGCGCTACCTGACGGCGCTCTACCTGCTGACGGTGGCCGACATCCGCGGCACCTCGCCACGTGTGTGGAATGCCTGGAAGGGCAAGCTGCTGGAAGACACCTACCGCCGCACCTCGCGCGCGCTGGGCGGCCACCTTCCCGACCCCGACGCCGAGGTGGAGGCCCGCAAGCGCGAGGCGCTGACGCTGCTGCAGCTGCATGCCCAGCCTTTCGAAGCGCACAAGGCGCTGTGGGACACGCTGGACGTGAGCTACTTCATGCGGCACGACGCGGGCGAGATCGCCTGGCACGCCAAGAAGCTGTCGCGCTTCGTCGCGCCCAAGGGCATCCCGGCCGATCCGCATGCCAAGGCCATCGTGCGGGCCCGCCTGTCGCCGGTGGGCGAAGGGTTGCAGGTGGTGGTCTACACGCCCGACCAGCCGGACCTGTTCGCGCGCATCTGCGGCTATTTCGACCAGGCGTCGTTCAGCATCCTGGACGCACGGGTGCACACGGCCGCCAACGGCTATGCGCTGGACACCTTCCAGGTGGTGACCACCTTTTTGCCCGAACACTACCGCGAGCTGATCAGCATGGTGGAGACCAATCTGGCACAGACGCTGGACGAATGGGGCGAACTGCCGGCGCCCAGCCGTGGCCGGGTGTCGCGGCGGGTACGCAGCTTTCCGATCCAGCCGCGGGTCTATCTCACGCCGGACGAGAAGGCGCAACGCTGGCTGTTGACCATCTCGGCGAGCGACCGGGCCGGGCTGCTCTACAGCGTGGCCCGCGTGCTGGCGCGCCACCACCTGCACCTGCAACTGGCGAAGGTGACGACGCTGGGCGAGCGGGTGGAGGACAGCTTCCTGATCAGCGGTCCCGAGCTGTATGGCCAGAAGGGGCAGTTGGCGATCGAGACGGAGCTGATCGACGCGCTCGAAGCGGCCTGAGCGCGGGGAGGCAAGCGGCTGCGGTCTTCCGGTCGCACAAGTGGCTGTAGCAGTATCCCGGCGGAGGACGTCGGCATGCGCGCTCCCGGTGCACGCTCGCGCTGACCGACTTGCCTCACCAGAGGCGTGCTCGCCTTCGACCGACGTGCTTTGGGCACTGCACGGCGCCGCGAATGGCACCTCCGCACGCACACCGCCATCCTCCGCCTCGACGGTGCACGCGAGCCCTCCCCTCTTAGGGCCGAAGGTTCACGGGACCTCTCGGGGCCACATGGGTCAGCCAACCCCGACCGTTCGGGCTGAGCCTGTCGAAGCCCCGCGCGGGCGCTGCGTCGCACCGGTCAGGGCGGGTCGGACGTTGACGCCGCGCGCCGTCGTGCCCTTCGACAAACTCAGGGCGAACGGACTCGGAGGCCCCTGGCGGCAAATCCGGCGATTCGGGACCACCGTCGAGGCGGAGGATGGCGGTGTGCGTGCGGAGGTGCCATTCGCGGCGCCGTGCAGTGCCCAAAGCACGTCGGTCGAAGGCGAGCACGCCTCTGGTGAGGCAAGCCGGTCAGCGCGAGCGTGCACCGGGCGCGCGCATGCCGACGTCCTACGCCGGGTTAGCGGCCCATCTTTCGTGCACCCCGACGCGGCGAGCCGAGCAGCGTAGCCGTCGGCCCGGCCCGGCTCGGCCCGGCTCGGCTCGGCTCGGCTCGGCTCGGCCCGGCTCGGCTCGGCTCGGCTCAACTCAGCATCACCATCGCCACGACCATCGCCACCGCCGATCCCTGAGGCGAACCCAGCAACGCCCGCCGCTCGCATGCACCCCCGTCGCCATCTTTACGCCGTTTTGATACGGCCCCCCACAGTCTCTACACCGTCTTGACGCGCCCCTTCAGACACTGCCAGCCATCGTCTTTCCGACCACTGGAGTGAGAAATGGACATCGTCTGGCTCGCCGCCATCGCCGCCCTGTGGGCCGGCATGGTGGCGCTGGTGTATGCGCTGGCCGCCATGGAGCGGCCGAACGGGGGACGGCCATGATGTCGCTCGCCGCCCTCTACGGACTAGCCGGCACGCTGGCCGCCCTGCTGCTGGCCTACCTGGTCTATGCACTGATCCGGGCGGAGGACTTCTGATGACCGCCTCCGCCTGGACCCTCCTGGCCGTCTTCCTCGGCCTTCTACTGCTTCTCGCCTGGCCGCTGGGCCGCTGGCTGGCCGCGCTCTGCGAAGGCCGCATGCCGCGCTGGATCGCCCGCATCGAGGCGCCGCTCTACCGCCTGGCCGGCGTCGAGCCCAATGCCTCGATGGGTTGGATGAGCTACGCCCTCGCCCTGCTCGCCTTCAATGCCCTGGGCGCCCTGGCCGTCTACGGCCTGCAGCGCCTGCAGGCCCTGCTGCCGCTCAACCCGGCGGGCCTGCCGGCCGTCTCGGGCGACTCGGCCTTCAACACCGCGCTCAGCTTCGCCACCAACACCAACTGGCAGGGCTACGCCGGCGAAAGCACCATGAGCTACCTCACGCAGATGCTGGCGTTGACGGTGCAGAACTTCCTCTCGGCGGCGACCGGCATCGCCGTGGCCTTCGCGCTGATCCGCGGCTTTGCCGCCCGCGGCGAGGCGGGCCGCCGCAGCGCCCGCTTCGGTGCCATTGGCAATGCCTGGGCCGATCTCACGCGGCTCACGCTGTGGCTGCTGCTGCCCATCGCCTTCGTGCTGGCACTCGTCTTCGTCAGCCAGGGCACGATCCAGAACTTCGACGGCTACAAGACTGTCACGACGATCGAGTCGACCGTCTACCAGGACCCGCAGAACGGCCCCGACGGCCAGCCGCTCAAGGACGCCGCCGGCAATCCCGTCACCAAGGAAGCCACCACGCAGTCGCAGACCCTGCCCATGGGCCCCGTCGCCTCGCAGGAGGCCATCAAGATGCTGGGCACCAACGGCGGCGGCTACTTCAACGCCAATTCGGCCCATCCCTTCGAGAACCCGACGGCGCTGACCAACCTGCTGCAGATGCTGGCCATCTTCGCCATCCCCGCCGCGCTGTGCCTGGCCTTCGGCGAGGTGGTGGGCGACCGGCGCCAGGGCTGGGCGATCCTGGGTGCGATGACAGCGATCTTCGTCGTCGGCGTGATCGTCGCCACGGGCGCCGAGCAGGCCGGCAACCCACTGCTGGCCGCCCTGGGCGTGGACCCGTCGGCCGGCAACTGGGAAGGCAAAGACCTGCGCTTCGGCATCGCCGCCTCGGCCCTGTTCGCCGTGGTGACGACCGCCGCCTCCTGCGGCGCGGTGATCGCCATGCACGACTCGCTCACGCCGATGGGCGGGCTGGTCACGCTGGTCATGATGCAACTGGGCGAGGTGGTGTTCGGCGGCGTGGGCTCGGGCCTGTACGGCATGCTGGTGTTCGCCATCCTGGCCGTGTTCATCGCCGGCCTCATGATCGGCCGCACGCCGGAGTACCTCGGCAAGAAGATCGAGGTGTACGAGATGAAGCTGATCGCCATCGCCATCCTCGTCACGCCGATCCTGGTGCTGCTGGGCACGGCCGTGGCGGTGAGCGTGGAGGCCGGCCGCGCCGGCGTCGCCAACCCGGGGGCGCATGGCTTCTCGGAGATCCTGTACGCCTTCACCTCGGCCGCCAACAACAACGGCAGCGCCTTCGCCGGCCTGTCGGCCAACACGCCCTTCTACAACACGATGCTGGGCGTGGCCACCTGGCTGGGCCGCTTCGCCGTGATGGTGCCGGTGCTGGCCAGTGCCGGCGCCCTGGCCGCCAAGCAGCGCCTGCCGGTGACGGCCGGCACGCTGCCCACCCACGGACCGCTGTTCGTGGTGCTGCTGATCGGCACGGTGCTGCTGGTCGGCCTGCTCAACTACGTGCCGGCGCTGGCCCTGGGCCCCATCGTCGAGCAGCTGATGCTCTGGAAGTGAGGCGCGCCCCATGAACAACAACACGCTTTCCCTGTTCGACGGCGCGCTGGTGCGCCCCGCGCTTGTCGCCTCCTTCACCAAGCTGAGCCCACGCGTGCAGTGGCGCAACCCGGTGATGTTCGTCGTGTACGTCGGCAGCATCCTGACCACGCTCCTGTGGGTGCACAGCCTCAACTTTCCCGGCGACACCGGCATGCGACCCGGCTTCATCCTCGCGGTGTCGCTGTGGCTGTGGTTCACCGTGCTCTTCGCCAATTTCGCCGAGGCGCTGGCCGAAGGCCGCAGCAAGGCCCAGGCCGCCTCGCTGCGAAGCCTGCGCAAGGACAGCTGGGCCAAGAAGCTCGAAGGCGCACCGCGCGAGATGGCGCGGCTGGCCGAGCAGCTGGCCCGCGTGCGCGCCGAAGGCGCCGCGCCCGAGCCCGCCACGGCCGATTCCACCAGCGCCATCTGGCGACCCGAGCGCGCCACCAACCTTCGCAAGGATGACGTGGTGCTCGTCGAAGTCGGTGACATGATTCCACTGGACGGCGAGGTCATCGAAGGCGTGGCCTCGGTGGACGAATCGGCCATCACCGGCGAATCGGCACCGGTGGTGCGCGAATCCGGCGGCGACTTCTCCTCCGTCACCGGCGGCACCCGTGTGCTGTCGGACTGGCTGGTGGTGCGCATCGGCGTGAACCCGGGCGAGTCCTTCCTGGACCGCATGATCGGCATGGTGGAAGGTGCCAAGCGGGCCCGTACGCCCAACGAGATCGCGCTGACCATTCTGCTGGTGGCGCTGACGCTGGTCTTCCTGATGGTGACGGTGACGCTGCTGCCTTATTCGCTCTTCAGTGTGCAGGCGGCGGGCACCGGCACGGTGGTGTCGATCACGGCGCTGGTGGCGCTGCTGGTGTGCCTGATCCCGACCACCATCGGCGGCCTGCTGTCGGCCGTGGGCGTCGCCGGCATGAGCCGCATGATGCAGGCCAACGTGATCGCCACCTCGGGCCGCGCCGTCGAGGCTGCCGGCGACGTGGACGTGCTGCTGCTGGACAAGACCGGCACCATCACCCACGGCAACCGCCAGGCCTCAGCATTTCTTCCGGCGCCGGGCGTGAACAAGGCGCGCCTGGCCCATGCGGCGCAGCTGGCCTCGCTGGCCGACGAGACGCCCGAGGGCCGCAGCATCGTCGAGCTGGCCCGGCGCGAGGGCGTGGACGTCGCGCCCGTCGATGGCGCTGTGTTCGTGCCCTTCACCGCCCAGACCCGCATGAGCGGCGCCGACCTGCCCGCCGCCGCGCTGGACCTGGCGGGCGACCCCGTGCCGCTGCGCAAGGGTGCCGTGGAAGCGGTGCGCCGCCATGTCGAAGCCCTGCGCGGCACCATGCCGCCCGAGCTGCTGCGTGCCGCCGACGAGGTTGCCCGCCGCGGCAGCACACCGCTGGCCGTGGCCGAAGGCGCCCGCGTGCTGGGCATCGTCGAGCTCAAGGACATCGTCAAGACCGGCATCCGCGAGCGCTTCGCACAGCTGCGGCGCATGGGCATCCGCACGGTCATGATCACCGGCGACAACAAGCTCACCGCGGCCGCCATCGCGGCCGAGGCCGGCGTGGACGACTTCCTGGCCGAGGCCACGCCCGAGGACAAGCTCAAGCTCATCCGCCAGTACCAGTCCGACGGCCGGCTGGTCGCCATGACGGGCGACGGCACCAACGACGCCCCCGCCCTGGCCCAGGCGGACGTGGCGGTGGCCATGGGCAGCGGCACACAGGCCGCCAAGGAGGCGGGCAACATGGTCGACCTGGACTCCAACCCCACCAAGCTGCTGGAGGTGGTGGAAACCGGCAAGGCCCTGCTGATGACGCGCGGCGCGCTCACCACCTTCAGCATCGCCAACGACGTGGCGAAGTACTTCGCCATCATCCCGGCCATCTTCGTGAGCACCTATCCGCAGCTGGCGGCGCTGAACGTGATGCGGCTGGAAAGCCCCTCCTCGGCCATCCTGAGCGCGGTGATCTTCAACGCGCTGATCATCGTCTTCCTCATCCCGCTGGCGCTCAAGGGCGTGCGCTACCGGCCCATCGGCGCCGCCGCGCTGCTGCGCCGCAACCTGGCCATCTACGGCCTGGGCGGCCTGCTGGTCCCCTTCGTCGGCATCAAGCTCATCGACCTGCTGCTGGCCGCGGTCGGCCTGGTCTGAATCTCTGGAGATGTTCGCCATGACGAAGCAAAACATTCTGCGTCCCTGTCTGGTGCTGTTCACCGCCCTGAGCGTGGTCACCGGCGTGGTCTATCCCGTCGCCGTGACCGGCGTGGCCGGCACGCTGTTCCCGAAGCAGGCGGCCGGCAGCCTGGTGGAGCAGGACGGTAAGGCCGTGGGCTCCATGCTCATCGGCCAGAACTTCAGCGACCCCGGCCACTTCTGGGGCCGGCCCTCGGCCACCGCGCCGCAGCCCTACAACGGCAGCGGCTCCTCGGGCTCCAACCTGGGGCCGCTGAACCCGGCGTTGACCGATGCCGTGAAGGCCCGCGTCGAGGCCCTGCGCGCCGCCGACCCTGGCAACACCACGCCGGTGCCGGCCGACTTGGTGACGGCCTCGGCCAGCGGCCTTGATCCGCACATCAGCCCCGAGGCGGCCCGCTACCAGGCCGCACGGGTGGCGCGGGTGCGAGGCCTCGATGCCGCAAAGGTGGAATCGCTGATCGACGCGCAGGTGCAGCGGCCCGCCCTGCCCTTCCTGGGTGAGCCGGTGGTCAACGTGCTGGCCCTCAACCTGGCGCTGGATGGGCTGGCCCACCGCTGAAAGCGCCCCATGCTCGCCGACCTTCTTGCCGCCGCCACGGCCCTGGTGGCCGTGCTGCTGCCCACCGGCGTGGCCTGGCTGATCGTGCGCGGCTGCGAACGCCATGCACGCCGCCGCCGGCCGCGCTGAGACCGCACCACGCCTCCGCCTCAACTTTCCTCCGCATCGAAGATGCCTTCTTTCATGACCTTCCGCGCTTCCCTGTTCTGCGTCCTTGGCCTCGGCCTGATCGCCCTCAACGCCCATGCCCAATCCGAACCGACGGCAGCCGACGCGGCCCCGCAGCCCTCGCCGCTGACGGCGAACGTTTCGCTGACGAGCAACTACAAGTTCCGCGGCCAGGACCAGGACACCATCGGCAACAACGGCTTCTACAAGACCAACGCCGCCAAGCCC
>NZ_CAJYES010000098.1 GCF_913773995.1 uncultured Pseudacidovorax sp.
TGCCGGAACCCGCGTTGGTCCAGGCCGCGACAGTCAGGCTTCCAGGCTGGGTGCCGGCCGAGACCGTGGGTGCGCTTCCATCCCAGTTCACGGCCGTGTTGTTGCCGGCGGCTGGCGGTGTCGGCACCGCCGGAATGCTGAGCGACGGCGTCCAGCTCAGATTGGCCTGCACGCCGCTGGCGGCACCGACGCGCAGCAGGATGAGCTTGGGCACCGTCACCGAGAGGTTGACCCGTCCGGTGGCCGTAAGCGTGCCCGAACCTGCAGCGTTGTAGCCATACGTCGACTCGGCACCCGCAGGAAAGGCCATGGCAACCGTGGCGGCCAAGATGGTGCTGGCCCGGAGGACAGGCCAAACAAGGCCGGCCCGAATCTGCTTCGTGCCGGCCGAGAGGGCCAGGCAATCCCGTTGGCGACGCGTCGTGTCGTGCATCGTGATGTTTTGCATGCCGCTCACACCCCGGTTGCCGTATACGTCACCGTCGTCGTGTACGCGCCCGCGGTCCAGCTGGAAGCCGTACCGCCCAACGCATAGGCCCAGGTGCCGGTCGCCAGTGTGTTGCTCGTGAAACTGGTGGACGCGCAGGCGCCCAGCGTCGCGCCCGGATGAGGCAGCGTGCCGGTGGCCGTGACGGCGAAGTTGGCGTTGGCCGGTCCGCCACTGGCGGGGCTCCAGGCGGCAACCGAGCAATTGATGGTGCCGGTCCCGGCATTGGTCCAGGCGCTGACCGTGAGCGCGCCGGGGTTGGTGCCTGCGGTGACCGTCGGCGCCGTGGCGTCCCACGCCACCGCCGTGTTGTTGCCTGCCACGGGTACCGTGGGTGTCGCCGGGATGCTGTAGGTCGACGTCCAGGACAAGGTGTCGACGGTCGTGTTGGCGCTGCCGATGCGCAGAAGGATCAACTTGGGCACCGTCACCGACAGATTGACGCGTGCCGTGGCCGTCACGGTGCCGCTGCCGGCCGCGTTGTAGCCGTAGGTGGACTCGGCCAGCGCCGTGCCGCTCACCAACGTCAGGCCGGCGAGTGCGCCGACCAGCAGGTGGCGCAAGAACAGTTGCTTCGATGTCATGGGTTCCTCTCTGTGGTGTGGAAAAAGGAGAAATAGCTAAGTCCGGCCGTCGCAACGGCCCGGCGGGCGCTCATGGCGCCCCTCTTGCCAACGGAATCTGGAGATGGCTCGCGCCCCGCAGAGGCACGTCCACGGTCTGCGCGGCACCGGCATCCGACCAGGGCAGCGGGACGCTCTCGGTCGCCAGACTGACCTGGTGTCGACCGACCGCGACGGTGGGAAAGGCGAAGCGGCCGTCCCCGTCGGTGGTGGTCCGGTAACGCCCGTCCAGGACCACCTCTATGCCCCGGGCACCCCGCTCGCCAGCGCCTTGAAGGCCATCGCCATCGGCGTCGAAGAACACGCGGCCCTCGATGTCGCCGCTGCCCGCATTGCCGGGACGGCGCTCGCCCAGGGGGGCATAGGCCCGTCCCGCTTGCCCTTGCCAGCGGACGTAGAGGTAGACCGACTTGTCGTTGCTGCGATAGACCTGCGGCGCATCGAAGGCCGCCGGCACCAGTGCCGAGCGCGCCTGGTTGAGGCTGAGCATCGCGCCCACGCGCCAGCCGGACGTGAGGGCCCGGTCGAGCGAGACACTGCCGGAGAGCCCGCGGCTGGTCGACAGGTTGCTGCTGCGTGAGGTGTAGCGCAGGCTGCCCTGGAGCTCGAGCGCGCTGTCCAGGCTCTGGCGGAACTGGACACCGGCAGTCGGATAGCGCTGGGTGGCGGCCCGGCCCTCGTCGCGCGCAAAGCCCAGGGTCGTGGTCAGTTGCATCGCACGGCCGGCGTTGCGCGCGTCGAACCAGTCCTGCTCCCACGTCAATTCCTGCCCTGTGGCGGCGTCGCTGTCCGCCGCGACATAACGGTTGCGCTGCACCGTCAGAGCCAGCCGGCTGCGCGGTAGACCACCGAATCGCGTCTGCGCATAGAGGGTGGCCGCCATGCTGCGCTGTGTGGTGGCCGGGTCGGCAGCACCGCCCCCACCGTCGACAGAAGCGTCCGGCCCGTTCCGGCTGTGCACATGGGTGGCGTAGACGTTGCCGCCGAACAGCGTCTCGCGGCTCACCAGGTACTGGGCGTTGGCCGTGTATGCCCATCGTGAACGGTCGAACCCGGCGCGCGTGGGGTCGAGCGGCGAGCGGTCGGCATCGATGCCCGCGCCCCAGCTGAGCCTGGCGCTGCTGCTGTCGATCCGCCAATGGCCGCCGCGGGTGCCGGTCCACAGTGGCGCATCGCCGAAATGCAGGTTGGGCTGCGCGGCATAGGCACTGAAGCTGTGCCTGACATTGCCGATCCGCATCGCCCCTTCGCCGAAGAAGCCGGCCGCGCTGCCCTGCGCGACACCAGCCGTGCGGCTGCTGACGCTGCTGACGATCAGCGTGGCGCGCAATCGCGGCTCCCCCTCGCGCAGTGGCCACGGATTGCGTCCGAACGACGCGGCCATGCTGCGCACGTCCTTGCTGCCCGCGCCCTGGCCGGTCAGCCGGTCGCTGTAGTAGGCGGGAACGTCGTCGGCCTGCTCGACCTGCAGCGCGGCGAAGAGGTCGCCATCGAGCTTGCGTGTCGTCCCCAGCCAGCTGCGGCTACCCTGGCTTCGCTCGAAGGCAGGGTAAGGTCCACCCACCAGCCAGCCACGCTGGCCGCTGCCCATCCGCCACTCGCCGTCGTCGTCGAACAGCCGCACGGCCATGCCGCGCAGCGGCGTGGTGCCGAGACTCAGCCGGTCGTGCCGCAACAGGCCATCGGTGCGCTCGGCATGGAAGTCGCCCACCGTGGCGTCGACGAAACGGCTGGGCGTCAGCGGCAACCCCAGCACCCGGAGGGCGAACCGGCCGCCGCTGGGCTCGCTCGACATGCCCAGCGTGCCCGCGCCGTAAAGGCTGGCCTCGGGATCACCCCGATACGCGCGGCCGTCGAACTGCAATGACCAGTCCCCGAGGTTGAGGGTCTCGCGCCGGTACTCGGCGCGGATGCCGGCCTCCGCGCCCCGCGAGGTGCGGGAGCCCGTGGCCGCCGACCGGCCCCAGCCCGCGCGGGATTCCAGCAGCCACGACCGCACACCCTCGGGTGCAGCAGCGGACGAGGGCCCCTGGGCTTCGCCGGCGGCCGGCTCGGCGTCGTCCATCACCCGATCGACGTAGGTGGGCGGGCCCTGTTCCAGCTGGCTGCGCAACCGCGCCTGCTCCGCCTCGAACCGGCTCATCGGCTGCACCCGCAATTCGCTGGCCGCCAAGGTCTGGGCCGCACAAGGGGCAAGGCCCGCGATGAACGCACATGCAGCAACGGCCAGGCGGGTGGGGGCAAGGCGCGCATGCACATGAACGGCCGTCAATCCAGTGCGCCCTGGCTCTGGGCGACGAAGCGCCGCACGATGTCGCGCCCCCGCAGCCGGCCTTGGCCACGCCGATCCAGCGAAAAGACAGTGGTTGTCGAGGGAAGCTTCGACATGGCGGGCCCGTGGACTCCTTGTGCCTGAACGGCGAGGCGACGGAGCAGCCCGTGCTGTACGAGCACCGGCCCACCCCGACTTGGAAACTTCATCCGAAGTTATGCCGAAGTGCGCGGGAGCCCAAGGAACTTATGTACAGCCCCTCTCTTTAGCGGCATGCAGCCGACAAAACGTGATCAACAGTAAAAATTCGGTTCAGTAACACCGCGGCGGGCCGGGCCGCTACGGGTCGGACGCTCAGGCGCACCAGCGCGCGATGTCGCGGTGGAGGTCCGTCCAAAGCGCATAGGCCGCGACGACCATGAGGAGCGCCCCGGCAACACGGCTGGCCCAGACCGGCTGTGCGCCGTCCGGCCCGCGCCGCAGCAGATGCCAGAGCCAGGGTGCGCCGCTGAGTGCCACGGCGCCGCCCAGCGCGAACAGGCCCATGACCAGGGCACCCTGCAGCGGCTGCGACGCCAGGGCGGCAAGCATGAGCGCGGAATAGAGCATGCCGCAGGGCATGAGCACCCAACCCGCGCCGAGCAGCATCCGGCGCGCTGGACTGGCCGCGAGCGGCCGCAAGCGGCGCAGCGCAGCGGCCCCGACCCGCGATGCCCACAACGGTTGCCGCCCCAAGGCGACCAGCAACAGGCCCCAGGCCAGGATGCCCGCGTGCATCAGGACCCACGCCGGCCGCAGCAAGGAGATGCTGTCCCGGAGCCACGCCAGCGTGTCGAAAGCCGCTGCCACGACGGCGCCGGCGGCCGCATAGCCGAGCAAGCGCCCCAGTTGGAAGGCTGCCGATGGCCCGCCCAGGTGATTCGGCGCGGCAAGTCCGGATGCGGAAGCATCCGAACGCGCCAGGGGTAGCAGAGGCACCACCGCATGCTGCGGCTCAGGGCGCGGCGGTACGAGCGCTGCGCAGGCGGGCCCGCACATGACGGCGCAATGTGGCGCGCCGGTCAGCCCCAGCAGCAGGGCCGACACCGCGAGCGCGCCGGATGCATCCATCACGCTTCAAATGATCCGCGAGAAGCGCGTGCGTGCCCGGTCGGCCTGCAGATAGCGGTCGAACACCATGGCGATGGCGCGCACCACATACCAGCCGGCCGGCGTGACCTCGAGTTCCCGCGCATCCAGGCGCACCAGCCCCTGCTCCGCCAGGGGCTGCAACGCCTGCAGCTCGGCCGCGAAGTACTGGCGGAAGTCCACCAGATTGGCGGCGCCCATGGCCTCGAAGTCGATGCGGCCCTGGCACATGATGGCCATGATGACCGCGCGGCGCACCACGTCGTCGCGGCCCAGGGCCAGGCCGCGCACCACGGGCAGTTGGCCCTGCTGCAGGCGGTCGCGGTAGTCCTCCAGCGTCTTGGCGTTCTGGCTGTAGCTGGCACCGACGCGGCCGATGGCCGAGACGCCCAGGCCGATGATGTCGCAGTCGGGCTGGGTGCTGTAGCCCTGGAAGTTGCGGTGCAGCCGGCCCTGGCGCTTGGCCACGGCCAGGGCGTCCTCCGGCACCGCGAAGTGGTCCATGCCGATGTAGACGTAGCCCGCCTCGCCGAACACGCCGATGGCGCGCGAGAGCATGTCGATCTTGGTGGGGCCGTCGGGCAGCTCCTGCGACAGGATGCGGCGCTGCGGCTTGAAGCGCTCAGGCAGATGGGCGTAGGCGTACAGGGCGATGCGGTCGGGCCGCAGTTCCACCACCTGCGCCAGCGTGCGCTCGAAGGACGTGCTGTTCTGCCGCGGCAGGCCGTAGATCAAGTCGGCGTTGATCGAAGCGAAGCCCAGCCGCCGTGCGGCGGCCATCAGCGCGAAGACCTCGGCCGCCGGCTGGATGCGGTGCACCGCCTTCTGAACCTGCGCATCGAAGTCCTGGATGCCGAAGCTCAGGCGGTTGAAGCCCAGCGCCGCCAAGTGGGACAGACGGGCCTCGTCCACCGTGCGCGGGTCGACCTCGATGGAGCATTCCGCGCCCGGCAGGAAGTCGAAGGCCTCGCGCAGCGCCGTCATCAGCGTGGAGAGCTCGTCGTCGCTGAAGAAGGTGGGGGTGCCGCCGCCCAGATGCAACTGGCTCACCGGCTCGCCGCGGCCCAGTTCGGCCACCTGCAGGCGCAGCTCGCACAGCAGGTCCTGCAGGTATTCGGCTGCGCGCTCATGGTGGCGCGTGATGATCTTGTTGCAGGCGCAGTAGTAGCAGAGCGACTCGCAGAACGGGATGTGCACGTACAGCGACAGCGGCAGCGCGCGCGCGCCGGCCGCCTCGCGGCGCTGGACCAGGGCCTGCGCATACTCCGCGGGACCGAAGGCCTCCACGAAGCGGTCGGCGGTCGGGTAGGAGGTGTAGCGCGGGCCCGGCACGTCGAAACGGCGCAGCAGCGACGTCGACAGCACCGCGGGCTCGGCCGCGCAGGAGGACGGGATGGGCAGGGAACTCATCGCAGCAGGAGGGCACAGCAGCGCCAGGGTTGTTGCCTCTAATGTGCGTTCGAAGCCATGATCGGCGCTTGATCCACGTCAAACAGAAAGTTGATCGCTGTCGGAGAATGACTGACAAGGGAGCCTTCGGACGCCACAGACCCCACGAGCGAGGCGTCGGGCCGTCCCCCCACCCTACAGAGTCGGACTCACCATGACCCCAGAATCCATCAAAGTCGCTTGTTCCAACTGCAACCTGCGCGAGTTGTGCATGCCCGTGGGCCTGTCGCCGGAGGAACTGCAGCGACTGGATTCGCTGGTCGCCACGCGCCGCAAGGTGCGCCGCAAGGAACTGCTGTTCCACAACGGCGAGCAGTTCGTCTCGCTCTACGCCATCCGCACCGGCGTGTTCAAGACCCGCATCACCTCCGAGGACGGCCGCGACCAGGTCACCGGCTTCCAGATGGCCGGCGAGATCATCGGCCTGGACGGCATCGTCAACGACCGCCATACCTGCGACGCCGTGGCTCTGGAGGATTCCGAGGTCTGCGTGATGCCCTTCGACCGCATCGAGGAGCTGTCGCGCGAGGTGTCGGCGCTGCAGCGCCATGTGCACCAGATCATGAGCCGCGAGATCGTGCGCGAGCATGGCGTGATGCTGCTGCTGGGCAGCATGCGCGCCGAAGAGCGTCTGGCCGCCTTCCTGCTGAACCTGGTGCAGCGCCTGCACGCGCGCGGCTTCTCGGCCTCCGAGCTGGTGCTGCGCATGACCCGCGAGGAGATCGGCAGCTACCTGGGCCTCAAGCTCGAGACCGTGAGCCGCACCCTCTCCAAGTTCGTCGATGACGGCGTGGTCGAGGTCAACCAGCGGCATGTGCGCATCCTCGACGCGGAAGCGCTGCGGCGGATGGTCAACCCCACGGTCTGCGCCTGAGCCCCGGGGCCGGCGGCCCGCCAGGCCAGCCGGCACACCATCAACAAGAAGGACGCCTCGGCGTCCTTCGTCGTTTCAGGGGTTCAGGCCTGCCCGGCAGGCCCGGGCTGCGCGTTGACCTGGGCCGGCGTGCGCATCAGCAGTGCCGTCGTCGCGCTGCACACCATGGTCACGACCCAGAAGCCGAAGAAGCCCAGCGCGTAGATGGCCTGCCGCGGCATCTCAAGCACATGGCCGAACCAGCGCAGCTCGGCCGGATCGACGAAGCCGAAGACCAGGAACTCCATCAGACAGGCGGCCAGGAAGGCCGGCCAGGCGATGGCCATCAGGCAGTGAGGCTGGCGCAGCATGCTGGAGGTCTCCGTCTTCTTGGTTGCGGGGCGCCGACCGCCCCGCGGGCGGCGCCGCAGCGGGGCATGTCTGGCCGCGGACGGTCGTGCCGGTGAGCGACGCGCCATGTCAAGGCTGTGCGGGAGGCAGGTTCCGCGTTGGCGTTGTCACGTGATTGCGGGCCTGCTGCGCGGGGGTCAGCGCGCGCTGGGCCTCCAGCGTGCGGTTGATCTCGATGCCGCGGCGGTAGTAGTCGGCCTCGATCACCGGATCGGGGCTGTGCACTGCCAGCCACAGCGTGGCAAGGCCGGCCACCACCACCGCGGCGGGGCCGCCCACCACCATCCACATCAGCGGATGGCGCCACCAGGGGCCACTGGAAGGCTCGACACGGGGTGCGGAAGCAAGCGTCGTCGGATTCATCATGGGTCCTCGTCGTGATGGTTGCGTAGTCGCTGCGCTGCGAAATCAGCGCGGCACCAGGAAGGCGGCCTTCTCGGCCACATGGGCGCCGCCGCCCTCCTCGCCCACCTCGATGCGCACGCTGTGCGAACCGGGGGTGGCACTGCCGTAGGGAATGCTCAGCCGCACGGCCACCCAGCGGGCCTCGGCCGGACCGACCTCCACCGGCGTGTCGGGGGAGACGGCAATGCCCTCCAGCCCCTGCGCCGCGAGCCGGTACTTCTGCGGCCGCTCGGTGGCATTCATGATCTGGAGGCGGTAGACGTTCTCCAGCCGGCCGCCTTCGGCAATGCGGGCCAGCGACGCGCGGTCGCGCACCACGTCCACCTTCAGCGGTGTGCGGGCCACCAGGCTGACCAGCATGCCCACCACCAACAGCATGAGCACCGAGGCATAGACGAGCACGCGCGGCCGCAGCACGCGGCGCCACAGCTGCGCGCGACTCCAGTGGCCCGCCATGCCGTTGACCGTGTCGTAGCGGATCAGGCCGCGCGGATAGTTCATCTTCTCCATCACGGTGTTGCAGGCATCCACGCACTGGCCGCAACCGATGCATTCGTACTGCAGGCCCTGGCGGATGTCGATGCCCGTGGGGCAGACCTGCACGCACAGGTCGCAGTCGATGCATTCGCCCAGGCCGCGGGCTTTGTAGTCCACGCTGCGGCCCCGCGGCGCCCGCGGCTCGCCGCGGGCCGGGTCGTAGGTGACGATCAACGTGTCGCGGTCGAACATGGCGCTCTGGAAGCGCGCATAAGGGCACATGTACTTGCACACCTGCTCGCGCATGAAGCCGGCGTTGCCATAGGTGGCGAAGGCATAGAAGAAGACCCAGAACACCTCCCAGGAGCCCATCTGCGTCTGCAGGAAGGCCAGGCCCAGCTCGCGCACGGGCGTGAAGTAGCCCACGAAGGTGAAGCCCGTCCACATCGCGATGGCGATCCACACGATGTGCTTGTAGGCCTTCTTGACCAGCTTCTCCATGGAAAGCGATTCGCCGTCCAGCCGTATGCGCGCCGTGCGGCTGCCCTCGATCCTCTGCTCGACCCACATGAAGATCTCGGAGTACACCGTCTGCGGGCACGCATAGCCGCACCACAGACGCCCCGCCACGGCCGTGAACAGGAAGAGCGAGAGCGCCGAGATGACCAGCAGACCCGACAGGTAGATCAGGTCCTGCGGATACAGCACCAGCCCGAACAGGTAGAAGCGCCGCGATGCCAGGTCGAACAGCACCGCCTGCCGCTCGCCCCAGCTCAGCCACGGCAGGCCGTAGAACACGAGCTGCGTGGCGACCACCATGGCCCAGCGCCAGCGCGCGAACAGGCCCTGCACCGCACGCGGGTAGATCTTCTTGCTGGCGGCGTACAGCGACACGGCCTCCTCGGCCGGCGGCTCGGCGGCGATGGGGATGACGCGCCGCGTATTGGGCGTGGGCGCGTTGGAAGATGCGGACATGGCGGTGGGCGCCCGCAGGCGCCAGGGTTGCGTAAGAGGTCGGACTCGTCGGTTCAGGAAGCCGCTCAGGGCTTGGCCGAAGCCGTGGCGGCGTTGTTCGACAGGCCCCAGACATAGGCCGCGAGCACGCGGATTTGCGCCTCGGTCAGCCGCTCGTTCTGCGCCGGCATCACGTTCTGCTTGCCGTTGTTGACCATGGCCATGATGGCGGCCTCGCCGTAGCCGTGCAGCCAGATGTTGTCGTTGAGCCGCGGCGCACCCAGCGCCTGGTTGCCGCCGCCGTCCGCGCCGTGGCAGGCCGCGCAGACCGCGAACTTGGCCTTGCCCAGGCCGGCGCGCACCGAATCGTGCGGGCTGCCCGACAGGCTGAGCACGTAGTTGGCCACGTTCTTCACGTCGTCCGCCGTGCCCACGGCCGCGGCCATGGGAGGCATGACGCCGACGCGGCCCATCGTGATGGTCTCGATGATCTTGTCGGGCGTGCCGCCGTGCAGCCAGTCGTTGTCGGTCAGGTTGGGAAAGCCCTTGCTGCCCCGTGCGTCCGAGCCGTGGCACTGGGCGCAGTTGTTCATGAACAGCCGCTCGCCGATTGCGCGAGCTGCGGGGTCGGCGGCCACCTGCTCCACCGGTGCGCTGGCAAAGCGCGCATAGACCGGGGCCAGCTCTGCATTGGCCTTCTCGACCTCGGCCTTGTACTCGCCGGCCGAGCTCCAGCCCAGCTTGCCCTGCACACTGCCCAGGCCCGGGAAGAAGGCCAGGTAGCCCACCGCGAAGACGATGGTGATGATGAACAGGCCCACCCACCACAGCGGCAGCGGGTTGTTGGCTTCGCGCAGGTCCTCGTCCCAGACATGGCCGGTGGTGTTGTCCTTGTCGGCGACGACGCGCTTGCGCGCCGTCATCCACAGCAGGATCGCGCAGCCCAGGATGCTCAGTACCGTGGCGGCGATGACGTAGTTCGACCAGAAGTTGTTGATGAAGTCGCTCATCGTGATCTCTCTCGTTCGATGCGTTGGCGCGGGGCGCTCAGTCCTGCTCGAAGGGCAGGCGTGCTGCCTCCTCGAAGCCGGCACGGTTGCGCCGCGCGTAGGCCCAGGCCACGATGCCCAGGAAGAGCACGAAGCACACGACAGTGGCGATGGAACGCAGGGTGGTCAGGTCCATGATGTGGGTACTCCTCGTTCGATCACTTCAGGGCACGGCCCAGCGACTGCAGGTAGGCGATGGTGGCTTCCATCTCGGTCTTGCCCTCAACGGCGGCCTGGGCACCGGCGATGTCCTCGTCGGTGTAGGGCACGCCCACCTTGCGCAGGGCCCGCATGTGGGACGGCAGGGCCGCGGCGTCGACGGTGTTCTTCTCCAGCCAGCTGTAGGCGGGCATGTTGGACTCGGGCACCACGTCGCGCGGGTTGTTCAGGTGGATGCGGTGCCACTCGTCGCTGTACTTGCCGCCCACGCGCTGCAGGTCGGGGCCGGTGCGCTTGCTGCCCCACTGGAAGGGGTGGTCGTACACGAACTCGCCGGCCACCGAGTAGTGACCATAGCGCAGCGTCTCGGCGCGGAAGGGGCGGATCATCTGCGAGTGGCAGTTGTAGCAACCCTCGCGCAGGTAGATGTCGCGTCCGGCCAGCTGCAGCGCGGTGTAGGGCTTGAGGCCGGCGATGGGCTCGGTGGTGGACTTCTGGAAGAACAGCGGCACGATCTCCACCAGGCCGCCGACGGCGACGACCAGCAGGATCAGCACGATCATCAGGAAGTTGTTGGTCTCGACCTTCTCATGCGAGAAGCCGGTGGACGTGGAGGGCGTCGTCTGGCTCATGTTCTTGTGCTCCGTTCGATCAGGCATGGGCCGCTTGCGGGGCCGGGATGGTGGCGCGCACGGCACGGCCCGAGATCACGGTCATCCACACGTTCCAGGCCATGACCAGCATGCCGCCCAGGTACAGCAGGCCGCCCAGCAGGCGCACCACATAGAAGGGGAAGGTGGCCTTCACGCCTTCGGCGAAGGTGTAGGTGAGCGTGCCGTCGGGGTTGATGGCGCGCCACATCAGGCCCTGCATCACGCCGGCGATCCACATGGCGGCGATGTAGAGCACGATGCCGATGGTGGCCATCCAGAAGTGAAGCTCGATGGCCTTGATGCTGTGCATCGTGGTGCGGCCCCACATGCGCGGGATCAGGTAGTAGAGCGAGCCCATCGAGATCAGGCCGACCCAGCCCAGGGCGCCGGAGTGCACGTGGCCGATGGTCCAGTCGGTGTAGTGGCTGAGGGCGTTGACCGTCTTGATGGACATCATCGGGCCCTCGAAGGTGGACATGCCGTAGAAGGACAGGGCCACGATCAGGAAACGCAGGATCGGGTCGGTGCGCAGCTTGTGCCAGGCACCCGACAGGGTCATGATGCCGTTGATCATCCCGCCCCAGCTGGGCGCCAGCAGGATCAGCGAGAACAGCATGCCCAGCGATTGCGTCCAGTCGGGCAGCGCGGTGTAGTGCAGGTGGTGCGGGCCCGCCCACATGTAGGTGAAGATCAGCGCCCAGAAGTGCACGATCGACAGGCGGTAGCTGTAGACCGGGCGCTCGGCCTGCTTGGGGATGTAGTAGTACATCATTCCCAGGAAGCCGGCGGTGAGGAAGAAGCCCACCGCGTTATGGCCGTACCACCACTGCACCATGGCGTCCTGCACACCGGCATAGGCCGAGTAGCTCTTCATCCAGCCCGCAGGCACTTCGGCGCTGTTGACCACATGCAGCAGGGCCACCGCGATGATGAAGGCACCGTAGAACCAGTTGGCCACGTAGATGTGCTTGACCTTGCGCGTGCCCACCGTGCCGAAGAACACGATGGCATACGACACCCAGACCAGCGTGATCAGGATGTCGATGGGCCATTCGAGCTCGGCGTATTCCTTGCCGGTGGTGTAGCCCAGCGGCAGGCTGATGGCCGCGGCCACGATGACGGCCTGCCAGCCCCAGAAGGTGAAGGCCGCCAGACCCGGCGCGAACAGCCGCGTCTGGCAGGTGCGCTGCACCACGTGGTAGCTGGTGGCAAAGAGTGCGCAGCCGCCGAAGGCGAAGATGACCGCGTTGGTGTGCAGCGGCCGCAGGCGCCCGTAGCTCAGCCAGGGAATGCCGAGGTTGAGATCGGGCCAGGTCAGCTGGGCGGCGATGATCACGCCGACGAGCATGCCGACCACGCCCCAGACCACGGCCATCAGCGAGAACTGGCGCACGACTGTGTCGTTGTAGAGCGCCGCAGGTGAGTGGGAGGACTGCATCTTGGGAACCAGGTTGAGGAACTTGTAGGCAGTGTCCGACTCGGTTCCCACCGGTCGATTGACGGAGATCAATCGCTTTGCAGAATGCGCGCGCCTTCCTGTTCCACGTCATCGAACTGGCCGCGCTCCACGGCCCACCACAGGCCCGCGATGACCAGCAGCACCAGCAGCACCGACAGCGGCACCAGCACGAAGAGGATGTCCATGGTCTTGCCCCTTCAGCCTAGCGGCACCAGCGTGGCATCCGCAGGCATGCGCTCTGCCGAGGCCACTGGCGTTTGGCGTTCGGCAGCATCCATGCGCGACAGGCGTGCGCTGTTGAGCACCACCACCAGCGAGCTGAGCGCCATGCCCAGACCCGCCAGCCAGGCCGGCAGCCAGCCCGCCAGCGCCAGGGGCACGCACAGCGCGTTGTAGGTCGCGGACCAGACCAGGTTCTGCCGCACGATGCGCAACGTGCGCCGCGCCTGTGCCACGGTGTCCGGCACCGCCTGCAGCGAATCGGCCAGCACCACGAAGTCGGCCCGCGCCTGCGTGAGCGGCACGGCATTGCCGAAGGCGAAGGAGGCATCGGCCTGCGCGATCACCGGCCCGTCGTTGAGACCGTCGCCCACCATGGCCACCGCCCTGCCCTGCGCCTGCAGGCGGCGCACCTCGTGCAGCTTGTCCTCGGGGCTGCAGCCGCCGCGCGCGGTGTCGATGCCGGCACTGGCCGCCAGGCGGTGTGCCGCGGCCTCGCGGTCGCCGGAAAGCAGGCGCGGCGCCAGGCCCTGGGCCTTGAGTTGTGCGATCGCAGCCGGCGCCTCAGGCCGCAGGTCCTCGGCGAGCGCGAAGCTGGCCACCCAGCCCTCGTCGTCGCTGAGATGCACCTGCATGGCGTCGGTCTCGAGCGCGCGGGCCTCGCAGAAGGCGGCGCTGCCCAGACGGACATGGCGCGCCGGTGCATCGCCCTGCGACGGCCAGAGCGTGCCCTGCATGCCCTGGCCATGCTGCTCCTGCACGGCCTCGGCCCGCCATGCAGGCGGCAGGCGGTGCTGTGCCTCCCAGGCGTGGCGCAGCGCCCGTGCGGCCGGGTGCAGCGAGCCTTCGGCCAGTGCCACCGCGAGTTCGAGCGCGTCGCCGGGTAGCGTGCCGCGGCGGCTGTAGACGCGGTCCAACCGCGGCGTGCCGCGCGTGAGCGTGCCGGTCTTGTCGAAGACCACGGTCTGCGCCGTGGCCAGCGATTCCAGCGCCTGCATGTGGGCCACCAGCAGGCCACGCCGTGCCAGCGCCCCGGCGCTGGCCAGCATGGCCGCGGGCGTCGCCAGCGAGAGCGCGCAGGGACAGGTCACGATCAGCACCGAGACCGCGACCATCAGCGCATGACCCGGGTCCACCGGCCACCACCACAGCGCCGCACCGCCCGCCGCGAGCACCACCGCAAGAAGGAAGGGCCGCGCGATGCGGTCGGCCATCGCGGCCAGCCGCGGGCGCTGCATGGCCGCGCTTTCCATGAGCGCCACGATCTGCGCGAAGCGCGTGCCGCCGCCCACCTGACGCACGAGGACCAGCACGGGCGCCGACAGGTTGTGGCTACCGGCATGCACCGTCTCGCCGTAGGGCTTGGCCACGGGGCGCGACTCGCCGGTCAGCAGCGCCTCGTCGGCCAGCGTGTCGCCGTCGACCACGATGCCGTCCGCCGGAAAGGACTCGCCGGGGCGCACGCGCAGCACGTCGCCCACCTGCACGCGGCGCAGCGGCACGCGCTCGAAGCCGCCGTGGATCTGCCGCCGCTCGGCCGTCTCCGGCAGCCGGCCGGCCAGCGCATCGAGCGCACCCGCCGTGCGGTCGCGCAGCCGCGACTCCAGCCAGCGTCCCGTGAGCAGGAAGAACACGAACATGGTGAGCGAGTCGAAGTACACCTCATGGCCCAGCGGCCCTTCGGCGTCGAAGGTGCCGGCCGTGCTCACCGCGAAGGCGATGGCCATGCCCAGTGCCACCGGCACATCCATGCCGATGCGGCCATGGCGCAGATCGCGCCAGGCGCTGCCGAAGAACGGCCCGCAGGCGAAGGCCATGACGGGCAGCGTGAGCACCCACGAGGCCCAGCGCAACAGGCGCTCGATGTCGGGCGTCATCTCGCCCGGCCCGGCGACGTAGGCGGGCAGCGCATACATCATCACCTGCATCATGCACAGGCCGGCCACCAGCCAGCGGAAGAGCGCGCGCCTTGCTTCCTTCTGCCGTGCAATGCGCAGCGAGGCATCGGCGGCAGGCGCGAAGCGGTAGCCGGCCTCGGCCACGGCCGCGAACCAGCGCGAGGGCTGCACCTGCGTGGGCGACCACACGATGCGCGCACGGCGGCTCGCGGCATTGACCGTCACCTTGCGCACGCCGGGCAGGCGCAGCAGGGCGTCCTCGATGGTGAAGGCGCAGGCCGCGCAGTGGATGCCGTCGACGCAGACCTGCGACTCCCAGTCTCCGCCCGCGCGCAGTTCATGGCCGAAGGCCGGCCATTCGGCCGGGTCGTCGAGGGCCGTGCGGGCCTGGACGTCGGCTTCCGTCGGAGCGCTGGCGGAGCCTAGAGGAAGGACAGCTTGCATGCACCGATGCTGCGCGTGCGCACCCTCGTCGGCCTTGACCTCGGTCAAGTTTCAGCCGCGCCGTGCTGCCTATGCTGGAGCCACATCAACACGGAGCCTTCCTCATGTACCAGCGCATCCTCGTCCCGACCGACAGCTCCAGCCTGTCGAAGAAAGCCGTCCAGCATGCCATCGCGCTCGCCCAGACCTGCGGCGCCGAGGTCGTGGTGCTGAACGTCGTGCCCCGCTACCCGGTGAGCTATCTCGAAGGCGCCGTGGTGTTCGAGACGCAGGATGTGGCGCGCATCGAGAAGCAATGGTCGGAGCAGGCGCGCGAGCTGGTGGACAAGGTGGTGACGCAGGTGCAGGCCAAGGGCGTGAAGGCGCGGGCCGCGGTCGTCAAGTCCGACCTGGTGGCCGAGTCGATCATCAGTGCCGCGCGCAAGCACAAGGCCGACCTGATCGTGATGGCCTCGCACGGCCGCAAGGGCATCAAGCGGCTGCTGCTGGGCAGCGAGACGCAGCACGTGCTCACCCATTCCACATTGCCCGTGCTGGTATTGCGATGAGCGCGGGCCCCAGCGGCCACACTGGGCTGCGCCCTCGCGGCGCATGTCCTCACCCCAGAAAAGGAGCAAGAGCAATGAAGATCGTCGTCGCCGTGGATGGCAGTGAGTTCACCCGCAAGGCGTTGGACTACATCGCCGCCCAGCGAAGCATGTTTGTCGATGGCCATGAGTTGGTGCTGGTGCATGTGTGCCCGGCGCTGCCGCCGCATGCCAGCCGCCACATCGCGAAGGACACCCTGGCCGAGTACTACAAGGAAGAAGGCGCCAAGGTGATCGACCCGGTGAAGCAGCTGCTGCAAGGCCTGGGCATCGCCAACGCCTCGGTCCAGACCCGCCACGGGCAGGCCGCCGAGGAGATCGTGTCCGCCGCCAGGGAAGCCGGTGCCGGCCTGATCGTGATGGGCACCCGTGGCCAGGGCGCCCTGGGCCGTGCGCTCATGGGCTCGGTGGCCACAAAGGTGATCGCCGAGGCCGACCTGCCGGTGCTGCTGGTCCAGTAGCCGATTTGCGCCGGACATCCGGCACAGCATGACAAAGGCCGGCGCGGTTCACCGCAGCCGGCCTTCTTGTTGCGCCTGCCGCGATGACCCCGGCAGGCCTGCGTTCACGCGAACAGCGCCTTGTGTTGATCGCGCAAGAGCGCCTTCTGCACCTTGCCCATCTGGTTGCGTGGCAGCTCGTCGACGACGAAGCAGCGCTTGGGGATCTTGAAGTTGGCCAGCTTGGCCTTGAGCTCGGCCACGATGGCATCGGCGTCGGGCGAGGCACCCGGCTTGCCCACCACGACCGCCACGCCCACCTCGCCGAAGTCGGGATGGGGCACGCCCACCACCGCGCTCTCGGCCACGCCGGGCATCTCGTTGATGTAGCCCTCGATCTCGGCCGGGTACACGTTGTAGCCGCCGCTGATGATCAGGTCCTTGCTGCGGCCGACGATGGTCACGTAGCCCAGGGTGTCGACCTTGCCAACGTCGCCGGTCTTGAAGAAGCCGTCGGGCGTGAACTCCTCCTTGGTCTTCTCGGGCATGCGCCAGTAGCCGGCGAACACGTTGGGGCCGGCGACCTCGATGTTGCCGATCTCGTCGCGCTCGCAGTCACGCGGCGGCTTGCCGTCTTCGTAGGCCCGCACCCGCAGCTTGACGCCCGGCAGCGGAAAGCCCACCGTGCCGCCTCGCCGCGCGCCCTGCACCGAGGTGTAGGGATTGGAGGTCAGCATGATGGTCTCGCTCATGCCGTAGCGCTCCAGGATGGTGTGGCCGGTGCGCGTCTGCCAGTCGTTGAAGGTCTCGATGAGCAGCGGCGCCGAGCCGCTGATGAACAGGCGCATGTTGTCGCAGGCCGCCAGGCTCAGCGTGGGCTCGGCCAGCATGCGCACATAGAGCGTGGGCACACCCATGAAGACGGTCGCCTCGGGCAGCTTGGCAATGACGCGCTTGGGATCGAACTTGCCGAACCAGAGCATCTTGCTGCCGTTGAGCAGCGCGCCGTCGATGGCCACGAACAGCCCATGGACGTGGAAGATGGGCAGCGCGTGCAGCAGCACGTCGCCGTGCGTCCAGCCCCAGTAGGTCTTGAGCACCTCGGCATTGCTGCGCAGGTTGCGGTGCGACAGCATCGCGCCCTTGCTGCGGCCGGTGGTGCCGCTGGTGTAGAGGATGGCCGCCAGATCGTCGTCGGCCTTGCGCACGATCTCGTGCTCGGCGCTGCAGGTGGCCGCATGGCCCAGCAGCGTGCCGGTGCGGTCGTCGTCCAGCGTGAACACCCAGCGCGTGCCCGCCGTCTTGGCGATGGGCTCCACCCAGTCGAGGTTGGCGCTGGTGCACACCACCACCTCGGGCTCGGCATTGCCGATGAAGTACTCCATCTCGGCGCGCTGGTAGGCGGTGTTCAGCGGCAGGAAGACGTAGCCCGCGCGCAGCGTGGCCAGGTACAGCAGCATGGCCTCCACCGACTTCTCGACCTGCACCGCCACCCGGGCCCCAGCCTGCAGCCCCAGGCTGCCCAGCAGGTTGGCGATCATGGCGCTGGCCCGCTCCAGGTCGCGCCAGGAATAGGCCAGGCCGTCGTCGGTCTCGACGGCGATCTCGTCCAGGTCGTGCGGGAAGGCGGCGCGCAGCGCGGCAAAGAGGTTGGCGTTGGGCGTGGAGCTCATGAAGAGGGGAAGGCGAAGGAGCGGTTGGATGGGGAGGGGTTCTTGGACAGGGGCCGAGTATTCACGGATTCAGCCGAAGCGGGGCGGCCTTTTGGCCAGAAAGGCGTCGATGCCTTCGCGGTGCTCGGCCGAGTCGGCATAGTCGTAGGCGCCGGCCAGCAACTGCTGCATCTCGCCCGCGGCCAGGGCGCGGAAGGTGGCCTTGTGCAGCCGGGCGGCCTGGGGCGCCAGGCTAGCGATGCGCTGGGCATGGCGCCAGGCCGCATCGGCCACCTCCGCGTCGGGCAGCACGTCCAGAAGGAAACCCGCCGCCAGCAGCCTCGGCGCCGGATGCAGGCCGGCGGCCAGCAGCATGTCGCGCGCCAGCACGTCGCCGATCTGGCTGCGCACCAGCGCCGCCTCGCGCGGTGCCATCGGGAAGCCCAGCTTGGCGATGGGCGCGCCGAAGCGGGCCGAGGCGCCGGCCAGGCGGATGTCGCAGCAGCTGGCGATCTCCAGCCCCGCGCCCATGCAGGCGCCCTCGATCTGCGCCACCAGCGGCACCGGGCAGGCCAGCAGCGCCGCCAGCGCACCCCAGACCTCTTCCTCGTGGAAGTGCCGCAGGCTGGCCACGTCGTAGCGGAAGGCGGGGTATTCGGAGATGTCGCCGCCGGCGCAGAAGGCGCCGCCCTCCCCGCGCACGACCACGCAGCGAAGGCTGGCGTCGGTCGCCAACCCCTCGGCGGCGGCCTGCAGGCCATGCCACATGCCGCGGGTCATGGCGTTGAGCCGGCCGGGGTTGCGCAGCGTCAGGGTGGCGATGGCGCCTTCGCGCGCCAGGTCGATGGCATCGTTCTTGTCGCTCATGGAGGCCAAATCTATTCGAGTTTGGCTCCCGAGGCCTTGACCACCGCCGCCCAGCGCTTGACCTCGGCCGAGACGAACTGACCATAGGCCGCGCCGGTCAGGTTCGGGATCTCGGAGCCGTTGTTGGCCCAGATGGTCTTGAGCTCGTCGGCGGCCAGCGTCCGGCGCATGTCCTCGGTGATGCGCGCCGCCAGTTCGGGCGGCGTGCCCTTGGGCGCCCACAGGCCGTACCAGGTGGTGACGGTGTAGTCGGGCAGGCCCGATTCGCTGGCGCTGGGCACGTCGGGGAAGGCGGCATTGCGCTGCGCGCCCGAGACCATCAGCGCCTTGATGCGCCCGGCCTTGATGTGCTGGGCCGACGAGCCCAGCCCGTCGAACCCGCAGTCCACGTTGCCGGCGATCAGGTCCTGCAGCATCGGCCCGGCGCCGCGGTAGGGAATGTGCGTGATGAAGGTGCCGGTCTGCAGCTTGAAGAGCTCGCCCGCCAGGTGATGCGAGGTGCCCGCCCCGGCCGAGGCGTAGTTGAGCTTGCCGGGGTTCTGCTTGGCGTAGGCGATGAATTCCTTGATGCCCGGCTGGGTGACGCGCCGCGGGTTGACCACCACCACCTGCGGCACGTTGGCCAGCAGCATCAACGGCACGAAGTCGCGCTCGATGTCGTAGTCCAGCCTGGGGTAGATCGCCGGCGCGATGGCATGGTGCACCGCGCCCATGAACAGCGTGTGCCCGTCGGGCGCGCCCTTGGCCGCGATGCTGGCGCCCACGGTGCCGCCCGCGCCGCCACGGTTGTCGATCACCAGCGTGTGGCCGGTCGTCTTGGTGAACTGCGCCGCCAGCGGCCGGGCGAAGGCGTCGGTGCCGCCGCCGGCCGGAAAGGGCACGACCAGCGTCACGGGCCGGCTGGGCCAGGCGGTCTGGGCGCGCACGCCGGCGCAGGCGGCAGCGGCTCCGGCCGCGGCCAGGCGCAGCAGGCTGCGCCGATGGATCGGTTGGGGGGTCATGGCTTGTCTCCGTCTCTCGTCTTGGATGCGCCGGGGCCGGCGGCGCTTGTGGGATGGAATCGGCCCGGGGATTCAGCAGGCGCTCAGAGCAGCAGCCCCTCGATGTCGCCCGACACCGGCACCTTGCCGTCGGCGAGCAGGGCGCGGTGCTTGTCCAGGCGCTTGAGGTCGTACAGGTAGTTGACCATCAGCCCCCAGGACTGCTTGACGCCGTTGGGCGACAGGTCGGCCGCCCAGTTGAGCCGCTCGACCCGCGCACCATTGCCGAGGTGGAAGCGTGCCACCGGGTCCGCCGGCTTGCCATCCTGGCCGACCCGCCCCAGGTACTCGGCCGCCAAGTGCAGCAGCGTCTGACGCAGCGGCGAGCGCTCGCCCAGCGACGGCGCATCGTCCAGCGCCGCCAGCAGGCGGTCGGCCGTCGGCGGCACGCTGCCCAGGTGACGG
>NZ_CAJYES010000099.1 GCF_913773995.1 uncultured Pseudacidovorax sp.
CCTTCCTGCGCACGCAGGTGGGCACGCCCGGCCTCACGCGCTACTGCAAGAGCATGTTCCCCTGCGGCACGCTGTACGAGTCGGACAAGACGGGCGAGTACACCGGCATCGCCAACCCGCAGAAGGCCAAGGCCCTGCTGGCCGAGGCCGGCTACAAGGGCGAGCCAATCGTGCTGATGCGCCCCTCCGACAACGGCACCATCGGCAAGCTGCCGCTGGTGGCCAAGCAGCAGCTGGAACAGGCCGGCTTCAAGGTCGACATGCAGAACATGGACTGGCAGACCCTGGTGGCCCGCCGCGCCAAGAAGGACGCGCCATCGGCCGGCGGCTGGAGCATCTTCATGACCTCCTGGACGGCCTCGGACATCCTCAACCCGCTGACCATGGCCATGATGAACGCCACCGGCGACAAGGGCTGGTTCGGCTGGCAGGACGACCCGAAGCTCGAAGCCATCAAGAAGCAGTTCATCGCCGCGACCTCCGACGCCGAGAAGAAGAAGCTGGCCGAGGCCGCGCAACTGCAGGCCTTCCAGAGCGTCACCCATGTGCCCGTGGGCCAGTACAACCAGCCGGCCGCCGTGCGCAAGGGTGTGAGCGGGCTCGTTCCGGCGGGCGCCCAGGTGTACTGGAACATCCGCAAGCAGTAAGGCAGGTCGGCCATGCTGAGCTTTCTGGGCAAACGCCTGCTCGCCACGCTGCCGGTGATCCTGGTGGTGGCCATCGCGGTCTTCATGATCGTGCGGCTCACCCCCGGCGATCCGGCGGCCATCATCGGCGGCAACAGCGCCACCAACGAAGACCTGGACCGCATCCGCGCGCAGCTGGGCCTGACCCAGCCGCTGTGGACGCAGTTCGCCACCTGGGCGGGCAACGTGCTGCAGGGCGACCTGGGCTTCTCGTTCTTTCTGAACAAGCCGGTGGTGGCCCTGATCGGCCAGCGCATCGAGCCCACGCTTTCGCTGGCCATCGGCACCCTGGTGCTGGCCGTGGCCATCGCGCTGCCGCTGGGCACGCTGGCGGCCTGGCGCATGGGCGGCTGGCTGGACAAGGGGGTCATGGCCTTCTCGGTGGCCGGCTTCTCGGTGCCGGTGTTCGTCATCGGCTACGTGCTGATCTATGTGCTGGCAATGAAGCTGCAGTGGTTCCCGGTGCAGGGCTACCGCCGCATCGGTGAAGGCGTCGGCCCGTGGGCCCGGCAGTTGGTGCTGCCCTGCCTGACGCTGGCCGTCACCTACGTGGCGCTGCTGGCCCGCGTGACCCGCGCCGCGGTAAGCGAGGCGCTGACCGAGGACTACATCCGCACCGCCCGCGCCAAGGGCATCGGCGAGCGCACGGTGCTCAGCCACCATGCGCTGCGCAATGCCGCCGTGCCGGTGGTGACGGTGATCGGCGTGAGCGCGGCCCTGCTGCTGGGCGGCGTGGTGGTCACCGAGACGGTCTACGCCATTCCCGGCCTGGGCCAGCTGACGGTGGATGCGGTGCTCAACCGCGACTTCCCGGTGCTGCAGGGCGTGGTGCTGTTCTTCGCGCTGATCTACGTGGGCGTGAACCTGCTCGTCGACGTGAGCTACCTGTTCCTCGACCCCCGCATCCGGTACTGAAGCCATGGGCACCTTCCACAAACTCTGGCGCCACGGCGCCGTGCGCGGCGGCACGCTGGTGCTGCTGGTGCTCACGCTGCTGGGCCTGATGGCGCCCTGGCTGGGCACCTTCGACCCCTCGGCCATGGACGCCACCTTCATCACCGTGCCGGCCGGCACCGCCGGCCAGGTCACGCTGCCGGACGGCGCGACAGTGCAGCACACCTTCTGGATGGGCAGCGATAGCGTGGGCCGCGACGTGTGGAGCCGCGTGCTCTACGGCACCCGTATCTCGCTGCTGGTGGGCGTGCTCACCGCCTTCCTGGCCATCGCGCTGGGCTGCACGCTGGGCATGGTGGCGGGCTACTTCCGCGCTGCCGATGCGGTGCTGATGCGGGTGATGGACGGCCTGATGGCCATCCCTGCCGTGCTGCTGGCCATCACGCTGGTGGCCATGCTCGGCGCGAGCCTGCCCACGGTGATCCTGGCCATCGCCGTGCCCGAGGTGCCGCGGGTGACGCGCCTGGTGCGCGCCCTGGTGATCGGCCTGCGCGACGAGCCCTTCGTCGAGGCGGCCCGCGCGCTGGCCACGCCCAATGCCGTGATCCTGTGGCGCGACATCCTGCCCAACGCGCTGGCACCGCTGATCGTGCAGGGCACCTTCATCGCGGCATCGGCCGTGCTGACCGAGGCCATCCTGAGCTTTCTGGGCCTGGGCCTGCCGGCGGAGGTGCCCACCTGGGGAAACATCATGGCCGAGGGCCGCGTGCTGTTCTCGCAGGCGCCCGGCAATGTGCTGTGGCCCGCGCTCTTCCTGGTGCCCACCGTGCTGGCCATCAACCTGCTCGGCGACGGGCTGCGCGATGTGCTCGATCCCAAGTTCTCCAAGCGCAGCTGAGCGAGGTGTGACGATGAAACCCCTTCCCACCCGAATCGCCGCCGGCGAAGCGCTCCCTGCCTCGTCCGCCCCGGTGTTGGAGGTGAGCGGCCTGCAGGTCGCGCTGCCCACAGACGCCGACCGGCCCCATGCCATCGAGCGGCTGGACGTGCGCATCGAGGCCGGCCGCACGCTGTGCATCGTGGGCGAGTCCGGCTCCGGCAAGTCGGTGCTGGCCACCACCGTGATGGCGCTGCTGGCCAAGGGCCTGACCATCACGGGCGGCGACATCGTCCTGGCCGGCGAGGCGCTGCTGAGTAACAGCAAGTACCTGCCCGAGAAGCGGCTGCGCGCCCTGCGCGGCCAGGTGATGGGCATGGTCTTCCAGGAGCCGATGACCGCGCTCAACCCGGTGCTCAGCTGCGGCGAGCAGGTCGACGAGCTGCTGCGCAACCACACGGCACTGACGCCTGCCGAGCGCAAGGCGCGCATCCTGCAGGTGTTCGAGCGCGTGCGCCTGCCCGATCCGCAGCGCATCTTCTCGAGCTACCCGCACCAGCTGTCGGGCGGCCAGCGCCAGCGCATCGTCATCGCGATGGCAATCATCCTCAAGCCGCGCCTCCTGATCTGCGACGAGCCGACCACAGCGCTGGACGTGACCACGCAGGCCGAGATCCTCAAGCTCATCGCCGAGCTGCAGCAGGAGCAGGGCAGTGCGGTTCTATTCATCACGCACGACATGGGCGTGGTGGCCGAGATCGCCGACGAGGTGATGGTGATGCACCGCGGCACGGTGGTGGAGCAGGGCCCGCGCGAGCAGGTGCTGCGCACGCCGCGCGAGGACTACACCCGCATGCTGCTGGCCGCCGTGCCCGGCATGGTGCCGCCGCCACCGCGCGCGTTGCCCGGCGGCCCGGCGCTGCTGGCCGGCCGCGCGGTCGGCAAGACCTACGTGCGCCGGGACTGGCTGGGCCGCGCCAAGCCCAACACCGCGCTGCAGGACGCCAGCGTGGCCGTGCACCGCGGCGAGACGGTGGGGGTGGTGGGCGAATCGGGTTCGGGCAAGTCCACCTTCGCGCGCTGCATGATCCGGCTGATCGACCCGAGCGAGGGCACGATCACCTGGGGCGACCGCGAGGTGCAGTCCCTGTCCGAATCGCGACTGCGGCCGCTGCGCTCGCGGGTGCAGGTGGTGTTCCAGCACACCGACAGCCCGGCGCCAGATCGGAAGAGCGTCGT
>NZ_CAJYES010000100.1 GCF_913773995.1 uncultured Pseudacidovorax sp.
CGCCGCTTCGTGGAACTGCTCAAGTCGCAGTCGGTGCGGCTTTCACAGGCGCTCGGGCGCCGCAGTTGAGGGACCGGCCGGTGCGATGGCGGTCCGGGAGGATCGCGCCGCATGCGGCAGAGCCCGGGGCTCGACCTGCCTCTAGCGCTGCATCACCTGGCGCAGCGTGACCTCATCGCCCGTGTTGCCCCAGCTGCTGCGCACATAACTCAGCACCGCGGCAATCTCCTCGTCGCTCAGCACATGGCCGAAGGGCGGCATGCCGTAGGGGCGCGGATTGCCCTCGGTGGCCGGCGGATAGCCGCCGCGCCGCACCACCTGCACCAGGTTCACCGGGTTGGCCAGGTTGACGGCCCGGTTGCCCGCGAGGGGCGGAAAGGCGCCCGGCTCGCCCTGGCCCTGCTCACCATGGCACCAGGCGCATTGCTGGGCATAGGTCTTCTCTCCGCGCGCCAGCAGCGATTCGTTTCGGCGCGGCGGCTGGGCGGGGACGGGCGGGGCGGGCTGCTGCGGCAGCTCCTTCAGGTACAGCGCCATCGCCTGCAGGTCCGCGTCGCTCATGTGCTGCGTGCTCCGGTACACCACCTCGGCCATGGGCCCGAGTACCGAGCCGTGTTCGGTGCGGCCGGTCTTGAGCAGCGCCACGATGTCCTGCAGCGGCCAGCCGGCCACGCCCGCCTCGTGCGGCGCGTCGAGCGCGGGCGCATACCAGTTCTCGCCGGGCAGCACGCCGCCGGCCAGGCCGCGGCTCACATCGGTCGCGCCCAGCGTGTTGCGGGCGCCGTGGCAGGCGATGCAATGGCCCAGGCCCTGCACCAGGTAGGCGCCGCGGTTGTGTTCGGCCGAGGCTGCGGGCTCGGGCACGAACTCGGCAGGCCGGAAGAACAGTGCCCGCCACACGGCGAGTGCGGCCTGCGTGTCATAGGGAAAGCGCAGCGTGTGCGGCCGGTTGGCCTGCGTCACCGGCGGCAGGCTCTGCAGCCAGGCGAAGAGCGCGTCCGAATCCTCGCGCGTGACCTGCGTGAAGCTGGTGTACGGAAAGGCCGGATACAGCAGCCGCCCGTCGCGCGAGCGGCCATGGTGCAGGGCGCGCCAGAAATGGTCGGCGTTCCACTGGCCGAGGCCGGTGAGCGGGTCCGGCGTGAGGTTGCCGGCGTACAGCGTGCCGAAGGGCGTCTCGATGCCGCGTCCCCCTGCATAGGCGGCGCCGCCGCGGGCGGTGTGGCAGCCGGCGCAGTTCCCGACGATGGCCAGGTAGCGACCGCGGTCGAGCTGTGCGGCCGAGGCCGCGGGCGGCGGCAAGTCTTCGCGGATCGGGGCTTCGCCGCGCAGGTTGAGCAGCACCACGGCGGTCGCCAGCGCGGCGAGCACGGCAACCAGGGCCAGTGCGGTCCACACGGCAAGGCGTCGAAAGCCGAAGGGGCGGGCTCCGGTCCCGCCAGCAAGGGGCGCGCTCATCGGTGCGCCTCCATGGCGCTGCAGGCCACCGGCAGGCCCGCGGGCAGGGCGGAGGCGGGTACGGCCTTGTAGTTCACCGGCACCGGCTGCGCCGCCAGCCAACCGGCGACCGCGCGGATGTCCTCGCTCTTGAGGCGCCGGCCCACCTCGGCCATGCAGTCGGGCGCCAGGGCACGCGGGTCGCCCGTGACCCAGGCGCCGAGCTGCGAGGCGATGTACAGCCGCGGCAGCCCCAGCAGTCCCGGGATGCCCGGCTGCACGCCGGTGAGCGCCGGCCCATGGCAGCGCACGCAGGCCGGAATGCCGCGGGCCGCATCGCCATCGACCACCAGCGCCCGGCCGCGTGCCAGCTCGGCAGCCGGCAGGTCGGAGGGCGTCGGTGCGGGATAGGGCAGATCCAGCCCGGCGAAGTAGTCGGCCATCTCGCGCAGGTAGGCGTCCGAGAGTTGGGCCAGCAGGTGGTTCATGTCGGCCTGCTGGCGCCGGCCGTCGCGGAAGCTGCGCAGTTGGTCGTAGAGGTAGCCCGCCGGCTTGCCTGCCAGCCGCGGGAAGTAGCCGGAATTGGTCGCCAGGCCTTCGCGGCCATGGCAGGTGGTGCAGGCGGCCATGCGGCGCTGCATCTCGTCGGCGGCCTGGGCGCTGGTCACTGTGCCGGCCAGGAGGGCCACGGCCAGCACGGCCAGGCGCGCAAGGCGTGGGCGCATGCCCGATCTCCGCGGCGTGGGCGCCGCCTTCGCTCCGTGGGGTCGTCTCGTCATCGTTGTTGGCTTCATGGTCGGCTCCGTGGCTGCGTCGCGCCCTCAACCCGCCGGCCGGGTGGCGCGGTGCAGGGCCCGCACCACGTCCGACTGGGTGATGATGCCCACCAGCCGCTTGTCGGCATCGATCACCGGCAGGTGGTGGTGGCCGGCCTCGGCGAACAGGGGCACCAGCTCGGCGATGCGGCGGTGACTGCTCACCACGCGCACCTCGCGAGTCATGATCTGGCCGACCGTCTCGGGCTTGTCGGAATGGGTGAGGCCGTCGCGCCGCAGCAGTGTGCGCAGGCGCTCGCCCACGCCTTCGCGCTGCTCCCAGCCGGCATGGCGCAGGAAGTCGGCCCGCGTCAGGATGCCCACCACGCGCTGCGAGCGGTCCACCACCGGCAGGGCCTTCACGCCCCGCGTGCGCATCAGCGCCCAGGCTTCGTCCAGCGGCGTGCCGAACTGCACCGACGCCGGCTCGGGCGACATCACCTCGGCGCATTGCAGGTGGCCGAAGTTGCGCTCGTAGGCGGCCGATTCGGCGTACTGCAGGATGTCCTGCAGGTCGTCGCGGCTCACGTCCAGCACCTGGTTGTAGTGGGCCAGTGCCGCGTCCAGGTCGGTGGCGGAAAAGCGGCTGCCTGGGGGCGCGGCGGCCGGGGCCTGCGGCGCATGTGGATAGCGCCGCCCCGTGAGGCCGTTGTAGAGCATGCCCGCCAGCACCAGCAGCAGCGAATCGACCAGCATCGGAAAGAGCGCGAAGCCGAAGCCCACGCCGCCCAGCGCCGCCAGCAGGGCCGAGGCGCCGCCCGGCGGATGCAGGCAGCGCAGCGCGAACATCACCGCGATGGCCGCCAGCACCGCCACAGCGCCCGCCCAGGCCGGGTCGGGAATCAGCAGGGCGCAGGCGCTGCCCACCAGCGCCGAGACGGTGTTGCCGCCCACCACGGCCCAGGGCTGGGCCAGCGGGCTGGCCGGCACCGCGAACACCAGCACCGCGCTGGCGCCCAGCGGGGCCACCAGCCAGGGGGCGCTCATGCCGGTGCGCAGGGCCCACCAGCGGGCGATCAGGGCCGTGAGCAGGATGCCCAGCCCGGCACCGGCGAAGGCCCGCAGCCGTTCGCGGGCGTCCACCCGGGCGGCGGCGGGACGGAAGCGGGCCGCCAGATCGGCCCAGGAGAGAGATGGCATGGTCACGCAGGCAATGCCGGCGCGCGGCTGCCGGCGGGAAGAGGCTGGCCGACTCGTAACGGCCGGTACGGGGCGGTCGTGGCCGCCGCCCGCATCCTACGTGGCGCACGGCTTTGGTGCATCTGCCCGGGCGCTCGCGGGCGACATCGGCCGGCCCTCGGCATGCGATCAGCTGCAACCATAGGGAATGAATTCGGTGCGCTGCTCGTCCACTGTGAGCGGCTGGCCGACGAAGGGAAAGGCGCGCTGCGCGCAGTCGCGCCGCTCGCAGACCTTGCAGCCCATGCCGATGGGCGTGGCGCGGGCCGGGTCCTGCAGGTCCAGTCCATCGGCATAGACCAGGCGAGGCGCATGCCGGATGTCGCAGCCCAGGCCGATGGCGAAGGTCTGGCGCGGGGCGCCCCAGCCGCGGCTGCCGCCAGCCACCGTGCGCGCCACCCACAGACTGGTGCGGCCGTCGGGCATGCGGGCCAGCTGCGGCAGGATGCGCCCCGGCTGGCTGAAGGCTTCGTACACCGCCCACAGCGGGCAGGTGCCGCCCGTGCGGCTGAAGTGGAAGTGCGTGGCCGACTGCCGCTTGGAGATGTTGCCCGCCCGGTCCACCCGCACGAAGAAGAAGGGCACGCCCGGCGCACCCGGCCGTTGCAGCGTGCTCAGGCGGTGGCAGGCCGTCTCGAAGCCCACGCCGAAGCGCAGCGCCAGCAGGTCGATGTCGTGCCGCAGCCGCTCGGCCGCCTCCAGGTACTCGCCATAGGGCAGCAGCAGCGCGCCGGCGAAGTAGTTGGCCAGGCCGATGCGCGCCAGCCGGCGGGCCGGCGCGTCGGCGTCGAAGGGGGCGTCGGCCGTCAGTGCCGACAGCGTCTCGTCCATCTCCAGGAAGGCCAGCTGCGTCGCCATCTGGAAGGCCTGCTGCGCCGGTGCCAGCAGCGGCGAGAGGGTCAGCGTGCGGCTGGCCGCGTCGTACTGCCGCTTGCCGCCGATGCCGGTTGCATCGGCCTGCGTGATCCGCACGTCGTGCCGCTCGCGCAGGCGCTCCGCCAGCCAGGGTGCCATGGCGCCGCCACGTGCGCGGGTCTGCGCCGCCAGCGACTCGGCCGCGCGGTCCAGCGGATCGAAGTGGTTCTTGTGGGAGAAGAAGAAGTCGCGCACCGCCTCGAAGGGCGTGGCGCGCGGCAGCCCGAGCTCGGACGACCGGTCGTCGCCCAGGCGCAGGGCCATGGTCTCCAGCTGGGCCTGTAGGTCGAGTTGACGGCGGTGCAGCGCGACCAGCGCGCGGCCGAGTTCGGGCATCTGGGCGGCCACCTCCTGCATCTCGGGCAGGCTGACCGGCTCGGCCGCATCGGCCAGGGCCTCGCGCAGGCCGGCCACAAGGCGCGCCTCATCGTCCTCGGAGAAGGCCTGGATGTCGACGCCCAACGTGCGGTTCAGCCGCAGCAGCACCGCCACCGTGAGCGGGCGCTGGTTCTGCTCCAGCTGGTTGAGGTAGCTGGGCGACAGGCCCAGCGCCTGCGCCATGGCGATCTGCGAGAGGCCGCGCTCGGCCCGCAGCTTGCGCAGGCGCACGCCCATGAAGCTCTTCTTCATGCGCAACTCTGTGGCCCAGTGATTCGCAGGATTCGCAGATTCGCCGATTTCGTTCGCACCTATTCGCCTTTTCAGTCCTGGTGGGAGGGCGACATTCTGCGTAGATTGCGAAGCCTTGCAAGCCGGCTGTTCCGCCGCTGCACACCGTCAGGAGACCTGCCCCATGAGCCTTGCAACCGTCCTCGCCCCGGCGCCGGAAGCCGCGCCCGCCTTCAAGCCCAAGAAGTCCGTCGCGCTGTCCGGCGTGGCCGCCGGCACCACGGCCCTGTGCACCGTGGGCCGCAGCGGCAACGACCTGCACTACCGCGGCTACGACATCCTCGACATCGCCGAGGTCTGCGACTTCGAGGAGATCGCGCACCTGCTGGTGCACGGCACGCTGCCCAATCGCGCCGAACTCGCCGCCTACAAGGCGCGGCTGCGGGCCTTGCGCGGCCTGCCTGCCAGCGTGAAGGCCGCCCTGGAACGCCTGCCTGCCGCCGCCCATCCCATGGACGTGATGCGCACGGGCGTCTCGGCCCTGGGCTGCGTGTTGCCCGAGAAGGACGAGCATGGGGCCGCCGGTGCCCGGGGCATCGCCGACCGGCTGCTGGCCTGCCTCGGTTCGATGCTGCTGTACTGGCATCACTGGAGCACCAACGGCCGGCGCATCGAGGTCGAGACCGACGACGACGCCATCGCCGGCCACTTCCTGCACCTGCTGCACGGGAGCCGCCCCGGCGACGACTGGGTGCGCGCCATGCACACCTCGCTCAACCTCTATGCCGAGCACGAGTTCAATGCCAGCACCTTCGCCGCGCGGGTGATCGCAGGCACGGGCAGCGACATGTATTCCTGCATTGCCGGTGCCATCGGCGCGCTGCGCGGGCCCAAACACGGCGGCGCCAACGAGGTCGCCTTCGAGGTGCAGCAGCGCTACGCCACGGCCGACGAGGCGGAGGCCGACATCCGGCGCCGGGTCGAGGCGAAGGAGGTGGTGATCGGCTTCGGCCACCCGGTCTACACGGTGGCCGATCCGCGCAACGCCGTCATCAAGGGCGTGGCGCGGCGGCTGTCGCAGCAGGCCGGCGATCTGCGGCTGTTCGACATCGCCGAACGGCTGGAGTCGGTCATGTGGCAGGCCAAGCGCATGTTCCCCAACCTCGACTGGTTCAGCGCCGTGAGTTACCACCGCATGGGCGTACCGACGGCCATGTTCACGCCGCTGTTCGTCATCGCCCGCACCAGCGGCTGGGCGGCCCATGTGATCGAGCAGCGGCAGGACAACAAGATCATCCGGCCCAGCGCGGTCTACACCGGCCCCGAGGACCGGACCTTCGTGCCGCTGGATCAGCGAGGCTGAGCGATGGCCCTCATGCGCGCGATCCGCGCAGGTTCCCGTCAGGTTGAGACGCCGACCATCCCGCGCCCGGCTGGCCGCATGGTGCGGCCCGCCAACCTGGAGACATCTTCGTGACCCTCAATCGCCGCCTCTTCAACACCGGACTCGCCAGCCTGGCCCTGCCGCTCGGCTTCGACGCCGCCGCGCAGGACGGCTTTCCCAGCAAGCCCATCCGCATCGTGTGCCCCTTCGCCCCCGGCGGTGGCTCGGACTTCATCGCCCGCGTGGGCTCCAATCTGCTCGCCAAGGGCGTGGGCCAGTCGGTGATCGTGGACAACCGGCCGGGCGCCGGCGGCACGCTGGGGACGGACTACGCGCTGCACCAGCCCGCGGACGGCTACACGCTGCTGCTGGTGGCGGGCAGCTACACCGTCAACCCGGCGCTGTACAAGCTCAAGTTCGATCCGATGGCCGACATCACGCCCGTGATCCAGCTGTCCAAGGGCGCCTACGTGCTGTGCATCAACCCCAACAAGGTGCCGGCCAAGAACATGGCGGAGCTGCTGGACTACATGCGCAAGAACCCCGGCAAGCTGAGCTTCGCCTCGGCCGGCAACGGCAGCCACCTGCACATCACGACCGAATACCTGTTCGGCATGGCCAAGGTCAAGGGCACGCACATTCCCTACAAGGGCACCGGCCCGGCCGTGACCGACCTGGTGGCCGGCAACGTGGACCTGCTGGTGGCCGGCACCGAGGCGCTGATGCCGCATGTGAAGGCCGGCAAGCTGCGCGCCCTGGGCGTGACCACGGCGCAGCGTCTGGCGGCCTACCCGGACCTGCCCGCCATCGCCGAAGCCGGCCTGCCCGATTACGACGTGGTGGCCTGGCACGGCCTGATCGCGCCCAAGAACCTGCCGCCCGCGGTGCTGGCCAAGATCAACGGCGCCATCAACACCGGCCTGAAGGCGCCCGAGCTGGTCGCGCAGCTGGAGCCCACGGGCGTCTCTCCCGCCGGTGGCACGCCGGAGCAGTTCGGCGCGCTGATCAAGGCCGAGATCCCGCGCTACGCCAAGGTGGCGCGCGACAACAACATCCAGGCCCAGTAAAAACCGGGTCGGCCGGCGCCGGCCGCCGGCCTTCCTTTCGCAACGCGGCGGCGCATTGAGGCGCCGCCCGCTCCACGATCCCATGAACCGTCTTCACCGCCAGCCGCTTGCCGGTACCGATCTGCATTTCTACGACGCGCGTGCCGCCATCGAGGCGCTGCAGCCCGGCGCCTGGGCCCGGCTGCCCTACACCGCGCGGGTGCATGCCGAGAACCTGGTGCGCCGGGCGGACCCGGCCCGCCTTGACGACTATCTGTGCCAGCTGATCGAGCGTCGCCGCGACCTGGACTTTCCCTGGTACCCGGCACGGGTGGTGTGCCACGACATCCTGGGCCAGACTGCGCTGGTAGATCTCGCTGGCCTGCGCGATGCCATCGCGGCCGAAGGCGGCGATCCGGCCGCGGTGAACCCGGTGGTGCCGGTGCAGCTGATCGTGGACCATTCGCTGGCCGTCGAATGCGGGGGCTTCGACCCCGACGCCTTCGCCAGGAACCGCGCCATCGAGGACCGCCGCAACGAGGACCGCTTCCACTTCATCGAGTGGACCAGACACGCATTCGACAACGTGCAGGTGATCCCGGCGGGCAACGGGATCATGCACCAGATCAACCTGGAGAAGATGTCGCCGGTGGTGGCCGTGCAGGACGGCGTGGCCTATGCCGACACCTGCGTGGGCACCGACAGCCACACGCCGCATGTGGACGCGCTGGGCGTGATCGCCGTGGGCGTGGGCGGCCTGGAAGCCGAGAACGTGATGCTGGGCCGCGCGTCGTGGATGCGGCTGCCGGACATCGTGGGTGTGGCGCTGGTCGGCGAGCGCGCACCGGGCATCACGGCCACCGACATCGTGCTGGCGCTCACCGAGTTCCTGCGCCAGCAGAAGGTGGTGGGCGCCTATGTCGAGTTCTTCGGCGATGGAGCGAAGCGGCTGTCCATCGGCGACCGCGCCACCATCTCCAACATGTGCCCCGAGTACGGCGCCACCGCCGCACTCTTCGCCATCGACGGCCAGACGCTGGACTACCTGCGCCTCACGGGCCGCGACGAGGCGCAGGTGCGCCTCGTCGAGACCTATGCCAAAGCCGCCGGCCTCTGGGCCGACACGCTGGCCGAGGTCGACTACGAACGCACGCTGCGCTTCGACATCGGCACCGTGGTGCGCAACCTGGCCGGCCCGTCGAACCCGCACCGCCGGCTGCCGGCGAGCGCCCTGACAGAGCGCGGCATCGCCGATGCGACCAAGCTGGCGGCCGGCCGCGCCGACGAGGCCGCGGGCCGCCTGCCCGATGGCGCCGTCGTCATCGCCGCCATCACCAGCTGCACCAACACCAGCAATCCACGCAACGTCATCGCCGCCGCGCTGCTG
>NZ_CAJYES010000101.1 GCF_913773995.1 uncultured Pseudacidovorax sp.
GCACGACGGCACCGTGCAACTGGCCGTCCTGCGTCAGCGGATAGGCCAGCCGCACATGGCGCAGCTCGTCGCGGCGCACCGCGCCTTCGCGGGTGCGCAGCGACTCGGTGGCGATCTCGGCCAGGTAGGCCATGTCGCGGCCCGCCGGCCAGGTGGCCACGGGCGCAAAGCTGTCGTCGCTCTGGCGCAGCAGCAGCAGCCCGGCACGCGCCTGCGTGAGCGCGCTGGCCAGCACCTGCAGCCAGGCGCCCATCCAGGCGCCCGCATGGCCGGCCTGGGCCAGCGCCTGCCACGGGTCGGCCGGCGCAGCAGCGCCCGGCAGAGGCATCGCCCCGCCGACCGGCGGCCGGCCGGCGGGCTCGGCCGCCTCGGCGCCGGCCGCGGCGTCGCGCGTGGTCGGGATCACGGATTGGCCAGCAGCGCGTCCAGCGCCAGCAAGTCCGGCTCACTCAACTGACCGGCCGCCGCCTTGAGCTGCAGGCCCGCGATCAGCGTCTGGTAGCGGGCGGCCGACAGGTCGCGCCGCGTGGCATAGAGCTGCTGCTCGGCATTGAGCACGTCGATGCGGTTGCGCAGGCCCACTTCCAGCCCGCGGCGGGTGGAGGTCAGCTGCGTCTGCCCGGACTGCTCCGCCTGCGTCAGCGCCCGCGAGAGCGCCAGGCCCGACTGCACGCCCAGCTGCGCCTGCCGCGCATCCAGCCGCGCCTGGCGGCGCGCGTCCTCCAGCTCCTGCTCGGCGCGGCGCAGGTTGGCCGCGGCCTCGCGGGCGCGGGAGCTGATGGCGCCGCCCTGGTAGATCGGCAGCGACAGCTCCAGCCCGATGCTGGCCTGGCGCACCGTGTTGCGGCCCAGGCTGGTGAAGTTGGCGTTGCGGTTCTCGCCCACGCTGGCGACCAGGTCGAGCGCCGGCTGGTGGCCGGCCTCGCGGGCGGCCACCTCGCGCTCGGCGATGTCGCGCGTGAGCTGCGCGGCCGACACCTGCAGCGATTCGTTGGGTGCGCGCTCGACCCAGTCGCGCGCCTGCTCGGCCGGCACGCGGTCGATGGCCGCCTGCGGCCCCAGCGGCGCGAGCGGCGGCAGCTCGCGGTTGATGGACTTCTCCAGCGTGCGGCGCTTGACCTCCAGCTCGTTGGCGGCCGCCACTTCCTGCGCCACCGTCAGGTCGTAGCGCGATTGGGCCTCGTTGACGTCGGTGATGGGCACCACGCCCACCTCCAGGCTCTTCTGCGCCTGGGCCAGTTGCTGCGAGAACGAGTCCTTCTGCGCCTGCAGCGTCTGCAGTGCGTCCTGCGCCTGCAGCACCTCGAAGTAGCCCTTGGCCACGCGCAGCAGCAGCTCCTGCTCGGCAATGCGCAGCTGCTGCTGGGCCAGTGCCGACTGCAGCTCGCCTTGCTTGGCCGCCGCCCAGTTGGCGGGCCGGTACAGCGGCTGCGACGCCTGCAGCGTGACGCCGCTGGAGCTGTAATCGCGTCCACCCACGTAGGTGCTGGAATGCTCGTCGTTCTCGCGCACGTTGGCATTCAGGCCCACGCTGGGCAGCAGCCCCGCGCGGCCCTGCACCGCCTTCTCGGCTCCGGCCGCGGCTGCCTCGCGGGCAGCGGCCCACTGCGCATCGTTCTCACGGGCGAGCTGCAGCAGCTCGCCCAGAGTGGCGGCCGGCACGGAGCCGGCACACAGAGCCAGCGGCAGCAGCCAGGCATGGCGGGCGCGGCGCAGGGAATTCGGCATCGTCGGCATGGCGGACCTCCTCACTTCAAGGGGCCGTAGCGGCCCTCGTATTGCGACACGAGCCGACCCAGCAGCTCCGACAGCCGCTTGGCGGCAAAGGGGCTCATCACGATGCGGTGCGTGAGCTCGATCTCCACCTCCGCCGCCATGCGGTCCCAGTTGTTGTTCATGCCGAAGTTCAGCACGACCTCCTCCTGCGTGGAGTTGGCGTTGGCGAAGTTGACGTACGAGCTCTTGAGCCCGTCGACCTTCCACTGGATGCGTGGATTGGCGCCATCGGCGGCGGGCGGTGTGTCCTGGGGTTCCATGGGTTGCTTCTCCTCGGAAATGGGTTCGTTCTGTCGATGGCGGGATGCGCTCGGCCGCTCAGAGGCGGATGCGCCAGTCCTGCGCAGGCGGTGGTGTGTCGCCGGATTCGAGCCAGCGGCCCATCCAGCCTCCGGCGGTGCGCAGCGCCGCCTCGGGCGCGATGCCCGGTCGGGAGAGGCTCACCACCGGAGCGGCGGCGTCGGCGGTCGATGCGAGGCCCGCGGCGCCCGCGCGCCGACGCCGCACCGGCAGCACGCCGGCCATCAGCGACAGACCGCCGACGCCGCCCAGCCAGGAGGCCCAGGCCGGGTCGCCCTCGGGGTCGAGCGTGAACTGGCGGCGCTCCAGCGGCAGACCGGTATCGCCAGCCGGCACCGGCATCGCGGCGGCAGCCACCGTCGGGGTCGCTGCGTCGGCGCCGGCATCGCCGGTACGCACGGCAGCGGGCGCGCCGATGACGAAGCGGGCGCGGAAGTCGCCACCCGGCCGGCCGTCGAAGTCGCCGTCCAGTGCCCGGCCCTGCAGGTCGACCAGGCCACCCGGACCGGTGCGGATGACCAGCACATAGGTGCCGGCCGCCAGTGCCCCGCCATCGGCCACGAAGACGAAGCCGGCGCCGTCGGGATCGGGCACCAGCCGGCCCGGGATGCTGCGGCCCTCGTGCAGCAGTTGCACCGCGGCCGGGCGCAGCGGCCCCGCGCCGCCGGCCGCCAGCGCGCGCCAGTCCAGCGGCTGGTTCAGCCGCAGGTGCGGGCCTGCCGGCGTGACCACGACCTGGCGGATCTGCATGGGCGCAGATGGATCGGCCGGGGCCGGCGCAGGCCGCAGCAGGTCGCTGAGGCGGCCCATCGTCGGCCGGTCGGCGGGGCGGCCGCTCTCGATCACCACGAAGCCGCTGGCCTGCGGATGGGACTGGCTGCCGGTATGCGCCGTCTGCGCCAGCATGGTGACGCGGCCGTCGCTGCGCCACTGGCCCAGGCCGTCGAGGGGCCGGGCCGGCAGGCCGAGCACCGGCTCGGGCGTGCGGGCACCGGGCGGCTGCGCGGCAGGCCCCGCCACCGGCGCCAGGAAGATCTGCGATGCGGGCGTGCCAAAGGGCAGCACGGGCGCAGGCACAGGCGCAAGCGGCACGCCCGGCGCCGGGACGGGTACCACGGCCGGCACCGGTGCCGGCGCCACAGGTGGCTGCGCGACCGGAGGCTGGACCACCGGTGGCTGCACGACAGGCGGCTGCGTCACGGGCGGCTCCGAAGGCGGTGGCGGCGGGGGCGGAGGCGGCGGAGGGGGAGGCGGTGGCGGTGGTGGCGGCGGCGCCTGCACCGCCCGCACCGTGATGCTCACGGTGGCCGGGCCGCTGGCCAGGTCGCCGTCGCTGACGGTGTAGGTGAAGCTGTCGCTGCCGCTGAAGCCCTCGGCCGGCGTATAGCGCACGATGCCGCCCTCCAGCAGCACGAGGCGGCCGTTGGCCGGATTGGCGGCCAGTGTCACCACCAGCGCGCTGCCCTCGGCATCGCTGTCGTTGGCACGCACGTCGATCAGCACCGACTGGCCGGCGTCGACGGTGGCCTGGTCGGCGCGGGCCACCGGCGCCGTGTTGGGCGCGCGCACGGCCACGGTCAGTGCCGTGGCCTGCCAGCGCCCATCGGCATCGACCGCGCTGACCAGCACGGTGCGGCCCGGGTTGGCCGTGTCGTAGACATGCGTGCTGCCCACGGCCGTGCCGGGCAGGCGACTGCTGCTGCCGTCGCCCCAGTCGATCAGCCATTCGGTGACCGTGTCCACCCCATCGGCATAGCTGAAGGCGAGCGCATAGGGCTGGCCCTGCAGCACCGTCGACTCGCCCTGCGCACGCACGGTAGGCGCGACGTTGTCGACGGCGACCTGGAAGCGGCGGCTGGCGGTGGCGCCGGCGGTGTCGGCCACCTGCACCTCGAAGTCCTGCACCGCCGGGCCGTTGCCGGCCTGCCAGCGCAGCACGCCCTGGGCGTCCACGGTGGCGCCCTGGGGGCCGGTGACCAGGCGCCAAGCCAGCGCATCGCCATCGGCATCGGTGGCGCGCAGCGCGAGCTGCAGCGGCTGGCCTTCGGCCACCCGCTGGTCGGGCACGGCATCGAGCACCGGCGCCCGGTTGGCGGCGCGCACCTGCACCGCCACCGGCGCGGCGGCCCAGTCACCGTCGGCATCACGCGCAGTCACCTGGATCTGGCGGCTGCCGGTGTCGGCATAGACGTGCGTGGCACCGCGCAGGCCGCCTTCCAGCGTGCTGCGGCTGCCGTCGCCCCAGTCGATGAGCCACTGGGTGGGCACGTCGGCCGGGTCGCTGTAGGCCAGCGTGAGGGCGTAGTCCTGCCCGGCCACCGCGAGCGCCGCGCCGCTGGCGCGCACCTGTGGCGCCACGTTGTCGACGGTGACATCGAAGCTGCGGCTGGCGCGCAGGCCGGCCGGGTCGCTGACACGCACGATGAAGCGCTGCGTGGCGGGGCCGTTGCCGGCCGTCCAGCGGATGGCGCCGGTGGCGGCGTCGATGCTGGCGCCGTCGGGCGCGGCCTCGAAGCTGTAGCTCAGCACGTCGCCGTCCACGTCGCTGCCGCGGGCCGAGATGGCCAGCACCGCGCCCTCGGCCAGGCGCGCGTCGGCCAGGGCCTCCAGCAGCGGCGCGTCGTTGACCGGGCGCACCGTCAGGCGCACCGTGGCCGCCGCGCTGGTGAACTCGCCGTCGCTCACGGTGTAGGTGAAGCTGTCGGCGCCGTTGTAGTCGGCCGTGGGCGTGTACTGCACGCGACCATCGGCCAGCACCTGCAGGCTGCCGTGCGCCGGGCCGCTGACGATGGCCACCGTGAGCGGCCCGCCCTCGGCATCGCGGTCGTTGGCCAGCACGGCCACGGCCAGGGGCGTGTCTTCGTCGGTGGCGGCCGTGTCGTCCACCGCCACGGGGGCGGTGTTGACGGCCTGCACCGTCACGGTGACGGTCACCGCCTCGCTCAGCAGGAAGCCGTCGGAGGCGCGGTAGCTGAAGCGGGTGCTGCCGGTGAAGCCGGCGGCCGGCGTGTAGACGACGCGGCCCTGGTCCAGCACCACGGTGCCCTGCCCCGCCGGCGGCTGCGTGAGCGAGACGATCGCCAGCGCGTCGCCGTTGGCGTCGCTGTCGTTGCCCAGCACGTCGATGGTGACGGCGCGGCCGGCCACCGTGGTGGCGGTGTCGGCCTGGGCCACCGGCGCGAGGTTCACGGTCTCGACCTGGATGTCCACCCGGGTCAGTGCGCCCGGCGTGATGCCGTCGGTGGCGCGGTACAGGAAGAAGTCCTGGCCGGTGTAATCCGCATTGGGCACGTAGGTCAGCACACCGTCCACGCCGAGCACCAGGCTGCCGTGGGCGGGCGCGCCCACCACCGCCAGGCTCATCGGATCGCCGTCCGGGTCCACGTCGTTGGCCAGCACGTCGATGCGCACGGCCTGGCCCCGGGCGGTACTGGCGCGGTCGCCCACGCTCTGCGGTGCACGGTTGCCGTCCACCACGAAGCCGACGTTGTCCACCTTCACCTGGCTGCCCAGGCTGCCGAAGCCCAGCAGGTCGAAGGCCAGTTGCACTTCGCGCCGGTCGGTGATGGCCGAGACGTCGATGCGCACCTGCAGCGTGCCGCTGCCGGCCGGCAGCTGGGCCAGGGGCTGGTTGTCGAAGGTGACGCCCTGCGCACTGTAGATGCGGCCGTTGGCCTGGATGTTGATGAGCGCATCGGTGCGGGTCAGGCCGATGCCGCCCAGTACCGACAGGCCCGTCGCCGCATCCACCAGCGCCACCTCGAAGGCGTCGCCGATGTCGCCGGCCAGCGCTTCCAGGTTCACGCCCACCAGATCGAAGCTGAGGAAGCGCGCACCGGCCGGCACGCGAAAGTTCTGCGTCAGCCGGGCGTTGACGCGCGCGTCCTCGCCCAGCGTGGCCACGCCGCCGGTGAAGGCGACATTGCCGCGCGTGGTCCAGTCGGCGGCGCTGTCGAAGGCGCCGTTGGCCACGCCGGTGGCCAACAGCGCATCGGCGGCGCCGGTGCCGGCCGAGTCGTGCAGTTGCAGGTCGGCGGCCGTGGGCAGGCGGCGCTCACCCAGGGGCAGCGTGCCGGCCATGATGCTGGCGCTGGCCCCCTGCTGGCGCTCCTGCGCATGGCCCAGGCCCAGCACATGGCCGAACTCGTGCGTCAGCAGGCTGAGCAGGTCCTCCCGGCCCGCGGCCGGGCCGGTGCCGGCCCAGAAGCGGGTGGGATCGGTGGTGGCGCTGAACTCGGCACTGTCGGCCGGCGTGCCGTCGACGAACCAGCCGCGGCCGGCCGCGTCGTCGTCCACATAGACCGTGGCGCTGCCGTCGGCGGCGCGCACGGTGTAGCCCAGCACGTCGGGCCCCAGGTTGGTCACGGTCACGCGCACGCTGTCCAGGGCGGCGGTGTCGACGCCGGTGGCAGCCCAGGCCGCGCGGGCCTGCGCCGCCAGCGCGGCGATCTGCCCCTCGGGCACCGTATGGCTGGCGATGGGCTGCGAGGCCAGGCCCTGCTGTTCCACCGTGGCCGCCTGCAGGCGGAACACGATGCCGCCCACGCCGCCGTCGTCGTCTTCGACCGTCACGGTCACCGACTGCGACCCGCCGAAGGCATGGCTGACCCGGGCGCCCGCATTCGAGATACGCGTGCCGTCGCTGAACACCCAGGTGTAGGTGTGCGTGTCCAGCGTGCCGGGGTCGCTGACGGTGGCGACGAAGTCGAAGCCGTTGGCACCCGGCGTGGCTGCGACGGTAACCGTCGGCGCCACGTTCTGCACCGCGAAGCGCACCACGCTGGTCTGCCGCGTCGAATAGCTGATGCCGGCGTCGCTGTACTGGTAGCTGACCTTGGCGTCGTAGTAGTCGAGCTGCGTGCCCGGCCGGTCGTCGCGGTAGACATGCTCCAGCTTGACCGTGCTGTCGGGCGCCACCACCACGTCGCGGGTGAAGGTGCCGTCGTCCCAGTCCACCGTCACGGTGAAGGTGCCGGCGAAAGCGGCCGAGGACGGCCGGCCCCGCACCAGGATGTAGACCGTGTCGCCCTCGTTGTAGGGCTGGGCCTCGATCACGCGGATCAGATCGATGATCTCCTGCTTCACCGGCGGCTGGGGCGGCGCGGGCGGGGCAGGCGGCGCCGGTGGAGCCGGCGGCCCGGGAGGCGGCGGCGCGGGCGGCTCCGGCGCCGGAGGCGGGCCGGGTGGCGGCGGCGGAGGCGGTGGTACCGGCGGCTGCGGCGGTGCCGGCGGCTGGGGCGGGCCGGGCGGCGCGGGAGGCTGATCCGGCGGTGGTGGCGGCGGCGGATTGCGGCCCGGCTCTTCCGGCGGGGGTGGCGGCGGCTCCTCCGTCACCAGCAGCAGGCGCGCCTGCGCCTTGCCTTCTCCGGTGTCGTCGTCGGTCACGGTCACCCGCACCGTGTAGCTCCCCCCGATGTTCTGCGCCGGCAGCACGATGTCCTGCTTGTCCTGCTGCGTCGCGGTGAAGACCACGCTGCCGTCGGAGGCCACCAGCTCCCACTTGTAGGTGAAGGTGTCGGCCTTGCCCGGATCGTCCACACCGGCGAAGAAGTACAGCGGCTGGCCCACGGTGCCGAGCACGTCGCCGCTGAGCTGGACCAGCGGCGCCACGTTGTTCACCGTGAGCTGCGTCTCGGCCGTCACCGGCGCGGTGCTGCCCGCGGGCATGTCGTCGTCGCGCAGGCTGACCTTGATCTTCAGCGTGTCGCGGGGTGTGGCGGTGGGGTTGTCGTCCAGGAACTCGCGATCGACGCTGTAGCGCGTCTGGCCCGCGGCGATGCTGAACTGCTGCTTGATGCCATCGCCCCAGTCGATCTCGCCGGTGAAGCTGTCGCGCTTGCCGGGGTCGGTCACGGTGATCGTCAGCGTGGCCTTCTCGCCCTCCTGGATGCTGGCGGACGAGACCTTGGCCTCGATCTCCGGCCGGACGTTGAGCACGCGGATGCCGGCCTCGGTCTTGCCGGTGGCCAGGCCGGTGTCGTCGTCCTTGAGCTCGACCTGCACCTTGACGTCGTCGCCGTCGGTGCCCGTCGGGTCGTCGTCGTCGAAGGGAATCTCGACCGAGAAGCTGCCCACGCCGTCGGCGAAGGTCACCGTGCCCTCGTAGCTCTGGCCGCCGCGCTTGACCACCACGGTGTGGGTGTCCTTCTTGCCGGCATCGGTGAAGCTGCCGCGCAGCACGGCCTTGTCGCCTTCCTTGACCTCCGCCTTGTCGAAAGCCAACTCGGTGATCACCGGCGGCACGTTGACCACGGTGACCTGGCCGCTGCGCTCGCCCTTCAAGCCGTCGTCGTCGCGCACGCTCACGCGGATGGTGCGCACGTCCTGCGGTGTACCGGTGGCCGGGTCGTCGTCCACGATCAGCCGCTTGGCGCTGAAGCTGCCGGGCGCGTTGGGGCCGGTGGGCTTGGTGAAGTCGGTGACCGTCGTCTTCGTGCCGTCGCCCCAGTCGATCTCGATCACGTAGTCGTCGCGGTCCTGCGCCGGGTCGGTGAAGGTGCCACTCACGGTGAGCTCTTCACCCTCCTTGACGCGCACGCTGTCGAAGACCAGCGGCGAGACGGTGGGCGCCACGTCGTTCACGGTGAGCTTGGCGCGGGCGTTGTTCACGCCGATCACGTTGGTGGCGCTGGCCGAGACGGTGACGGTGTCGCTGGACGTGGCGGTGGGGTTGTCGTCCAGATACTCGCGCTCGAAGGTGTAGCTGCTGGTGCCCGCCGCCACCGTCACCTTCTGCGGCGGCGTCGTGCCGTCGCCCCAGTCGAAGGTCAGTTCCACCGGCTTGGTCGGATCCTCCGGCGCGAAGCTCACGACCGCACGGGCCTTGCCCCCTTCGTTGATCGCCGCCTGGTCGAGCTTGACCTCCAGGCCCTTAGAGAAGCGCACGTCGTCCAGGAAGAAGAACTGGCTGACCAGCGTGTTCAGCGTGCCGATGCCCGTGACCGTGGCCACCGCGTTGGCGGTCGTGTCCCAGAAGTCGACGCCGACGTCCTGCTCCATGTTGTCCACGGACAGCGTCAGCGTGGCCACCTTGCCCTTGAAGCGTTCGGGCACCACGAAGCTGTAGCCGATGCGCTTCATGAAGCTGGGCTCCAGCACCGTCGACTCGGACCAGTCGGCGATGCCGTCGGCCTTCAGCGAGATCGTCACCTTGGCGCTGGGCGAGAGCATGGCCGGCGCAAAGATGTTGAAGCTCACCAGCGGCTCGTCGGTGGGCACCAGCAGGCGGTTGTGGGTGATGCTGTCGAGGTTGACCAGCGACTTCATCGCCTTGTCGATGGCCTCGGGGATCTTGCCGTCGGGGAAGAAGGCGCCCACCAGCGTGCGCAGGATCTGCCCGCCGCCCATCATCAGCGCGTAGTTGCTGTTCTCGCCGAGGAAGGTCTTGAGCAGGACGTCCAGGTTCTCCTTCAGGAAGTCCTTGAGCTTGGACACGCCGGCCGGGTCGATGGACTTGTCGGAGCCCTGGATCTTGAAGGCCTGGTCAGGCTTGGGAATGGTGCCCGTCAGGTCGTTGCCCAGCAGCAGCAGGCTGTCGAGGATGGTCGATATGGCCGAATCGAACTGGTCGAACAGCTTGTCGCTCCAGGCCACCTTGGCCTTGTTCTCCGCCTCCTTCTCGACCCAGGATTCGTACCACTTCTTGTAGCCCGGGGTGCTGCCGTCGTTGGGCGCCTCGGGCAGCTTGAAGGTGTCGGCCTTGGCCTTGTTGACCAGCACGCCCAGGGTGGCGTCCCAGATCTTGTCGAAGACCTTGCCCAGCACTTCCTTGGCCAGGGCCGTCGGGCTGGTCTCCATGACGAACAGGCCGCTCAGGTCCACCGTTCCCAGGTCGCCCAGCGTGAGCCCGAAGCCCGAGCCGCCATGGAAGGACCAGCCCGGCAGCTCGTACGAGAAGGGGAAGCGGTACTTGTCGTCCGCGTCGGTGAGCCGCTTGTAGAGCGACTGCCGCAGCCCGTTCTCGAAGTTGCCGTTGAAGACCGAGGGCACGACCTCGGTGCCCTTGGTCACTTCGGTGTTGTCGTTGGCCGGGTCCGCCGGATCGATGCCGGCGTCCTTGCCGCCCGCGGGTCGCCCATCCAGACCGCCGCCCAGGTCGCTGTAGTAGAAGCCGTTGCCGATGCCTTCCCAGATGCGGCCGTTGTAGGTGCGGTACCAGGGCACATTGGTGAAGTTGAAGCTGGGCAGCTGGAAGGTGGTCAGCGCCATGACGCCCTCGTCCACCACGCGCCGGAAGATCGGCATGTCGGCGAAGCTGAGGATGTCGGTGTCGGCCGTGCCGGCGTACCACTGCCACACGCGGCTGTGCGGGCCGCCCAGGCCGAAGCTGTAGGCGAAGGAGACCGACAGCGGCAGGTTCAGCTTGCCGACCCAGTCGTCCTGGCCGAAGCCGGCCAGGTTGTCCATCTGGATCTGCAGGTCGGTCCCGTCGATGGCGATGCCGTTGGGCGTGGCCGTCACCGCGCGCGAGGCGCCGGTCTCGGTGTCCAGGAACTGGAAGCCGGTGGCCACCGTGCGCGGCGCCTGGTAGTAGTTGTCGAAGAAGCCGACATTGCTCCAGCGCTTGACGTCCGGGTCCTGGAAGTCGGCGTACGGAATGTCCAGCGCAATGCCGAAGCGGGCCGCCCAGGTCAGCACCGCGTCGATGCCCGCGGCCATGCGGTTCAGCGCCACGGCGGCGCCCTGCCCGCCCGGGATCAGCGCCACCGTCACGGCGGTGAGTTCGGTCGCGGTCTTGATGGCCTCCAGCAGCGACTTGATGGGGATGTCCAGCGAGTCCTGCTTGAAGTCGTGCGGGTCCAGCGTGGTCATGTGGATGTTCTTCACATCCGGGTTGCGCACGCCCAGGCGCTGGATGATTTCGCTGTTGACCACCGTGCCGCGGCTGTGGCCGATGAAGTGCAGCGCTGAGCTGAGGATGCCGCCACCAGTGGCCTGATCCAGCTCGACGAGCGAGGCATAGAGCGCATCGGCCGCGGCCTCGGAGAAGCCGGAGTCGCTGATGTCCGACTCCTTCACCCAGTCCGACACCAGCACCACCGCCTTGCCCGCCTGCAGGGCCGAGGCGCCGTAGCGGCGCGTGACCGGGTCCCACCAGCGGCCGGTGTTCTTGTCGTAGTACAGCACCACGCCGCCGCCCGACGCCTCGGCGATCACCGTCGCCAGTTCCTTGAAGGCTTCGGGCTGCTGGAAGGGCGGGTCGGCCAGCTCGGGCGTGGGGATGAACTGGAAGCCGTGGGTGAGCACCGTCACGCTGCTGTAGGTGCCGGTGGAGTCTTCCTTCTCGGTGGTGAAGCGGCTGGCCTCGCGGAAGCTCTCGCCGTTGGCGATCAGCTTGACGCCCCAGTAGTAGTTCTGGCCCGAGGTCATCAGCTTGACGATCTCCAGCGGGATCGTCGCCTGCTCGGTGCCGGCACCGAGCACGTCCGAGGTCCAGATGCGGTTGGGGTTGTTGTCGTCGCCCTTGTAGCTCGGGTCCTTGTCAACGTCCTCGATCCGTGGACGGGGCGCGTCGTCGGGCCACAGGCCCTGGCCCGGCGGCAGCGCGCTCACGAAGACCTGCACCGTGTACTGGCTGGTGCCTAGCGCGAGCGTGTCCACGTCCCACTTGAGCACGATGGGCGCAGTCGCGTCCTGGCCCACGTTGACGGCGCCCTTGGGCTCCAGCAGCGTGAGCGGGTCGTAGGGCTGCACGGTCAGGCCGCGCAGGTTGCGGCTCACCGAAATGCCCGGCAGGTTGATCTGGCTGTCGTAGCCGCCCCCATTGAGCGGCGCATAGTCGATCGGGAAGCGGTGGTAGTTCTTGGCGCCCGGGTTGCTGGCCTCGTTGATGAACTGCTGCACGTCGAACACCAGCACGTCGCCCGGCCCCTTGTAGGTGGCATAGAGCTTGGCGCCGTCCGAGGACAGGGCGAGCTCGGTGGCGAAGGCCAGCGGAATCGGCGTGGTGGCGCCCAGCAGCGTCGGCACGCCGTTGTTCAGGCCGAAGGGGTTCTTGATGATGCCGACCTTGGAGCCCCATTCGTGGGTGTCCATGAACTCCATCATGGCGGCCGGGTCGCCCGCGCCGGTGGAAGGCGGCACGCCCCAGTCGAGCACGAAGGCCCAGTTGAGATCGGGCGTGACCACCACGTCCACCGCGTTGCGGATGTTGAGCTGGTACTTCTGCTGCCCGTTCTCCACCAGCGACAGCGGCACCGAGCCGACGGTGGCGCTGAAGCCGGCCGGGTCGTCGTTGTCCACCTGGATGGTGTGGAAGCCGCCGGTGCTGGGGATGTCCAGGCGCGAGGCGAAGACCATCTTGTCCTTGTCCGAGGTGGCCTTGATGCCGTAGGGCTCCAGGCCACCTTCGATCTCGCCGATCACTTCCCGCCACTGGCGCGGATTGGGCGGCGTCGGGTTGTCCTTGGTCGCCACCGGCCGATCGGCCTCGTCCACGTTGATGACCAGCACCATGCCGGGGTCGCGGCCGCGCTGCGTCCAGGCCTTGGTGCCGCCGAACAGCTCGGTGCCCGGCATGGTCAGGTACAAGCGCGTGCCGTCGGCATTGGTCGCCATGTCGTTGATCTTGCCGCTCAGGTTGTGCGCGCCGATCTCCTCGGCCAGCGGAATCACCTGGACGATCTCGTGCAGCGTGCTCGAACCGGGGTTGATGTCGATCACCACCAGGGCGCCCTGCACCGCCGCATAGAGGTAGCGGCCGTTGGGGTCGAGCGCCAGGGCGGTGGCCGACATGCCGTAGGGCAGCTCGATGTAGTCGAGGGCCTCCGTGTCCGGATTGGCGTCGCGCGGCTGCAGCGTGATGCCGTCGATCACCACGATGGCGCCCCGTTTGTCGCCGGTGGGTGTGACCGCGGCGAACACGCGCGACAGGTCGGGCGTGGCGATGTTGGTCGTCACGCTGCGCTGGAGGTTGATGAAGTCGATGACCTGCTCGGGGCCGCCCGTGGGATCGCCCTTGCGCTGCAGGTCGAGCACCAGCACGCCGTCGCCATAGCTGCCGTCGGGGTTCTGGCCGATCCCGGCCGCGAAGCCGTAGCCGCCGTTGTTCTGGATGCGGAAGGCACTGCTGCTGCGGTAGGCCGTGGTGCTGGCCGGCAGGCCGTCCGGGCCCACCGCCGGCTCCGCCTCGGGCCGGCGCACCGTCACATCGGCCAGGCCAAGCACCACCGTTGCAGGCACCTGCACCACCAGCAGCGTGTCGCTGGAGCCGGTCATGGGCTTGGCCACGATCTCGCGGCCGCCCTGCGCGAACACGACGCGCGTGTCCTTGATGTCGCCGCTGCCCGAAAGGAACTGGCTGCCCTCGATGCGCAGCACGCCGGTGTCCGGGTCATAGACCGGCGGCTTGGCGGCGCTGATCTGCGGCAGCGCCGGATTGGGCTGCGGCGGCGTCGGCATCACGGCGCGGATGCGCGCGTCGGTGCCGCCCTCGGGAATGTCGATGGTGAAGTCGGTCTTCTGGTTGGCGTAGAGCGAATAGGCGTTGATGACCTTGGCCTGCTCCACCAGCGGGAAGGTGATCGTCTTGAGGTAGTACATCAAGCCGATCAGGCTGGTGCCGCCGATGAACAGCAGCGCCGGGTTGAACATCTGCTGCAGGTCGATGGTCAGCCCGCGCACGGGCTTGTTGGCCCGCGCCATCAGGATGTTGCCGTTCTGCGAGAGGCCGGGCCACGGTGGCGAGGTGGTGCGGGCATAGCCGTCCGCGCCCACCTTGCCGTTGTCCACCGGCATCCAGTACTTGCGCATCACGCCGTCGGGCACGTCGGACTCGACCTCGACGAAGAAGTACACCGTCTCGCCGGCCGCCAGGTCGGTGGGCACGGCGATCTGCAGCGGGCCGGTGATGTCCGAGCCGCTGACCTGCAGGTTGAAGGCGGCCGCGAAGTCCATCGCCTCGGGAAGGCGCGCGGCCTCGAAGTCGGCGGCGCTGCGGCTGGTGAGCGTGACCTGCGCACCCTCGGCCAGCTGGCCGGCCGCGAAGGCCACCTGCTGCCCGCTCGCACCCTGCACGATCGCGCCCTGCTTGCCGACCGCGACCGCCTGGCCGTCGGCCGCGACGACCGGCGCCGTCACCTTGACCGGGATCACCTGCTCGGCGCCGCGGTAGATGACGGTGATGGTGGTCTCGCCCGCGCGCAGCGCCACCAGGTGCCCCTCGGCGTCGACGGTGGCGATGGTGGTGTCGCCCACCAGATAGCGGGCGCCGCTGGCCGAGGACTGCACGAAGGTGCCCTCGCCGTTCTGCACCACCATCTGCCGCGGTGCGCCGGGGGTGAGCGCGATGGCGTCCGGATAGGCGTCGATGCCGAAGTAGTAGGCCCGCAGGCCGCTGGCGTCGTCGGGGACGCCCACCGACACGGCCGTGGCGGCGCCGATGCTGCCGCGCGTGGCCACCAGCATGCTGTTGCCGTTGGCGACGGCGCGCAGTTGGCCGCCGCCGAAGAGCGTGGCCACGGCCGCATTGCTGCTGGTCAGCGTGACGTAGTCGGCCGGCAGCAGCACATCCTGCTCGTCCTCGAAGTCGCCGGTGAGGCGGATCGACTGTTGCTCGCCCGCGCGCAGCTTGAGCGCCCGCAGGTCGAAGTCGATGGACAGCAGCTTCGCGTCGCTGACGGTGAAGTTGAGCACCGTGGGCGTGGAAGCCGAGTACCCGTCGTCGGCCACCAGCGTGATGCTCGCGCTGCCGGTGAAGCCGGCTGTGGGCACGAACTGCAGCGTACGGCCATCGCCCGCGATGCGTGCCGTGCCCTGGGTGGCGCCGACCACGCGCAGGCTCAGGCGGTCGTTCTCGGCGTCGTGCAGCAGGCTGGCCACGCTGCGCTCGGCCGCCAGGTCCACATGGGTCTTGAAGGTGGCGGCGTCGATGGTCGGCGCCTGGTTGGCGGCATAGCCCAGGTTGGCATAGAGCAGCTGCGAGTCGGCACTGTCCACGCGGCCATTGCCGTCCACATCGGCGGCGGCGCTGTAGGCGCCGGCCCGGGCCGCGGCCATGGCGTCGGCATCGCGGCCGTCCACGCGGGCATCGCCGTTGATGTCACCCGCCACGAAGAGGCGCAGGCTGTAGGTGCCCGCGCCGCTGCCCGCGACTTCCAGCAGCTTGAGACCCGCGGCATCCACGCGGAACAGGGCCAGGGCCTTGTTGCCTTGAACTTGGGTGAGCACCGGCACCAGGCCGGCGATCTGCGGCAGGGCGGGCGTGAGGCCGTCCTGGCCCGTGACCTCCACGCCCAGCAGCACGGCGCCGCCCGCGGTGGAGCGCACCTCGCTCTCACGCACGCTGAAGGCGTAGCGGTCGGTCTCGCCGGCGGCCAGGCTGCCCGTTCGAGCCGCGGCCAGATAGGCCAGCGCGGCCCCGAGGTCCGCATCCAGCGGCAGCACCTGCGTGCTGGCGCCGTAGCGCACGGCCTCGCCCTGTGCCGCGCCACCACCGGTGGCGCTGCTGGCCAGCATCAGCCGGCCTTCGCCGTCGTAGGCATAGCGGGTGGAGGTGGCGGCGGACAGGTTGCGCGCGCCCACCAACCGACCGCTGGCGTCGTATTCGTAGGTGAAGACGCGGCCGTCCGTGCCCTGCACGGCGGCGATGCGCCCGCCCGCATCCTGGATGAAGTTGAGCGCATCGCCATTGGTGGCGGCGACGCCGCTGTCGGTCACCGTGAGGCGCACGCCGTCGGCATAGACGATGGCCGTCACCTGGCCGCCGCTGCCGTCGCGCTCCAGCGCGAACTCGTAGCGGGTGCCGTCGGGGCCGGTGAGCGTGTACTGCGCCCGCTCGCCCAGCAGACCCGCCGGGTTGTAGGGCTGGCTGCCGTCCTGGGTGTAGAACCGGTCGCTGGCACGCGCCAGCAGTTGCGGCGCCGATGCCAGCTGCCAAGCCACGCCGCTGTCGGCCACCCACTGCGGGCGCCAGACCTGCACCCCGCCCAGCATCTCGGCCACGGGGCGGAAGGTGAAGCCGGCGCGCTCGCCGGTCGGCAGGGTGACGAAGACGCGGGTGCCCAGGCGCAGTGCCGGGTGCAGGCCCTCGGCCTCGCTGCCGCCTGCGGGCAGATCGGTGCCGAAGTCCAGGTCGCGCCAGGCCAGGCGCCAGCCTTCGCCGAAGCTGCCGGCGCGGTCGCTGGCCAGCGAGTCGGCGCGCCGGGTGAAGTCCAGCACATGGCCGGCCAGCGTGGCGCTGAAGTCGGTGTCGCTGCGCAGGTAGCGGCTGGCATCGGCGGCGGCGCGCAGCTCCACGCTGCGCTCGGCCACGCTGCTGCGGCCGGCCACGTCGGTGGCAGTGAGGCGCAGCACATAGGCACCAGCCTCGAAGCCGGCCGGATCGAGCGTGGCCAGGGTGCCGTCGACCACGGCGCTGCCGCTGGCGACGACACGGAAGTCGCTGCTGCCGGCGCGGGCGATGGCCAGTTCCCAGCTCTCCAGATTGCTGTCCTGCACGCTGCCTCGCAGCGCGGTGGACGCGGTGATCTGGCGGCCTGCAAGGCCTTCGTCGAGCGTGACGACGGGCGCCGCGCTGTCCAGCGGATTGCGCACCTTCAGCACGCTGCGCGTGGTGCTGGTGTAGCCGTCCAGGTCGGTGGCGGTGGCCACCAGCTCGTACAGGCCGCTGGCCGGCGGCGTGAAGACCACGCGCCCGCGCGCATCCAGCGCCACGGCGGCGCCATCGATGCTGAGGCTGCGGCTGCCCACGGCCGAGAAGGCATCGGCCAGCACCGTGATGGCCACCTGCTGCCCCGGCACCACCGGGAAGCTGGGCGTGAGCGACACGTTCACGCTCGGCCCCTGCGGCAGCGTGGTGGCGCGCAATGCCAGGCCGCGCTCGGTGACCGACTTGCCGTCGCTCACGCTCACGATGACCAGGTAGTCGCCGGCCTGGCCGGGGCCCGGCCGCCAGACGAACTCGCCGGTCTGCGCATCCAGCGTGGCGCCTTCGGGCAGGCCGCGGGCACCGAAGCGCAGGGTCTCGTTCAGGTCGGGGTCGGTAGCGCCGAGCGTGAAGCGCAGCGTCTCGCCCAGGGCCACCTGATGGTTGGTGAACACCGGCACCGGGGCGCGATTGACGTCGGCGATGGCCACACGCACCGCCAGCTGGCTTTCGGCGCCCGCGCCGTCGCGGGCCACGAAGTTGAGCGTGTAGTCGCCCGCCTGGTCGAACGAAGGCGTCCATTCGAAGCGGCCCGTGGCCGCATCGAAGAAGGCACCGGCCGGCAGCCGGCCTACGGCTGCATAGGCCACGGCGTCGTTGTCCGGATCGCCGGCCACCAGCGTGAACTGCAGCAGTTGGCCTTCCTGCCCGCCCAGCGGCGGGATGCCGACGAGGATGGGCGCGCGGTTGGTGTTGTCCACCGTGACCGAGAAGCGGTCGCTGACGCTGGCGGCGCCGTCCGAGACGGTGACCACGATGTCGCGGTACTCGCCCGCCAGGAAGTAGTTGGGCGACCAGCGCAGCTGGCCCGTGGCCGCGTCCAGCGTGGCGCCCGGCGGCAGGTTGGTGACGCTCCAGGTCAGGGTGTCGCCATCGCTGTCGCTGGCCAGGGCGGCCAGGTCGACGGTCAGCGTGTCGCCCTCGGCCACGCGGCGGTCGCCGATGGGCAGCAGCACCGGCGCGGCATTGGCCGCGCGCACGGTGATGGCCATCTGGGCCTGGTCGCGGTTGCCCTGCGAATCGGTGACGGTGATGCCCACGGTGTGCAGGCCGGCCTGGGCCGCGGTGGGCGTCCAGGTGAAGACCGCCGTGCCGTAGACCACGCCCGGCTCGAGCGTGGCGCCGTCGGGCAGGCCGCTGGCAGCCAGGGTGAGCGCGTCCTGGTCCATGTCGGTGGCGCGCACCGTGAAGGTCAGGGGCTGGCCGATCACGGCCACCTTGGGCCCGATGACAGCCAGCAGCGGCGGCTCGCTCGCGGACTCGGAATTGATGACGAAGGTGCGCGTGGTCGACAGCGCCAGCGCGCTGCCCTGGCCGTCGCCGTCGTCGGTGGCCACCAGCGTGACCACGAAATCGCCGCGGTCGCGCTCGCCGGGGGCGATGCGCAGCATGCCGGTGCCGGCGGTCGCGCCGGGCACGAAGGTGGCGAAGCGCGGCAGGCCGTCGAAGCGGATGGCCAGGGGGTTGCCGTCCGGGTCGGTGATGGCGATCGGCAGCTCCAGCACCTCGCCCTTCTGCACGGTCTGCGTGCCGATCTCGGGCAGCACCGGCGCGCGGTTGGCATTGCGCACCACCACCGGCACGGAGACTTCCGTGGCCAGTGGCTGGCCGGTGCCGTTGCCGTCGTCGGTGGCGCGGAAGCGCAGCACGTAGGTGCCGGCCTGGGCATAGCCGGGCGTCCAGCGCAGCAGCGCGGTCACGGGGTCGAAGCTGGCACCTTCGGGCAGCGACAGGGCCTCGTAGCGCACCGTGGGCGCCGGGTTGCCTTCCAGCTCGACCAGCGTGCCGCCGACGGTGCGGTCGGGCGTCACGTAGCCAGGGTTGTCCGGGTCCAGGGCGAAGGCGCGGAAACTGATGGCCTCGCCCTCCAGCACCGACAGGCCCACCAGGCTGTCGAACACCGGCGCGGCATTGACGTTGGTGACGGTGAAGTCCAGCACCGTCTCGGAACGCACCTTGCCGTCGCTGGCCCAGATGGCCACCTGCCAGCGGCCGGCCTGGGTGTAGCCGGGCGTCCACTCGAAGACGCCCGTGTTCGGGTTCAGGAAGGCACCGGGCGGCAGGTTGGGGCTGCTGAAGCGCAGCGTGTCGCCGTCCAGGTCCTCGGCCTTCAGCGCGATGCGGATCGGGTCGCCCTCGCGCACGGTGCGCGGCGGCACGCCGTCGATCACGGGCGGGGCATTGGCCGGCAGCACCGTGACCTGGAAGCTGCCCACGGTCGTGAGGCGTCCGTCGCTGGCCAGCACGCGCAGGTCGCGGTAGATGCCGGCCTGCTCGTAGGAGGGCAGCCAGGCGATGGTGCGACCCACCGGGTCGAACACCATGCCGGGCGGCAGGCCGTCCATGGCGAAGGCGACGGGGTCGCCGTCGACGTCCAGCGCATCCAGCGGGATCTGCAGCAGCTCGCCCTCGCGCAGGGTGTACTCGGCCTGCAGGCCCTGGATGATGGGCGCGCGGTTGCCACCGGCCACCGTCAGGCCGAAGCTCTGCGTGGCCGAGGCGCCGCGCGCATCCACCACGCGCAGCACCACCTGGGCGGCAGCCGGCGTGCCGGCAGCCGGCGTCCAGCGCAGCAGGCCGCCGTCGTCGATAGTCATGCCCTGGGGGGCGTCCAGCAGCAGGTAGCGCAGGCCCGTGCCGTCGGGGTCGATGGCCTGCACCTGGTGGGTGAAGGCCTCGCCCACCTTGGCCGTGGTCGGCGGCGTGCTCTGGATGATGGGCGCCGCGTTGGCATAGGGCACGGCATAGATGCCGGTGCCCAGCTCGGCCCGCTGGCCGCCGGCGTTGGACAGCGTCACCGTGGTGGCCACGGTGGACTGGCCCGGCGCCAGGCCCGCGCCGGTGAGGCCCAGGTCCAGCAGCCACAGGCCGTTGGAAGAGGTGGCGCCCAGCGGGATGCCGGCGAAGTACTGCGACGGGTCCAGCACCAGCATCAGCGGCGCCTTGAGGTCGAAGCTGCCGATGTTGGTGACGCGCAGGTCGAAGCTGGTGGTGCCGGTGGCACGGTCGGAGCGCGTGGCCTCGAAGTCCAGGCGCACATAGGGCGAGAAGTCGCTCACCGCCAGGAAGCCGGTGGTGAAGGCCTGCTGCATGCCCAGGCCCTGGCTGCTGCGCACGCCCGCCTTGACGGTGAGCACCACGGCGCCGGGGTCCAGGTTGTCCACGCGCAGGATGGCGGTGCGGGTGGCCGCGTCCCAGCGGATGCTTCGGATCGTCTGCGCCTGGCCGTCGCGCGTCAGCGTGTAGCTGTCGGGATTGACCACCGAGCCGGCCGCGGTGGCGCTGTCGGCCTGCATGTCGTGGTCGAAGGTGACGCGGAGCTCGCCCATGGGCAGCGGCACCAGGGCGCCCTCGGCCGGGCTGGTGCGGGCCACCTTGGGCGCCACCAGCGGCGCCACCACGTCCACCTGCCCGCCGTTGGCCACCAGCAGGCGGCCGTCGCGGGTGGTGATCAACTGCTCGGCACCCGGCCCGCCGGTGGCCAGGGCCACGCTGCGCCGGGTGACGGTGTCGACCATGTAGAGGTTGGCGCCGGCATCGCCGACCCGCTTCTTGGACGAGACGAAAAGCAGGCCCTCGAACTGCGTGCCCGGCTGACCGAAGGCGATGGAGTCCAGCGCCGCGTCGAGCTTGAGCTGCGACTGCGCGCGGCCCCTGGCATCGAAGCTCAGCAGTTCGCCGCGCTGTGGCCAGCGGCTGCCCCACAGCTTGCCGTCCGGCGCCACGGCCAGGTCGTCCACCCGCGTGTCGCTGAAGTGCACGAAGCGGCGCGCGACCGGGTCGAAGCGCTCGATGCCGTTGCTGGACGACACGTAGAACACGCCCGCCGCCGCATCGAAGGCCAGCGACTGGGTCAGGCCGTCACCGTAGCGGTTGCGGATCTGGTAGGTGACCGGGTCCAGCTCCAGCAGCGCGCCGCCGCCGGAGGTGGCCCACAGGCCGCCCTGGCCGTCCCAGGCCAGGTCATAGATGGGCGTGTCCAGCGTGGTCAGCGGCGCGAGCGTCCGGCCGCCGTCCTGGTCGAACAGGTAGAGGCTGCCGCGGGTACCGCCGCCGCTCACGATGAACTGGCCATCGGGCCGCTCCAGCAGCGCCAGCGGGCCGATGCCGGCCAGGCTCTGCAGCACACCGGTGCCGAAGGCAGCGCCGGTGAAGGGCGCCAGCACCTGGCTGAAGAGCGAGGGCGAGCTGGGCTGCAGCGCGGGCACGCCGCGCTCGGCCTCGGTGAACAGCGCATTGGTCGACGGCGTGGCCACCGGCGCGGGCGGCTCGCCCACGTCCTCGGTGGTGCCGCCCACGCTGGGCAGATTGCCCAGGTTGGTGGCACTGCCATCGTCGGGCACGCCGGCCGCGGGCGGCTGCTCGCGGTTGCCGGCGTTGTCGGTGGCCAGCGCCAGGAAGGCATAGGTGTGGCCGGCCTCGCCCTCGTACACGCCCTGGGTGTCGGCGGTCTGGCGCTTCCAGATCTTCCAGCCGGTCTCGCTGCCGGCGGTGGTGTCGCGCACGTAGACGGTCACATGCTTGACGCCCGAGCCGCCGGCCTCGTCCACCGCGCTCCAGCGCACGTCGTAGTCGCCGCTGCCGGCCACCAGTTGCGTGGCGGTGAGCGTGGTGACCGGCGCCGCGCCGTCCAGGCGGTGGCGCACGGTGTTGGTCTCCACCGGCGCCTGGTTGTCCATCAGCACCCGGGCCGAGGCCTCGATCGACTCCCCGGTGGCCGCGCCGAAGGCGGTCTTGACCGTCCAGGTGACGAAGCCGGCGCCGCCGCCCTGGGCGGTGTCGGGGGGCAGCAGGCCGTGGGTGGCATCGCGCAGCACCTCGCCCGTCTCGGGGTCGATGGCCTGCAGCAACCAGGTGGCGATGCCGGTGGTGGTGTCGATGCCCGCGCTCACCCGCAGCACGAAGCCGCGCGAGGCCCGCAGGTCGATGTCGGCCTGGTAGTTGGCCCGCTCGCCGGGAATGCTGACCGTGATGTCGCCGATCTTCAGATCACCCAGGCGGAAGCTGCGTGGCGACAGCGCCGGATCGAGCTGGGTGACGATGCGCACCTCGTTGGCCGTGGTCTGCGCCTCGTTGCGGAAGGTGACGGTGTAGGGCAGCGCCGTGCCGGCCGGCACCACGCTGTCGGCGCCCTGGCCCTGCGGCCCGCTGATGGCGGCCGCGCCCTGCTGCTGCGCCGCCTGCTCGAAGTACTGCTGCAGCGTCAGCGGCGTGATGCTGCTGTCGGCGATGACCGAGGCGAAGTCGGGCAGCGCCACGTTGGCATCGAAGCCGAGCCAGGGCGAGAAGACGTTGAAGGCCTGGAAGTAGGTCGGGTGCGACATGCCCAGGTCGAAGTCCTTGGCCTTGGGCACCTCGGGGATCGGGATGGCGTACTCGCCGCACTCGTCGGAGGAGCGCAGGTCCACGCCCGCCAGCGGCGCCTTGGCGCCCGGCGTGTCGCCGTACCACTGGTGCACCTGGGCGAAGAAGGCCGTCAGGCTCGACGGGCTGGCGATGGTGCTGCCGGCGGGCCCGACCAGCACGCCGCTGGCCAGCACCGACATCATGCTCTGCACCTTGGGGTCGCGGCGGATCGGCGGCGCCTCGTCGGCGGGGCGCAGCATGCCGCCCTCTTCCAGCGCGGCCATGTAGGCATTGACCCAGGTGTCGCGGTCGGCCGCCAGGTTGACCAGCGCGGCATTGGGCTTGTTCTTGTTCTGCGGATCGGCATTGGCGGCCAGCAGCGCGGTGCGCAGGCGGATGGCCTGCGCGGCCTGCATGGCCATGAATTCCTCGCGCGTCAGCGGCGTGGCCGAGGCCATGACGTTGAAGCGGAAGGGAATGAACAGGATGGCGCACTTGTCCGGCACCTCGGCCTGCGGGTTGTCGAAGATCTCCTTCAGGTCGCCGGTGAGCGAGGCCACGCCGCCGGCCAGCGCATCGGCCTTGGCCAGGTCGGGGCGCGCGTCGTAGAGCGCCCGCTTGAAGCCCTCGAAGTCGCGGTCGGCCAGCGCCTTCATGCCCGGGTAGGTGGCCACGGTGAAGCTCATGCCCACGTAGCCGCCGGCCGCCACGTCCATGGCGAAGCCGGGGGCGAGCATATAGCCGCCCTGGTTGACCTCGCTGTCCAGGCTGGACCAGCTCACATCGCTGCGGCTGCCGTCGGGCGAGCCGCGCACGTTGGAGTTGAAGGTGACGAAGGGCAGGTCGTACACCTTGGCGTTGTCGCCCATCTCGGGAATGCCGAAGGTGAAGTAGACGTAGGGCGTGTCGACGTTGGTCAGGCTCTGCAGCGAGATGCCGTAAAGCCCCGTCTGCCCCGCGGGCAGCACACGCGGGCCGCCCAGCCCGATGGTCACGTCCGGCTCCATGGCCGTCTCGACCAGGTAGCGGTAGGGCAGCACCGCCGTGCTGCCGTCGGGGTTGGTGACGACCACGTCGTACAGCCCGTGCGGCTGACCGGTGAGATCGAAG
>NZ_CAJYES010000102.1 GCF_913773995.1 uncultured Pseudacidovorax sp.
CTCGCGCGCGTCGATGATGGCGTCCATCTCGGTGCAGATGCCGACCCAGGCCATGGCGCTGTCGGCCTCTCCCGCCACCGGGTGCGCGCGGGACAGCCACCAGCGGTAGCCGTCGCGAGGGCTGCGCATGCGGAACTCCGCCTCGTAGGGCATGCGAGCCTTCACCGCGCGCTGCCAGGCACCGGCGAGCGCCGGCAGGTCGTCCGGATGCACGAAATCGCCCCAGCCTTCATCCAGGAAGCGCTCGCGCGGCTGGCCACTGAAGGCCGTCCAACGCGGGCTGACGTAGCGCACCATGCCGGCGCGGTCGGCCGTCCACACGAAGCCCGGCAGCTCGTCGAGGATGCGCCGCTGCTGCTCGGCCTCGGCCGCGAGCTGCTGCTGCGCCAGAACGCGCGCGGTGGTCTCGGTGGTGAAGCAGAACACGCCGCGCACCACGTCGCCGTCGTAGATCGGCGAGTACGAGTACGACCACCAGGTCTGCTCTTCGCGCCCATAGCGCGCCATGGTGATCGGCACATCGACGAAGCGGCTGGCCTGGCCGGCCAGCGCCTGCTCCAGCGGGCCACGCACGGCCTCCCAGGCGTCGGACCACAGCACGGGCAGCGACTGGCCCAGCGCGCCATCCAGCCGCGGCCCCAGGATCGGCCGGTAGGCGTCGTTGAAGAAGAAGGTCAGCGCATCGCCCCAGACCAGGTACATGCTCTCGGGCGAATTGAGCATGAGCCCCAGCGCGTTGCGCAGCGCGCCCGGCCATTGCTCCGCGGGTCCGAGCGGTGTGGCGGCCCAGTCATGGGCCCGCACTGCCGCGCCCATGGCGCCGCCGTCGACAGGAAAGGGGGAATTCATCTGCGCTGTGCTTCAGTCAGGCGGGTTCGCCGACCGGGAGACGGCCATCGCCGCGATGGCCGAAAGCATTGTCGCGAAGTGTGAATGCAGCCTTGCCGAATGCCCCTGCGTGGCCGTTGCGTCCGACAGCCGCACGCTGGCGTCGGTGCACTCAACGGCCCCGCGCCGACTTGCGACGTGGTGTCGCGGCGCGGAGCTCGCCCTTGACGGGCGGCGGCGGGGGTGGCGTCTGCAGTTGCTCGATGGACAGCAGCGCGTCCACATGGCCGACGAAATGCTCCAGATAGCCCGGCGCCAGTTGCTGCATCAGGGCCAGGGCGCGATAGACCAGCTGGTGCGAATTCAACGGACCGGCCTGGGCCGGCACCTGGGCCGTCGCGTCGCGCAGGCGCTGCTGCGCCGACAGGCGCGACCAGGTGCCGCGAAAGCGCCGCAGCGCCTTGAGCTCCGGCGGCCGGGACTGGCCCTCGGCCGTCGCCAGCAGCGGCGGCCCGTCCTCGGGGGCGCTGCGGCCACGCTGCGCAAGGGCATCGGCCAGCTGGCCGAGGGCGCCGCGCGTCGCCGTCGCCGTCGCCGTCGCCGTCGCCGTCGCTTCGCTGGCCTGGCCCGGCCGTGCAGCCAGCCCGGCGGCATAGCGATCGAGGGCTGCCTCCAACCGGGGCACCAGCAGCTGCTGGATCCGCTGCGGCTGCCCGACGGTGCGCCGCGCCAGCGCTTCCATCGCGAGGAAGGCGGCGGGATCGGCCCGGTCCGACCCGTCTTCGCGCCAGGCGGCGAGGCGCGCCTGCAGTGCAGTCATCGCCGTCATCAGGGCTTGACCGCGGCCTTGCCGGCCTCGGTGCGGGCGGGCCGCGGCATGGGTGCCATCTCGACGCGACGGTTGCGGGCGCGGCCGTCGGCGTCGGCATTGGAGGCGACGGCCTGCTGCGAACCGAAGGCCGCGGCGAACACGGCATCGGCGGGAATGCCCTCGTCGATCAGCGCGCGGGTCACGGTCAGCGCCCGCTGCGCGGACAGCTCCCAGTTGTCGGCGAAGCGGCGACTGTCGCCGCGCACCTGCCGGTCGTCGGTGAAGCCGCTGACCATCAGGATCTCGCCGCGCTCGCGCAGGTAGCGGCCCAGCGGTCCGGCCAGGGTCTTGAGCAGCTGGCGGCCTTCGGGCTGCAGTTCGTCGGAGGCGAAGGCGAAGAGCACGCTGCCGCTGATGCCGATGCGCCCGTCCGCCAGCGTCACGCGGCCGGCGGCCAGCGGGCCGGCCAGGGCCTGCTCCAGCGTCTGCAGCCGGCGGGCGGCCTGCTCGCGCTGCTGCACCTCGGCCTTGAGGCGGTCGGCCAGCTCCATCTGCATGCCCAGCGCCGCGACGAGGATGAGCGCAAAGGCGCCCAGCACACCGGCCATCAGGTCGCCGAAGACGGCCCAGACCGGCACCGCCGGCTCGGCGCCGCCGTCGACGAGGTCGTCGTTCAGGGTTGCCATGGAACCGCTCCGTCGGATGCGCCTTGCTCCCTCCCCCCCTGGGGGAGGGCTGGGGTGGGAGCCTGCGGCGCCTCGATCAGCGCCTGCGTCGTGCTGGCCCCCATCCCTGCCTTCCCCCAGAGGGGGAAGGAGTTCCAACGCGACCCTCGCGCGGCGCCGGTCACGCAGCGGCCTCCACCCCGCGCTGGGCGGCCAGGTGCTGCAGGTCGTCGATGATCTGTTTCTGCGCGCCGATGCTCAGCTCGATCACCTCGCGCGCCTGGGCCACGTAGTAGTCCAACTGCTCGTCGCTGCGGGCGAGGGATTTGGTCAGCGCGGCTTCGATGCCCTTGAGCTGGGCCAGCAGCTCGCCATTGGCCTGGCCGAAGAGCTGCACGGCGCCGCCGAAGGCCTCGCCCAGGCTCGCCACTTCGACCGCGCTGGCGCCCAGTTGCGTGCCGGCTTCGTCCAGTCGCGCGGCCTGGGCGTCCAGCGCCTGGCCGAAGCGCTCGACCTGCGCCTGCAGGGTCTCGCCGAACTGGCCGCTGGCGCGCTCCATGACGCCTGCCGTGGTGTCCAACAGCGCGTCGATGGCGCCGCGCTGCTCGGTGGCCTGGCGGTTGAGGGCGTCCAGCAGCGTGCCCAGGGTCTGCATCAGGCGCTCGCGCTCGGCCAGCGTGGCCTGGTCGCGGGCCATGCTGTCGCTGATGCGCTCGCGCAGCTCGCCCATCACCTCTGCCGCGGCGCGTGGCGCCTCGGCGGCGGCCTGCACCAGCTGGCCGATCTCGGCCAGGGTGCGCTGGGCCTGGGCCTCCATCTGGGTGCTCATGTCGGTGGCGGTGCGGGCCAGGGCGGCGCCGGCCTCGCGCAACTGGCCGGTGGCCTGCTTGCCAGCGGCTTCCCACTGCGTGCGCAGAGTGGCGACGGTGGCTTCCAGCGCGCCGGTCCAGGCGGCCTGGCGTTCGGCCTCCTGGGCGGCGCCCTGCTCGATCTGCGCCAGCGTACGCCCGGCCTGGGCCTGGGCCGTGCTGCCGATGTCGATGGCAGCCTGGCGCAGCTGTTCGCCCACCTGCTGCCACTGGCCCACGGCCTCGCCGGTGGCGCGCTGCAGCTCGGCGGATGCGGCCCGGCCGGCCTGCAGCCACTGGTCGGCGGCGGCGCTGCCGGTCTGCTGCCATTGCTCGCGCAGGTTGGCGGCGAGCGTTTCGAGATGCGCGCGCCAGTCGGCCAGCCGGCTTTCGTCGGCGGCGGCGCGGTGGTCCAGATCGGCCAGCAGGCGCTGGGCCTGGGCTTCGGCACCGGCGGTGATGTCGCGCACGCTGCGCGACAGGGTCTCGCCGACGGACTGCCATTCGCCGGTGGCCTGGGCCCCGGCCTGCTGCCATTGCTGACGCAGTTCCTCGGCCAGGCTGCGCAGCGCACCGGTCCAGGCGGCCAGGCGGGTGTCGTCGTGGGCGGCGAGGCGGCTTTGCAGTTCGGTGTGGGCCGATTCGACGCCTTCACGGAGGGCGGCGGCCTGGCTGGCGAAGCCTTCGGCGGCGCGCTTCAGCGCGGCCTCGTGGCGCACGGCCATCTGTTCGGCACCGGCGGCCTGCTGGGACAGGGCCTCGGCCCAGCGTTGGCCCAGCACCTCGGACTGGCGGTCCAGCCGGGCGGCCAGGTCATCGGCCAGCGCCTGGCTGTGCTGCTGCGTGTGCTGGGTGAAGCGGGTCAGCGCCTCGTCCAGCGCCGCATCGCGCTGCTGGGCATGGCCGGTGAAGCGGGCCAGCGCCTCGTCGAAGGCGCGGCTGCCCGTGGCCTGCGCGGCCTGCTGTTCGGCCAGGGCGCTGCGCCACAGGCCGGCGACTTCGGTGGTGGCCTGGCCGAAGCGCTCCGCCACGCCGTCGAGCTGGCGGCGCACCTGCTCGGCCATGGCGGCCTGCAGGCGGCCGCTTTCCTGGGCCAGGCCGGCCAGCGTGGCCTCGATGGCGGGCTGGATGGCGGCGCCGCTCAGGCGCGCGCCCTCGGCCACGCTCTCCTTGAGGCTGCGCTCGACCGAGGCGGCCAGTGCGACATAGGCCGATTCGGCCTGGGTGTGGAAGCGGGTCTGGTCGGCGGTGAGCCGCTCGTTCAGGGCCTGCTGCTGGCGCTCCAGTGCCTCCATGCTGGCCTGCAGCCGCTCGACCAGCGTGGGCAGAAGGCCGGCTTGCTGTTCCATCAGCTTGAACGAGGCTTCGCGGTGGTGCGTGGCCGAGAAAGCGCGCAGCGGGCCGGCGATGGCGGCGTCCAGCTGCTGGCCCACCTGCACCCGCTCGCGGCGGGCCAGGGCCGACATCAGGCCCAGCGCCGCCGAGGCGGCCACGCCGGCCACCGAGGTGCCGAAGGCCAGGCCCAGGCCACGCACCGGGGCCGACAGCGCATCGCGGATGCCCTGCAGCTCGGTCGCCCCAGTCAGTGCGGCGCCGGTGCCGTCCAGGGTGACGACCATGCCCATGAATGTGCCCAGCATGCCCAGCAGCACCAGCAGGCCGGTGATGTAGGGCGCGAGCGCAGGGCCGGGCAAGGCGACGCGGCCGCCTTCGATGCGCTGGCGCACAGCGCCCTGCAGCGCCGGCTCGACCGGGACCAGCCAGGCATGGCGGGCATCGGCCGGGGCGCTGCCGAGGCTGTCGAGCGCGCGGGCCAGTGCGCGGGTCGCGCGGTCGAAGCGCAGCAGCTCCACGCCACCCACCAGATAGAACACACCGATCAGCACCATCACCGCCAGCGCGAGCGGCTGGCGGCCCAGGTAGCCGGCGCCCACCCACAGCACGGCGGCCAGTCCGGCCGCGAACACCGCCCCTTGCAGGGCCTTGGCAATCAGTCTCGTCATTCGTCCTTGTTTCCTGGTGTGGCCACCGTCGGCGCGGCGGCGCCCGGTGGCCGGAGGGTTTCGAGC
>NZ_CAJYES010000103.1 GCF_913773995.1 uncultured Pseudacidovorax sp.
TGGCCCAGCAGGTAGTCGCCCACCATGCGCGACCACAGCAGGTCGTAGCTGCGCAGCATGCTGAAGGCGCCGGCCATCTGCTGGGCGGTGAGGTAGCCCTTCTGCCGCATCTGCGCTTCGAGCAGGCTGAGCTGGCTCTCGTCGATGAACAGGCCCAGCTCGCCGGGCTCGGAGAAGTCGGTCTGCGCCGCGAAGTAGGTGGTGCTGGCCAGCCGGTCGTCGCCGTCGCGCGCCATGGCCGCCGCGCCGATCGCCAGCAGCGTGCCACCCAGGCAGTAGCCGGCGGCATGCACCTTGCGGCGCGGGCACAGGGCCTGCACCGCGTCGAGCGCCGCATTCAGGCCGAGTTGCAGGTAGTCGTCCATGCCCCGGTTGCGCTCGGCCTCGCCGGGGTTCTTCCACGAGATACAGAACACGGTGTGGCCCTGCGAGACCAGGTAGCGCACCAGCGATTCCTGGGGCGTGAGGTCGAGGATGTAGTACTTCATGATCCAGGCCGGCACCAGCAGTACCGGCTCGGGGTGCACGGTGGGCGTGGCGGGTGCGTACTGGATCAGCTCGATCAGCGCATTGCGCAGCACCACCTTGCCGGGCGTGATGGCCACCTCGTGCCCGACGCGGAACTGCTCGGTGCCGGCCGGGGCAGCGCCGGACGCTTCTCGGCCCGCGTCTTCCATCCAGTTGTGCAGACCCCGCAGCAGGTTGGCCCCGCCTTCGCGCAGCGTGGTCTCGATCACCTCGGGATTGGTCCAGGGCATGTTGCCGGGCGAGAGCAGGTCCAGCCACTGCCGGGCGCTGAAGGCGACCACGTCCTCGTGGTGGCGCTCCACGCCGAGCACGCCGTGCGTGGCCGCGTCCCACCACTGCTGGCTGGCCAGGAAGGTCTGCTGCCAGGTCTTGAAGGGCTGGTGCTGCCAGGCCGGCGCACGAAAGCGCCGGTCGGGCGAGGCGAAGGCATCGGGGGCAGCCGGTGTCGCCTCCTTGGCCAGGGCCTGGGTCTGCCGCACGGCCAGTTGGGCCAGGGCCAGCTGCTTGCCGGGCGAACCCGCCATGTGCGCGGCCCAGTCGAAGGCGGCCAGCAGCCCGGCCATGGGCGAGAGGGCGCCCGTGAGGCGGGCCGCGATGGCCCGCGCCTGCATGTCGAGGGCGGCGGCAGCGGTATCGGCGGGGACGTCGGCGGCAGGCACGGTGATCGGAGAAGGGGCGGGCATGGCGGCAGGGCGTGAAGGTGCCCACAGGACGGGCGGAAGGCGGGGCGGCACCGGAGGAGGCCGCCTGGAAAAAACTGTAGGAGCCGACCCGTCTGCGCTCATTGATGCATGTCAACGGATCGATGTCTAACGACTCGCGAGTCGTTAACGGTGCGATCCATCCATAATCGCCGGCCGCGCCGTCCCCGCGCCTCTGCCCACCCACACCCATGAACGCACCGACCGCCGACCTTCCGTCCCCCATGTCTGCCGACGGTCTGCCCGAGGCCCGTCCCTCGCGCCAGCGCCTGCCGCCGCCGCTGCGCATGGCGCAGATCCTCGATGCCGCACTGGCGGTGTTCCACGAGAAGGGCTTCGCAGCTTCGCGCATCGACGACATCGCGCTGCGTGCGGGTCTGTCCAAGGGCGGGGTCTATGCGCACTTCGACAGCAAGGAAGAGATCTTCGCGGCGCTGATCGACCGCTCGCTCACCATGCCGGCGGGCCTGGACGAGGCGACCCTGGCGCCCGGCCAGACGGTCACCGTCGACCTGCTGGTGGAGCGCGTGATCGACCCTGTGTACCGCCTGCTGGCACGGCCCGAGACGGCCATGACGCTGCGCCTGGTGATGGCCGACGGCCGCCAGGTCCAGGCGCTGGTGGAGCGCTGGCAGCGCGCGGTGCTCGACCCCTTCGCCTCGGCGGTCGAGCGCCTGGTGCGCCGCGCCGTGCGCCAGGGCAGCCTGGGCAAGGGCGCGCTCACCGCCTCGCCCTGGCTGCTGATGGCGCCCATCGCGCAGGTCGTGCTGTGGCAGCTGATGCACGGGCAGGGCGGGGGCGCGCCGGTCACGCTGGAGCAGCAGCGGCGCAGCCACATCGCGCTGCTGCGCGAGGCACTGGCGCCATGAGGCGGCTGCTGATCGGTGCGGGCCGCGGCCTGCTCGTGCTGGTGCTCCTGGGCACAGGCCTGTGGGCGGCGCTGGCGCTGTACTACCGGCTGCCGCTGACCGAGGGCGGACGCATGGCTGCAGCGGTGGCCTGGGCTGTGGCGGCACTCGCCGTCATCGGCCGGCCCTGGCGGCCCTTCCATGGCAAGGCGCTCGTGGGCTATGCGCTGGCCTTCGCGTTGCTTTTGGTGTGGTGGGGCCGCATCGCGCCGTCGGACACGCGCGACTGGGCCGACGACGTGGCACGGCACATCGAGCCCTCGGTGGCCGGCTCGCTCGTCACCTTGCGCAACGTGCGCAACTTCGACTGGCGCAGCGACGAGGACTACACAGTGCGCTGGGAGACGCGCCAGTACGACCTGGACCGCCTGCGCAGCGTGGACATGGCCCTGTCGTACTGGATGGGGCCGGCCATCGCCCACACCCTGGTCTCCTTCGGCTTCGACGACGGGCAGGGCGGCACGCGCTACCTCGCGTTCTCGGTCGAGGTCCGCAAGGAGCGTGGCGAGTCCTTCTCGGCCGTGGCCGGCTTCTTCAAGCAGTTCGAGCTGGCCCTGGTGGCCGCGGACGAGCGCGACGTGCTGCGCGTGCGCACCAATGTGCGCGGCGAGGATGTCTACCTCTACCGCGTCGCCATGCCGCCCGAGGCCATGCGCTCGCTCTTCCTGGCGTACATGGACCAGTCCACGACCCTGGCGGCGCATCCGCGCTTCTATTCCACGCTCACGGCCAACTGCACCACCATCGTGTTCGACATGGCGCGGCGCATCGTAGGTGGCCTGCCGCTGGACTGGCGGCTGCTGGCCTCGGGCTACCTGCCCGGCTACCTGCAGTCCATCGACGGCCTGGCGGCCAAGGCGGACCTGGAGACGCTGCGCTCCGCCGGCCGCATCACCGAGCGCGCCAAGGCGGCCGATGCCGATCCGCAGTTCTCGCAGGCCATCCGGCGTGGCATCCCGGGCATGGAGGCCGCGCGATGAGCCGGGCCTGCGCAAGGTTGCGTCAACAATAGCCGCAGCGATGCGACCGCGGCGCCTGTGTGCCCGCTGGCATCCGGGGCAAGGGAGCCGACGGTCAACCTCGTCGAGTACGGAGGCCGGCGCTTCAACTGCTCCATCGTGCGCGACATCACCGAGCGCAAGCGTTTCGAGGCCGAGCTGCGCGCGCTCAACGACCGCATCTACCGGCTCAGCGTGACCAACGCGCTCACCGGGCTGGCCAACCGGCGCCATTTGACGAGTTCGCCTGCATCCTGCCCGGCACGTCGCACGCGCAGGCCCTCGCCGTGGCGGAGCAGACGCGCCTGGCCGTCGTGGTGCTGGGCATCGGCCACGCGCAGTCCGACATCGCGTGGTGGGCGTCAATGTCGGTGGCAAGGCCTGATGAAGGAAGTCACATCACTTGGACGCAACGAATGTGGCCTGGGCCAGATCGGTGACGACCCGAGACACCGTCGAGGGCGTCACGTCGTCAGGACGTGGTGCGCGGCCGTCCGGCCCGGCACTATGCGGCCTGTGTCAGCACCTTCAGCACATCCGCATACCAGGCGCAGTTCAGGCCGAGCGACTCGTCCTTGACGAGATCGCGGGTGCGCATGTCCATGCGCGTGGAGTGCACGCCGAGCAGCTGCCACGAGGCCAGCGAGGAGCGCAGGCCAGGGTCGCTGCCCAGCCTTCGCCGGACCACCGGCGCGCCGCTGCTGCCGCGGTGCGTCCTCGCATCCGTCAGAAAGTAGCCCTTCTGCTGGAAGCGCACGCCATAGGCCGAGGCGATAGACGCGCTGCGGGCGACGGCCAGGTGATGGACCGTGTCGTGGAAACCCAGGGGAAAGCCGATGACGGTCAGGTTGTCGCCCACGGCCACGTCCTCGCCGCGTGGCGCGAGGTGGGATTCGTCGAAGGTATGCAGTTCCACGCTCTCCGGCAGCCGCGCGGTCTGGATCTCGAGGGTGGCAATGTCCACCGGACCGCCCGTGTCGGCCGCCTGCCGCCACAGCGCGCGGCCCTTCTCGTAGAGGGGCATCGAGAAGGTGGCGTAGCGGGTCAGGTCCCTGGCGTCGGTGTGCAGCTCGATCTCGATGCGGTCCGGCGCATGGGCGATGGGTGCATCGGACAGCACGTGCGCGTTCGTGACCAGGAACAGCCGATCGCCGCGGCGGAAGAAGAAGCCGCTCGCGCCGGTCAGCAGCCGCGAGCCCGCATAGGTGCTGATGTGCGTCGTCGTCAGCAGAACGGACTCCACGGGCTGGCGCGGATCCGGGTCGGCCGGCGCGGGCGTGATCCCGGCGAGCACCGCCTGCGTCCGGGCAATGTCCCGTTCGAAGGTGATCAGCACATGATCCGACACGGGCGTGTTCAGGATGACCGTGCGCGCTGCCTCGGCATGGGCTTCGAACGCGCGCACCAAGGTGCCGTGCGAAGCGCCAGGAAGTGCTTCCAGCAGCGAGGGAAGCAAGGCGTCCAGGGCGATCAGGCTCCCCTTGAGTTCGCAGATGCGCTCGGTGGCCTCCTGCAGATTCTTCATGCGACGGTGCCTTCCGGAAATAAAAAAAGCGCGGATGAACCGCGCTTGAGGGGCCAGGCCGTTTTGGAAAATCGGCCGGACCATCGGGCCCGGCTGCTTCAGCTCACGGCGCGGATGTTGGAGGCCTGAGGGCCCTTGGCACCCTGGACGACCTCGAACTGCACATGCTGGTTCTCGGTCAGGGTCTTGAAGCCGCCGCCCTGGATCTCACGGAAGTGGGCAAAGAGGTCCTTGCTGCCGTTGTCGGGGGCGATGAAGCCGAAGCCCTTGTCGTCGTTGAACCATTTCACGGTTCCGGTTTGTGTGGTCATGTCGATTTCCTTTCGAGGTTGCCGGGACGCGAACGCGCACCCGGTGAAGAGACGCCAAGAAAATCAACAAGGGAGATTCGACACAGCCGCGGGGCGAACCCGGGAGAAGCGGAAAAGGACCGATGCAATGAAGGCCTTGCACATATCAACGAGCCCATCGTACGCGCATCGCGCCCTGCGTGCCGCTTTTGCCAACTTATCTTTTCGGGCGCGTCGGCGGTCCGTGTCCGCGGCATACACACCCGCAGCGCCGCGCCCATGGAGGCCGGGCGCAGCGAGACCAGTAGGAGCCGGAGGACCGTTGGCGCCGCTCAGCCCGGCAGCGCAAAGCCCTTGTCGAAGGTGCCCGCCACCTGCAGCGGCGTCTTGATCAGGCCCACCTTGGCATAGAAGTCGGCAGTGGCCTGCTGGTCGGCGATGACGCGTTCGTCGATGGGTACCCAGGCCTGTTGGCGGCGCTCGAACTGCAGGCGCGCCGCCTCGGGCGAGATGCCGATGATGCGCGCCAGCGTGGCCGAGTAGCCCGCCACGTTCCCGTTGGCCCATTGCTGGGCGCGAGCCACGCGCTGCAGGTAGTCCTGCAGCACCGGCCGCTTGGCCGCGATGGCGGCATCGGTGGCGGCCAGGTAGCTCAGGCCCGGCAGCAGGCCGCGGCCGCTGACCAGCACGCGGGCGTGGCCGGCCGTCTCGGCCATGGCGGTGTAGGGCTCCCAGGTGGCCCAGGCATCGACCGAGCCCTGCGTCAGGGCCAGCTTGGCATCGGCAGGCGGCAGGAAGCGCAGGTTGACATCGCCCGGCTGCAGGCCCGCGGCGGTGATGGCCTTGAGGGTGACGAAGTGCCCGATGGAGCCCCGGTTGGTGGCCACGCTGCGGCCCTTGAGGTCGGCCGCGTTGCGCAGCGGCGAATCGGGCCGCACCAGCACCGCCGTGCCGTAGGCATCGCTGCGGTTGGCGCCGATGGCCTTGACGCGCGTGCCGGCGGCCAGGGCGAAGATCAGCGGCGCATCGCCGATGGGGCCCAGGTCGACCGCGCCGGCATTGAGCGCCTCGGCCAGCGGCGCGGCGGCCGGGAACTCGGACCTCTGGATGTCGTAGGCCAGGCCGTCCAGGGCACCGGCGGCTTCGAGCAGGGCGCGCAGGCCGCCCTTCTGGTCGCCGGCCTTGAGCACGGGGCGGGACTGGGCGCGGGCGCCCAGGGCGGGCAGTGCCAGGCCGGCCGCGAGGACGGAGCCGCCGGCCACGAAGCGGCGGCGCGGGAGTGAGCGGGGGGCTGTCGGAAAGGGTGGCGATGTCATGAAGCAGGGGGACGGCGAAGCCGCCGATGGGGTGTGCGAGTGGGATGAGATGGGCACGAGGGTGCAGGCGAACGCCGCAGACCACCCGTTTCTCGGGGGTCAGTCCAGCAGGTCCGGCTCGGCAGCCACCAGCGGCTGGTACAGGCTCTCGAAGGCATGGATGCCGCCTTCGGGCCCGCCGATCTGCGCATGCGTGTGGCGGGCGGTGGCCTCGTCGATGGGCCGGGGCGTGCCGGCGGCCTCGGCCAGCAGCTGCGTGTGGCAGGCGTTGTCGAGCGCGATGTACCACCAGGCGGCGGACTCGACCGAGCGGCCGGCCGTCAGGATGCCGTGGTTGCGCAGGATGGCGCCCTTGCCGAAGCCGCCGTCGGGCTTGGCCAGCGCCTCGGCGATGCGCGCGCCTTCGGACAGGTCGACCACCATGCCGGTGAAGTCGTCGAACAGCGCCACGTCGCCGTGGAACACACACGCGTCCTGGGTGAGCGGCAGCAGCGGCCGGCCCAGCGTCGAGAAGGCCTTGCCGTAGGTCGAATGCGTGTGGGCGGCGGCCACCAGCTCCGGATGGCGCTCATGGATAGCGGCGTGGATGGCGAAGGCCGCCTTGTTCAGCGGCCGGTCGCCGATCACCGTCTCGCCCCGGCTGTTGACCAGCAGCAGGTCCGACACCCTGATGCGCGAGAAGTGCACGCCCAGCGGGTTGACCCAGAAGTGGTCGGGCAGCTCCGGGTCGCGCGCCGTGATGTGGCCGGCCAGGCCCAGGTCGAAACCATGCTTCGCGAAGAGGCGGAAGGCGCCGGCCAGACGCTCCTGGCGGTGGCGGCGCTCGGCCTCCACCGTGGTGCGCGGCGGCGCCGGGTCGAACCAGTAGCGCGCCTGCGGCTGCGCATGGAAGCGGGCCCGCAGCGCGCTCGCGGCGGGTTGCAGATGGGCGGCGTGGACGGGGGCATTCATCGCTTCAGGCCACCCGGCGTTGGGCTTCGGCGTGACGGGCCGCGGCACGCTCGGCGACGAGAGCGCGCGTGCGCGGGATCAGCTCGCGGCCGTAATCCAGCGCGTCCTCCAGCGGATCGAAGCCACGGATCAGGAAGGTGGTCACGCCCAGTTCCCAGTAGTCGAGCAGCGCTTCGGCCACCTGCTCGGGCGTGCCGACCAGGCCGGTGCTGTTGGAGCGGCCGCCGGTCTCCTGCGCGATGGCGGTCCACAGGCGCTTGTCCACGCGCGGCCCCTGGTTGGCTGCGGCCAGCAGGCGGCGCGCGCCTTCGCTCTGCAGCGGGCCGCCGCGCGAGTAGCCGGCCACCACGCGCAGGCGGCGCGTCTCTTCGAGGATGCGGTCGGCGCGGGCCCAGGCGGCCTCTTCGGTGTCGGCCAGCACGGGGCGGAAGGACACCGAGAAGTTCACCTGCCGGCCATGGCGCGCCGCCTCGGCCCGCACACGCGTGGTCAGCTCGCGCGCCTGGTCCAGCGTCTCGCCCCACAGCGCGTACACGTCGGCGTGCTTGCCGGCCACCTTCAGGGCGGCTTCAGAGGCGCCTCCGAAGTACACGGGCACGTGCGGCAGGCCGTCCTGCGTCTGCACCGGCTTGACCTCGGAGAAGGCGTTCTCGGCCTGGTAGTGGTCGCCGTGGTGGTGGAAGGGGCGCTCGCTGGTCCACACCTTGCGCAGCACCTCCAGGTACTCGTCGGTGCGGGCATAGCGCTGGTCGTGGTTCAGCCAGTCGCCGTCGCGGCGTTGCTCTTCGTCGGAGCCGCCGGAGATGTAGTGCACCGCCAGGCGACCGCCCGTGTACTGGTCCAGCGTGGCGAACTGCCGCGCCGCCAGCGTGGGGGCGACGAAGCCGGGCCGGTGCGCCAGCATGAAGTGGATGCGCTCGGTCACGGTGGCTGCATAGGCCACGGTGAGCGTGGCATCGGGGCTGGTGGAGTGGTGCGGCACCAGGATGCGGTCGAAGCCGGCCTGCTCGTGCGCCTGGGCAAAGGCCCGCACGTAATCGCGGTCGATGGCGGGGCCGCGCGGCGCATGGGTCTCCGAGACCTTCTGGGTCTGGATCATGCCGATGAACTGGACTTGGCCGTCGGTGGGGGAATGGCTCATGGATGGCTTTCTGGAAGAAGGGAGTGAAGAAAAGACGGGATCAGGCGGCGGCGCCCGCGCGCAGCGCAGCATCGAAGCGCCGGTCCCACAGCGGGCGCACGTCGGCCGGGCCGTCGAGCACGCCCAGGCGAAGGAAGGTGTCGGCCACATCCTGGTGGCTGCGCACCGCGGCGTCGCTCACCGGCACCAGGCTGTAGTCGTGGCTGCGGCGGTTGAAGAGCTCGACGATGTCGCCAACGGCGATGCGGGTCTCGGCCGACTGCGTGCGGGCATAGGCGAGGAAGTTGCCATTCACCCAGGCATAGGCGCGCTGCAGGCGCAGGAGGAAGTCGCCGATGGCGGCGCGGCGGCGCGCGTCCTCCAGCGAGCGCGGGTTGGCATAGACCGGAAAGTTGCCCGACAGGTAGCCCACGCCCGTCTTGATCACGCGCGCGCCATGCTGCAGCCGGGCGATCTGGCCGTTGTAGCCATAGATGGCCCAGGCATCGAGGTCGCCGCGGGCGAAGGCCGACAGCCCGTCGGCCGGAGTCAGGTTGACGGCCTGGATGTCGTTGAAGGACAGGCCGGCTTCGGCCAGCTGCTTGGCCAGGAAGTAGTGCGCCGTGGTGGCGCGCACATAGCCCACGCGCCGGCCCTTGAGGTCGGCGATGGACTGGATGGGTGCGTCCTTGCGGGCGACCGTGACCTGGTTGTTGAGGTCCTCGTGGATGGCCGCCACCAGCTTGAGCTGGGCCTTCTGGCGGGCGGCGAACACAGGCGGAATCTCGCTGCCCGAGCCCAGGTCCAGCGCGTCGCCGTTGATGGCCTCGATGTGCAGCACGCCGTTGTTGAGCTCGCGCCAGTCGATGCGGTAGGGCGCCTGCTGAAGCCCGGCGGCATCGAGCAGGGCGCGCCAGTTCCCCTTGTAGGTGCCCACGCGCAGCGTGACGCCGGCGAGGTCGTCGTGAGGGGCGGCCAGTGCGGCCATGGGAGCCAGGGCCGCAGCCTGCAGCAGGCGGCGACGCGTGGCGCTGAAATTGGAAGGCGATGAGCGCAGCATGGGGCCGAACCGTATCGGCCCATGGCCTTCGCGTGAACGTCGGATTCCGAGTTTGGATATGCGCAAACGATGGTTCCAGCGCGCGCGGATGGGCTCCACAGTGCGCTCTCATGAGTGCACTGCCCCAGACCCTGTTCGCACCGGCCCTCGACGGCGTCGGTGATTCCCCCGCGCCGCTGCGGGCCGCGCCGCGTGTCGACGACGCCACGCTGGCCGCCTTGACGCGCCGCTTCGCCACCACCGCCGCCGACCACGACCAAGCCGGCCGCTTTCCGCACGACAACTTCGACGAGCTGCAGCGGCTGGGCCTGATCGGCCTGGTCGCGCCCGAAGCCTGGGGCGGTGGCGGTGCCACGCTGGCCGAGGCGCGCCGCGTGATCACGGCGGTGGCGGCCGGCGAGCCGGCCACGGCGCTGGTGCTGACCATGACCTACCTGCAGCACCAGGCGCTGCGCCATCCGGCCAACCGCTGGCCGGCCCACCTGCGTGAGGCCGTGGCCCGCAGCGGTGTGCGCGAAGGCGCGCTGGCCAACGCGCTGCGCGTCGAGCCGGCGCTGGGCTCGCCTGCCCGGGGTGGCTTGCCCGGCACGGTGGCGCGGCGCGAAGGCAAGGAGTGGGTGATCGATGGCCACAAGCTCTACACCACCGGCATCGAGCGGCTGTCGTGGCTGCTGGTGTGGGGCCGAACCGACGAGCCGGCGCCGCGCACGGGCTTCTTCCTGGTGCCCGGCAAGGCGCCGGGCATCCGCACCATCGCCAGCTGGGACCACCTGGGCCTGCGGGCCTCGGGCAGCCACGAGGCGGTGCTGGAGGGCGTGCGCATTCCGCTGGACCATGCCGTGGACATCCGCGTGCCCGCCCACTGGGCGCCGGCGGCCGCGACAGCCGCCGAGGCCAAGGCCTTCGCCAACCAGCAGGCCTGGATGGCGACGCTGCTCGGCAGCCTGTACGACGCCGTGGCCGGCGCGGCGCGCGACTGGCTGCTGGGCTTCCTGCAGTCGCGCGCGCCGGGCAGCCTGGGCGCGCCGCTGGCGACCCTGCCGCGCGTGCAGGAGAAGGTGGGCGAGATCCAGGCCTTGCTGCGCACCAACCGCGTGCTGCTAAACGACCTGGCCGCACGTACGGATGCCGGCCAGGTGCCGACGCCGGCCGACAGCGGCCTGGTCAAGCACACCGTGGGCACGCAGGCCATCGCCGCGGTGGAGCTGGCCTTGCAGCTCAGCGGCAACCATGGCCTGGCGCGTCAGAACCCGCTGGAGCGCCATCATCGCGACGTGCTGTGCGCGCGCATCCACACGCCCCAGAGCGACGCCGCACTGGTGGCTGCCGGCCAGCAGGCGCTGGCCGCCGCGGGCCGGGCGGCGCCCGATCGAAGCACTGCCGGCCAAGCAGCCACAATCGCCGCATGACCGGCATCACCCGCCTGCGCGACTTCGTGGTCGGCTTCCACCGCCTGCTCGATGGCGAGCCCGACGAGCCGCGCATCCTGCGCGAGGGTGGGGCACTGCTGGCGAAGCTCGTGGCACAAGACGACTGGCTGCCCGAGGCCTTCGCCAGGCCCGACCCCAGCTATTACCAGCAGCACCTGCTGTATGCCGACGCCAGCGAGCGCTTCTCGGTCGTGAGCTTCGTCTGGGGCCCGGGCCAGGCCACGCCGGTGCACGACCACACCGTGTGGGGCCTGATCGGCATGCTGCGGGGCGCGGAGACCAGCCAGGGCTATGCGCCGGATGCCGATGGGCGCTGGCAGCCCGATGGCGCGCCGGTGCATCTGCGCCCGGGCCAGGTCGAGGCCGTGTCGCCGACCGTGGGCGACGTGCACCAGGTGCGCAACGCCCTGGCCGACCAGGTCTCGATCAGCATCCATGTGTACGGGGCCAACATCGGCGCCGTGGCGCGCCACACCTACCCGGCCGAGGGCGGGCGCAAGCGCTTCGTCTCCGGCTATTCCAACGACGTCCTGCCCAATCTGTGGGACCGCAGCGCCGAGGTGCGCGCCGTTGCGTCCTGAGCACGCGGCGCCCCGGCCGGCTTCTTCCTTTCTCTTCTCTTCATGACCCAGACCGCCCCTTCGTCTTCCTTGCCCGTGCTGAGCGTGGCCGAGGTGCGCCAGCACCTGCTGGACCGCCGCGAGATCGCCCTGCTCGACCTGCGCGAGGAAGACCCCTATGCCCAGGCCCATCCGCTGTGGGCCGCCAACCTGCCGCTGTCGCGCGTCGAGCTGGAGGCCTGGCGGCGCATCCCGCGGCGCGACACGCTCATGGTGCTCTACGGCGAGCATGAGGGCGAGGACCTGGTGCCGCGCGGCGCCGCTGTGCTGGCCCGGCTGGGCTACATGAACCTGCATGCACTCGAAGGCGGGCTGGAAGGCTGGCGGCGCGCGGGTGGCGAGCTGTTCCGTGACGTCAATGTCCCCAGCAAGTCCTTCGGCGAGCTGGTCGAGCACGAGCGGCACACGCCCTCGCTCGCGGCCGAGGAGGTCAAGGCCCTGCTCGACGCCCAGGCCGACATGGTCGTGCTGGATGCGCGCCGCTTCGACGAGTACCAGACCATGAGCATCCCCGGCGCCACCAGCGTGCCCGGTGCCGAACTGGTGCTGCGCGCACGGGCGCTGGCGCCCGACCCCGCCACGCGGGTCATCGTCAACTGCGCCGGGCGCACGCGCAGCATCATCGGCACGCAGTCGCTGGTGAATGCCGGCCTGCCCAACCCGGTGGCCGCCCTGCGCAACGGCACCATCGGCTGGCTGCTGGCCGGCCAGCAGCTGGACCATGGCGCGCAGCGGCGTGCTCCGCAGGACGTGGATCCGGTTGTCCGCGAACAGGCCCGTGCCGACGCCCAGGCCGTGGCGGCCCGCGCAGGCGTGCGGACACTGGCGTTGGCCGACCTGCCCGCGTTGCTGGCCGAAGCGGGGCGCACCACCTACCGGCTCGACGTGCGCACACCCGAGGAATACGAGGCCGGCCACCTGCCCGGCTTTGCCAGCGCCCCCGGCGGCCAGCTGGTGCAGGAGACCGACCACCACGCCCCCGTGCGTGGCGCCCGCTACGTGCTGGCCGACGACGACGGCGTGCGCGCTGCCATGACCGGCTCCTGGCTGGCGCAGATGGGCTGGGAGGTGTGGCGCATCGAAGGCGCCGCTACGGCCGACTTCAGCGAGACGGGCACGTCCGTGCCGGAGCGGCCCGCGCCGCACCGCGACGTCGAGCCGATTGCGCCCGCGGCGCTGGCGGCGCTGCTCGAGGCGGGGGATGCCGTCCTCATCGACGTGGGCGCCAGTGCCAACTACGTCAAGCGCCACATTCCCGGCGCCTGGTTCGCCGTCCGCGCCCAGCTGGCGACGGCCCTGGCGCGGTCGCTGCCGGCCGCCGACCAGTACGTGCTGACCTGCGGCACCAGCCTGCTCGCGGCCTATGCCGCGGCCGATCTGCGCGCGCTGCTGGACGCACAGGGCCGCACGGACGTGCCGGTGCGCCTGCTCACCGGGGGCAATGCGGCCTGGTTCGCAGCCGGTCTGCCCGAAGAAGCCGGCGAGGCGCGTCTGGCCACCCCGCGCACCGACCGCTACCGCCGTCCCTACGAGGGCACGGATGCGCCCCGCGAAGCGATGCAGGGCTATCTGGACTGGGAGTTCGGCCTTGTGGCCCAGCTCGGGCGCGACGGTACCCATCATTTCCGCGTGATCTGAGGCTCTCCGCGGCTGCGCGCCCGCCCGTCGAGGCGGGCCGGGGGAGCACGTGCGGCGGGATTTTTGCCTACGCCACGCACGCCGTCGCGCCGACACGCGGCGGTGCGCCGGTTCGCTACCCTTTGTAGTGCGGCGCGTCATGACGGTTCGCCCGTGTTCCTTGGAGGGATGGTCCGGCGCACCGGACTTCGGACACATGGCCGCGGCCACATCGATCACCCACTGCAGGCCTATGTCACGCAAGCGCGAGCCCGTGAGGGCCGCCCGTGCCCGGTCACCGCGCAGCCTGCCGCCCTGCCATCGGTCGTGCCGGCACTGAGACGATGGGTGCCGCCATGACCTTCAGCTACGACCCGTTGATCGTCGCGGCGTCGCTGGCCATGGCCGTCTTCGTGGCCTTCGTCGCGCTGGATCTGGCCCAGCGGGTTGCTACGCGCGACCGCGTCATGTCGCGCATCTGGTGCACCGGCGGCGCGCTGGTCACGGGCAGCGGGGTCTGGGCCGTGCACTTCGTGGGCATGATGGCCCACAGCCTGCCGGTGGCCACGGGCTACAGCTACGGCTTCACGGGACTGTCGTGGGTGGTCGCGGTGCTCGCGGCCGCTGCGATGCTGTTTCTGGCGGCGGCGCGCAGGCTCGCCGGATGGCGGCTGATCGGTGGCGCGGCGCTGGTGGCGGCGGGCTTCATCGGCATGCACCAGCTCGGCATGATGTCGCTCGACATGGCACCCCAGGTGCGATGGAACCTGCCCCTGTTCGGCGCTGCGGCCCTGCTCGCGTGGCTTACCGGCACCGCGGCGCTGTGGCTGTTTCGTCGCCGGCGCGATGGCCGCAGTGGCCGGGCGCAGCAGTTCGGTCTGGCCACGGGCCTGGGGCTGGGCATGGTCGGTGCCCATTACATGGGAATGGCCGCCGCGATGTATGCCCCGGGCAGCGTCTGCCTGAGTGCCGACCAGCTCGGCGGCGATGGCCTGGTGCTGATGGTGGCCGCCGCCACCGTGCTGATGCAGGTGCTGACGCTGGTCACGGCCCTGCTGGACGCCCGCGTCCGGGGCCGAACGCGCGACCTGACCCATTCGCTCGAGCAGGCCCATCATCAGTTGCAGGAGGCCAATGAAGAGCTGGACCGCCGCGCCCACCTGGATCCGCTCACCGGCCTGCCCAACCGCGCCTTCTTCGATGAACGACTGAACCAGGCCCGCGTCGGGGGCATGCGCAAGCTGGCCGTGCTCTTCGTCGATCTGGATGGCTTCAAGCCGGTCAACGACTCCCTGGGTCACGCCGGCGGCGACAAGGTGCTGCGCGAGGTGGCCGACCGCCTGCGCCGCGTGCTGCGCACTGGCGACACGGTCGCGCGCATCGGCGGTGACGAATTCGTTGTGCTGATGGAAGACGTGGTCCATACCGCCGACTGCACCGCCGTGGCTGCCCGCATCCTCGATGCGCTGGCGCGTCCCTTCGCCGTTGGCGATCCGCCGGTCCACATTTCGAGCTCGGTCGGCATCACCATCCATCCCGATCACGGTCCCAAGTCGGCGCTGGTGGCGCAGGCAGATGCCGCCATGCGGGCGGCCAAGCGCGCCGGTGGGCGACAGCACGCGCTGTTCGAGTCGCACATGAGCAGCAACGCCCACGAGCAGCTGAGCCTGCAGGTGGAGCTGCGCCGGGCGCTGGAATGCGGTGAGCTGGTGCTGTACTACCAGCCCAAGATCGACAGCCGCCGCCGCGAGCTCGCGGGCGTGGAGGCGCTGGTGCGCTGGAACCATCCCGAGCGCGGTCTGCTGGGGCCGGCGGTCTTCATTCCGGTGGCCGAGCGTTTCGGCCTGATCGGCCAGCTGGGGCAATGGGTGCTCGACGAGGCCTGCCGCCAGATGAAGGAGTGGGCCCGCGCCGGCCTGCGCGTCCATGTCGCCATCAACCTGTCGGCCCAGCAACTGCACGAAGCCGACCTGGTCGAGCGCATCGACGCGGCTCTGCGCCGTCACGGCGTCGCGGCCTCGCAGTTGCTGTGCGAGATCACCGAAACCGTGACGATGGAGGACGTCAGCACCACGCAGGAGGTCTTCGGCCGCCTGGCGCGCATCGGCGTCTTCATCGCCATCGACGACTTCGGCACCGGGTATTCGAGCCTGAGCTACCTGAGGCGCCTGCCCGCGCGGCAGCTCAAGATCGACCGCAGCGTCATCAGCGATCTGGAGACCAGCGCCGACGCCCGCGCCGTGGTCGATGCCGTCGTGCGGCTGGCCCACGCCTTGGGGCTGCGGGTGGTGGCGGAGGGCGTGGAGACCGCGGGCCAGCGCGACATCCTCGTCGGCATGCACTGCGACGAGCTTCAGGGCTACCTCTTCGCGCGGCCGATGCCGGCGGACCAGCTCGTGACCTGGAGCCGGCGGCGGCCGCTGCTGGGGCGGGGGTGAGCGCGTGGCGGACTGCGGGCAGCGGCCTTGTCAGCCCCCTGCCACGCGCTGCCCCGGCGCGATGGTCGGCGGCGCGGCGTTGAGCGTCTCGATGGCGAAGCCCGCGGCGGCCTTGTAGCGCGCCATGAAGGCCTCGCGCTCCGCGCGCGGCAGCACCTCGTCGATGTGGTCGAACACGCCGCCGCAGCGCTCGTCCACCAGGCCCAGCAGTCCGAAGGGCCCCGAGCCGCGGTTGCGCAGCACCAGGGCCGAGATGTCCTTGCACAGCCTGTCGTCGTAGGCCTGGAGCGCCTGTGGCCCTACGCCGTGGGCGATCAGCTGCGCGCCCAGCACCCGCGCATCCACGATGGCCTGGCTGGCGCCGTTGGAGCCCACCGGGTACATCACATGCGCCGCATCGCCCAGCAGCGCCACGCGGCCATCGACCCAGGTGGGCACCGGGTCGCGGTCGATCATGGGGTACTCGAAGACGTCCTGGGCGCCGCGCAGCATGGCGGGCACGTCGATCCAGCTGTAGTTCCAGCCTTCGAAGTGGTGGATGAAGTCTTCGAGCCGCACGCGCCGGTTCCAGTCGCCGTGCTGCCAGCCGCCCTGGTTGTCGACGGTGATCTCGGCGATCCAGTTGATGGTGGCCAGGCCCGTGGCCGGATCGGGCGGGGAGATGGGATAGAGCACCACGCGGTGTTTGAGCGAGCCCACGCCCACGAAGGAGG
>NZ_CAJYES010000104.1 GCF_913773995.1 uncultured Pseudacidovorax sp.
CAGGCCACGCAGCGGTGCAGCGCGCAACCGTCCGCTCATGGCGAGCCCCAGCCCGGGCTCAACGCGTCGACCTGGGGAGGCCGGCCGCGGCGGCTGCCGGCGTGCGCAGCCAGTCGGCCTCCCACCCACCCCCGAGCGCCTGGATGAGCGCCACCGCCGAGGCCTGCCGCGACAGCTGCGCATTGAGCAGGCTGCGCCGGGCGCTCAGGGCCGAGGCCTGGGCCGTCACCACGTCGGTGTAGCTCACCTGACCGGCGCGGTAGCGGTTGAGGATCTGCTGCTCCGTCAGGTCCGCCGCCTCGGAGGCCTGCCGCAGCAGCACCGCCTGCTCGGCCTGCGCGGCGGCATTGCTCAACTGGTCCTCCACGGCCTGGAAGGCGCTGAGCACCGTCTGCCGGTAGCTGGCCACCGCGCCCTGGTAGGTGGCGCCGGCCGCATCGACCTGGGCCGCGATGGCGCCGCCATCGAACACCGTCTGAGCGGCCGAAATGCCCAGCGCCCACAGCAGGTTCGAGGCATTGAACAGCTCGCCCACCCGGCTCGCACCGCCCGTGACCGACGCGGTGAGGTTGAGGCTGGGAAAGTACGCGCTGCGGGCAATGCCGATCTGCGCATTGGCCCGCGCCATCGTGCGCTCGGCCGCCGCGATGTCGGGCCGGCGCTGCAGCAGTTCGGCCGGCAGACTGAGCGGCACCGAGGGCACCACGGGCAGCCAATCGGGCTGGGCCGCGAGCGTGAAGTCGGCCGGCGCCACGCCCACCAGCACGGCGATCGCATGCTCCAGCACGGCCCGGTCGCGCACCAGGCCGGCGCGGTCCGAACGGGCACTGACCAGCTGGGTCTGCGCCTGCAGCACATCGGTCTGCGCCGCGATGCCCGCCTGGTAGCGGTTGCGCGTGATGGTCAGCGAGCGCTCGTAGCCTTCGAGCGTGCGGTCCAGCAGCGCGATCTCGGCGTCGGTCGCGCGCAGCTGCAGGTAGTTGGTGGCCAGCGCACCCAGGGCCGACAGGCGGGCGGCCGCCAGGTCGGCCTGGCTGACCTGCGCGCTGGCGCTGGCGCTTTCCACCGACAGGCGCAGACGGCCCCACAGGTCGGCGTCCCAACTCGCCGTTAGCCCGGCCGAGAAGCTGTTGGACGGCCGCGTGCCGCTGTCGCTCTTCACCGGGCCGCTGCGTCGGCCGCTGCCGCTGGCCGTGAGCGCCGGCAGCAGCGAGGCGCGCTGCTCGCGCACCAGCGCCTGGGCCTGGCTGTAGGCCGCCACGGCCACGGCGATGTTCTGGTTGTTCACCTGCACGCGCTCGGCCAGTGCATCGAGCTGCGGGTCGTCGAAGCGCTTCCACCACGGCCCCTTGTCCAGCGTGTCGCCCGGCGCGGCGGGCAACCAGCCGGCCACGGCCGGCGCCTCCTTGAAGGCGGCGGGTGCCGCATCGGCCGGTGGCGCGTAGCGCGGCCCCACGGCGCACCCGGCCAGCAGGACGGCCGCAGGGGCCGCGAGCAGCAGCTGGCGGCGCGCGAGGAAGGCGGAAGGAACGAAGCGGGTCTTCATCGGGTGGGAGCGTGTTCGTGGATGCCGATGGGCGGCACGCGGCCGCCGCCGGGACGCAGGCGGTCCATCAGCACGTAGATGACGGGCACGGTGAGCAGCGTGAGCAGCTGGCTGGCGACGAGGCCGCCGATGATGGTCACGCCCAGGGGCTGGCGCAGTTCCGAGCCCACGCCGAAGCCGATGGCCAGCGGCAGCGCGCCCAGCATGGCGGCCAGCGTGGTCATGAGGATGGGCCGCAGCCGCAGCAGGCTGGCCTCGCGCACCGCATCGACGGCCGTGAGGCCGCGCTGGCGCTGCGCCTCCAGCGCGAAGTCGATGATCATGATGGCGTTCTTCTTGACGATGCCGATTAGCAGGAAGAGCCCGATCAGCGCCATGATCGACAGGTCCATGCGCAGCATCAGCAGCGCCAGCACCGCGCCCACGCCCGCCGAAGGCAGCGTGGTGAGCACCGTCACCGGATGGATCAGGCTCTCGTACAGGATGCCCAGCACGATGTAGATGACCACGATGGCCCCGACGATCAGCAGCGCCTGCTGGTTGCCGCTCTGCTGCGCCGCGCGCGCCGTGCCGCCGAAGCTGCCGCGCACGTTGATGGGCAGGGCCACGTCGTTCTCGGCCTGCTTGATGGCCGCCTGTGCCTCCTGCAGCGTCACGCCGTCGGGCAGGTTGAAGGAGATGGTGCTCGACAGCTCGGTGTCCTCATGGCTGATAGAGCTGGGCACCGCCCGCTCCTTGAGGGTGGCGAAGGCCGACAGCGGCACCAGCGTCGTGGTGCTGGTCGCCAGCGCCTGCCCGGTGGAGGCGCCGCGCTGCCCCGGGTTGGCCGAGGTGGTGGTCGAGGTGCCGGTGCTGGTATCGGTATTCGCCTGCAGCGAGGTACTGCCCGTGCTGCCGTCCGCATTGGTCGTGCTGCTGAGCGTCGAAGGCACGTACAGGTCTTTCAGCGCCAGCGGCGAGGTCTGGAAGCGTGGCGCCCATTCCATGATGACCGAGTACTGGTTGAGGTCGTTGTAGATGGTCGCCACCGAGCGCTGGCCGTAGGCGTTGTAGAGCGCGCTGTTGAGTGCCGTCGTGTTGACGCCCAGCCGCGCGGCTGCGTCGCGGTCCACCGACAGGAAGGTCTCGACGCCGTTGTCGTTGGAGCTCTCGCCGTCGACATCGGCCAGCTGCGGCAGCTCGGCCATGCGCGCCGCCAACTTGGCCGAGGCAGCGCGCAGATCGGTGATGTTGTCGGCGCGCAGGGTGTACTGGTAGGCGGAATTGCTGGAGCGTCCGCCCATGCGCAGCTCCTGCACCGGCCCCAGGAAGACCCGCAGGCCCGTGAGCTGGTTGAGCTGCGGCCGCAGCCGGTCGATCACCACCTGCGTCTTCACGCCCCGTTCGGCCAGCGGCTTGAGGTTGACGAACATGAAGCCGCCGCCTGCGCGCGTGCCGCCGGTGAAGCCCACCACCGTGTCCACGGCCGGATCGGCCTTGATGATGTCCACCGCCTGCTTGAGCTTGGCCGACAGCGCCACGGACGAGATGCTCTGGTCCGCGCGCAGGCCGGCGTTGATCTGGCCGTTGTCCTGCTGCGGGAAGTAGCCCTTGGGCACATGCACGAACAGATAGACGTTCAGGCCGATGACGGCCAGCAGCGAGATCAGCACGATGGTCTTGCTCGCCAGGGCCCAGTCCAGGCTGCGGGCGTAGCCGCGCAGGATGCCGTTCCATACCCGGTCGCCCTGACGGCCCAGCCAGGCGCTCACCGGTGCCCAGCGGCGACCGATCGGCCCGGGCGGACGGCGCTGGTACCAGCTCTCGGCCCGCAGCAGGGCCGCGCACATCATGGGCGTGGTGGTGAGCGAGATGACCAGCGAGATCAGCACCGCCACCGACAGCGTCACCGCGAACTCGTGGAACAGCCGCCCCACCTGCCCGCCCATGAACAGCAGCGGGATGAACACCGCCACCAGCGACAGGCTGATGGACAGCACGGTGAAGCCGACTTCGCGCGCGCCCTGCAGCGCCGCCTGCAGCCGGCCCATGCCGTTCTCGATGTGACGCTGCGTGTTCTCCAGCACCACGATGGCGTCGTCCACCACGAAGCCGGTGGCCACCGTCAGGGCCATCAGGCTCAGGTTGTTGAGCGAGAAGCCCAGCAGGTACATCACGCCGAAGGTGCCCAGCAGCGACACCACGGTGGCGACGGTCGGGATGATGGTGGCCCGTGCCCGACGCAGGAAGAGGCCCACCACCAGCACCACCAGCGCGACCGAGATCATCAGCGTGAACTCGACCTCGTGCAGCGCGGCGCGGATCGAGGCCGTGCGGTCCGAGGCGACCTGCACGTCGATGTCCTGCGGCAGCTGCGCCTTGAGTTCGGGGATCAGCGCACGCACCGCGTCCACCGTCTCGATCACGTTGGCGTCGGCCTGCGCCCGCAGCAGCACCACGATGGCCGGCTGGCCGTTGAACAGGCCCAGCGTGCGCGTGTTCTCGACGCTGTCGATCACCTCGGCCACGTCCTTCAGGCGCACCGCCGCGTTGTTGCGCCAGGCGATCACCAGGTCGCGGTAGTCGGCCGCGCGCAGGCCCGGGGACGGCGTGTAGATCTGCAGCCGCCGGTCCTCGCTCTCGATCACGCCCTTGGGCCGGTTGGCGTTGTTGGCCTGGATGGCGGCACGCACGTCCTCGGTGCTGATGCCCAGTCGGTTGAGGCTGAAGGGCTCCAGCTCCACCCGCACGGCGGGCAACGAGCCGCCGCCGATCTCCACGTCGCCCACGCCTTCAACCTGCGAAAGGCGCTGGCTCACGATATTGGAGACCGTGTCGTAGATCTGCCCGGGCGTGCGCGTCCTGGAGGTGAGCGCGATGATCATCACCGGCGCCGCGGCCGGGTTGGCCTTGCGGTAGGTCGGGTTGCTGCGCAGCGTGGCGGGCAGGTCGACGCGGGCCGCATTGATGGCGGCCTGCACCTCGCGCGCGGCCGAATCGATGTCGCGGTTCAGGTCGAACTGCAGGGTGATGCGCGTGGAGCCCACGGAGCTGGTGGAGGTCAGCTCGTTCACGCCCGGGATCACGCCCAGCCGCCGCTCCAGCGGCGTGGCCACGCTGCTGGCCATGGTGTCGGGGCTGGCGCCGGCGATGCTGGCGCTGACGCTGATGACCGGGAAGTCGACCTTGGGCAGTGGCGACACCGGCAGCTTGAAGAAGGCCAGGATGCCGGCCAGCGCGATGCCCAGCGTCAGCAGCACCGTGGCCACCGGCCGCAACACGAAGGGGCGCGACAGGTTCACGCGCGTGCCTCCGGCGCAGGTACCGCGGGACCACCGTCGTCGTCATCCTCGCGACCGCCCTTGCGCGAGAGGCGCCGGCCCAGCCGATCGAAGGCCAGGTAGATCACCGGCGTGGTGAACAGCGTGAGCAGCTGCGACAGCACCAGCCCGCCGAAGATCGACAGGCCCAGCGGCCGGCGCAGTTCCGCGCCCTCGCCCAGGCCCAGCATCAGCGGCACCGCGGCGAACAGCGCCGCCAGCGTGGTCATCAGGATGGGGCGGAAGCGCAGCAGCGCGGCCTGGCGGATGGCGTCCTCGGGCGCCTTTCCCTCGTTGCGCTCGGCATCGATGGCGAAGTCGATCATCATGATCGCGTTCTTCTTGACGATGCCGATCAGCAGGATGATGCCGATGATGCCGATCACGCCCAGGTCGTTGCCGCTGAGCATCAGCGCCAGCAATGCACCCACGCCGGCCGAGGGCAGCGTCGACAGGATGGTCATCGGGTGCACATAGCTCTCGTACAGCACGCCGAGCACGATGTACACGCACACCACCGCGGCCAGGATCAGCCATAGCTGGCTGGTCAGCGAATTCTCGTAGGCGCCGGCCGCACCCAGGAAACGCAGGTTGATGCCGACAGGCAGGCCGATCTCCTGGGCTGCCGCTCGGATGGCCGAGACCGACTTGCCCAGCGCCACGCCCGGTGCGGTGTCGAAGCCGACCGTGGCCGCGGGGTATTGCGCCACCCGCGTGATCTGCAGCGGCGCGGGCTGCTCGCGCACGGTGGCGAAGGCCGACAGCGGTGTTGCCGTACCGCCGCCGGTGCGCAGCTGCAGGCTGCCCAGGCCCTGGGGCGAATCGAGCCCCTCGCGCTGCGCCTCCAGGATCACGCGGTACTGGTTGGTCTCGGTGAAGATGGTGGAGACGATGCGCTGGCCGAAGGCACTGTAGAGCGCATCGTCCACCGAACTGGCCGTGACCGACAGGCGCGAGGCCGTGTTGCGGTCGATGTCCACATAGGCGGCCAGGCCCTGCGCGCCGGCGTCGGTGGTGGCATTGCGCACCAGCGGCTCATTGCCCAGACGCGCGACGAGCTTCTTCGCCCAGTCGTTGACGGTGGCGGTGTCCGAACCTTCCAGCGCCACGCGGAATTCGGTGGGGCCGGATTCGGCATCGATGGTCAGGTCCTGCGTGGGTTGCAGGTAGAGCTTGACACCCGCCACCTGCGTCCGCACCGCCTGCGTCAGCCGGTTCATCACCACGTCCTGCGCATCGCGGCTGCGGCGCAGGTTGATCAGCATGCTGCCGGTGTTGAGCGCCATGTTGCTGGCGCCGTCCACGCCCACCACCGAACTCACGCTCTGCACATCGGCATCGGCCAGCACGACGGCGGCTGCGTGCTCCTGCAGCTGGGCCATGCGCTCGTACGACACATCCTGAGAGGCCTCGATGCGGGCCTTGAGCTGGCCGGTGTCCTGCGTGGGGAACAGGCCCTTGGGGATGACCACGTACAGCAGGGCCGTGAGTGCCAGCGTGGCCACCGCCACCACCAGCGTGAGGCCCTGGTGGCGCAACACCCAGCCCAGGCTCACGTCGTAGCGGGCGATCACGCGGTCGAAGAAGCGCTGCACCGTGCGGCCGAGCCGGCCGCCGCTCTTCGATTCGGGTTCCAGCCAGCGCGCGGCCATCATGGGCACGAGCGTGAGCGAGACCACGGCCGAGATCAGGATGGTGATGGCCAGCGTGACCGCGAACTCGCGGAACAGGCGGCCCACCACGTCCTGCATGAACAGCAGCGGGATCAGCACCGCGATCAGCGACACCGTCAGCGAGATGATGGTGAAGCCGATCTGCGAGGCGCCGTCGAGCGCAGCCTTGAACGGCGGCTCGCCCTCCTCCAGCTTGCGGGCGATGTTCTCGATCATGACGATGGCGTCGTCCACCACGAAGCCGGTGGCGATGGTCATGGCCATCAGGCTCAGGTTGTTGAGCGAATAGCCCAGCAGGTACATCACGCCGGCCGTGCCGATGAGCGAGATGGGCACCGCGATGCTGGCGATGATCGTGGCACGCAGGCTGTGCAGGAACAGGAAGATGACCAGCACCACCAGCACCACGGCCAGCACCAGTTCCATCTGCACATGCTCGACCGAGGCGCGGATGCCGGAGGTGCGGTCGGACAGCACCTCCACCCGCACATTGGCCGGCATGGCGGCCTGCAGCTCAGGCAGACGGGCGCGGATCGCATCCACGGTGGAGATGACGTTGGCACCCGGCTGGCGCTGCACGTTGACGATGATGGACTGGCGCAGCGTGCCGTCGCCGGCCCCGTTGGCCTGGGGCTTGTCGTCCTTGAGGCCGGCCCAGGCGCCCAGCTGTGCGTTTTCGGCGCCGTCGACCACGCGGGCCACGTCCGCCAGGCGCACCGGCGCGTTGTTCTTCCAGGCGACGATCAGCTTCTTGTAGTCGGCCGCGGTCAGCAGCGCGTCATTGGCGTTGATGGTGTAGGCCCGCTGCGGCCCGTCGAAGCTGCCCTTGGCGCCGTTGGCATTGGCCGCGGCGATGGCGTTGCGCAGCGTGTCCAGCCCGATGCCGGCCGAGGCCAGCGCCTGGGTGTTGGCCTGAATGCGCACGGCCGGCCGCTGGCCGCCTGCCAGCGTGACCAGGCCCACGCCGCTCACCTGGCTGATCTTCTGCGCCAGCCGGGTGTTGACGATGTTCTGCACCTCGGTCAGCGGCAGGGTGTCGGCCGTGACCGCCAGCGTCATGATGGGCGCATCGGCCGGGTTGACCTTGGCATAGACCGGCGGCGCCGGCAGGTCGGTGGGCAGGAAGGAGCCGCCCGCGTTGATGGCGGCCTGCACCTGCTGCTCGGCGACGTCCAGCGTCTGGTCCAGGTCGAACTGCAAGGTGACGATGGAGACGCCCGCCGCACTGGTCGAGCTCATGCGGTTGAGGCCGGCCATCTGGCCGAACTGGCGCTCCAGCGGCGCACTGACGGTGCGGCTCATGACCTCGGGACTGGCGCCAGGGTAGAGCGTCTGCACCTGGATGGTCGGGTAGTCCACCTGCGGCAGCGCCGCCAGCGGCAGGAAGCGCAGGCCCACCAGGCCGGCCAGCACGATGGCCAGCATCAGCAGCCCGGTGGCGACCGGCCGCTCGATGAAGGGACGCGAGGGATTCATCGGCTTTCACCGCTGCCGCCACCACCGCCGCCTTCGCGGCGACGCTGTTGCAAGCGCTGCCAGCGCTCGATGGCCTCGGGGTCGCCCTTGTCCAGGCCGTCGAGCATCGCCTGGATTCGGGCCAGCCTCTCGGGGTTGTCGCGGGCACTGTCGAGCATGCGCTGGCGCTGCTCGGGCGTGGGCAGTGCGGGCGCAGGCGAGGCGGCAGCGGACGCAGGCGCGGCGGCAGCGGACGCAGCCGCGGCGGCAGCGGACGCAGCCGCGGCGGCAGCGGGCGCAGCCGCGGCGGCAGCGGGCGCCGAGGCCCCGGCCTGCGGCGCCGACGCGCCGGCGGCGGGCGCGCCCGCGCCCTCGGCCCCGCGGCGGCGTTGCCCGCCCTGGCGTGGGCCGGTGGCCGGGCGCTCACCCTGCAGTTGAACGCGTGAGCCGTCGTTGAGCCGGTCGCCGCCTTCGGTCACCACCTTCTCGCCGGCTTGCAGGCCAGAGGTGATGGCGATCACTTCCGGCGTGGACTCGCCGCGCTTGACGGGCCGCACCTCCACCGTGCGGTCGTCGCGGATCACATAGACATAAGGGCCGGTGGGTCCGGTTCGCACCGCGGTCACCGGCACCACCAGCGCATCGACCGTGCGCAGCGTGAGCCGCAGGTTCACGAACTGGCTGGGAAAGAGCTTGGCCTGCGTGTTGTCGAAGCGGGCCTTGGCCTTGACGGTGCCGGTGCCCACGTCGACCACGTTGTCGAGCGTGGAGAACGTGCCCTGGTCGAGCACGTCGCTGCGGGTGCGGTCCAGCGCCGTGGCCTGCAGCCTGGACCCGCTGGCCTGCTGCGCCTGGATTTCGGGCACGCGGTCCTGCGGCACCGAGAACTGCACGTCGATCGGGTTCATCTGCGTGATGACGGCGACGCCCGTGGTCGCATTGGCCGCCACGTAGTTGCCCGGGTCCACCGCACGCAGGCCGATGCGGCCCGTCACCGGGGCAGTGATGCGGGTGAAGTCGAGGTTGAGTTGGGCGCTGGCCTCGGCCGCCTTGTCGCTGACCACGGTGCCCTCGAGCTGGCGCACCAGCGCGGCCTGCGTGTCCACGTCCTGGCGGGCGATGGAGTCCTGCGAGAGCAGCGTGCGGTAGCGCTCCAGTGTCACCCGCGCGGCAGCCAGCTGCGCCTCGTCGCGCAGCCGCGTCCCCCGCGCCTGGTCCAGCGCCTGCTGGTAGGGCCGGTGGTCGATCCGCGCGAGCAGCTGGCCCTTGCGCACCGTCTGGCCCTCGGTGAACAGCACCTCGGCCAGCACACCGCCGACCTGCGGCTTGAGCGTGACGGTCGCCAGGGGCGTGACGGTGCCGAGTGCGTCCAGCGTGATGGGCAACTGCATGCTGCGCACCACGGCATTGCCCACGGTGACGCTGCCGAAGCCGCCGCCCGGACCGCCTGGGCCACCCGGGCCGCCAGGACCACCGGGCCCGCCCGGACCGCCGCGGCCCGGCGGCCCGCCAACGCCGGCGCTGCCTTCGGCCGCCGGGCGGTGAACCAGGTACCAGCCCAGCCCCACCAGTCCGGCCACCAGCACGAGCACCGCCGCACCACCCAGCCAGCGGCTGCGCCGGCCCGGGGGACGCGCCGGCGGCATCACCGGCTCCGTGGCGTTCGTGGTCTGGGCAGGGGGGGTGTGGCGAGGGTCCATGGATGCGTAGCAAGCGTGCGGCTGAGCGTGCCGCGAGTAGAGCGGGAAATCGTAGCTGCGATGTGGGAGCGACCGTAAAGCGGCGGTAAAGCCTCGGCCCTGTCGGCCGGCGCCCCGTCGGGCGATTCGAGGGCGGCCGCCAGTGCGGATCCGGGGCGGCCACCGCGCGGCCTCAGCCCGCTGCCGTTGGCGCCGCCATCCTGCCGTTCGCGCCACGCTGGCGCCATTCATCGCAGGTCGGTGGCGGCGAGCGCTGGCGGCCGGCACAGTCCATTCCATCGCAGCTGCCTGACCGGCGGCCCCACCCACCTGACCTCACCCAAGGACTTTCCATGCTCACCGATTCCATGCTCTTCCAGATCGTCGCCCACACCCCCACGTGGGTGTTCGCCGTCTTCGCGGTGCTGGCCTGGCGCGGCGCACGACAGTTGGTGACGCGCGAGGTCAGTCTGGCGGGCGTCACCGTGCTGCCGCTGGCGCTGGTCGGCTTCGCGCTCTATGGCGTGGCCTCGGCCTTCGGCCATTCGCAGGCCGGGCTGCTGGCGCTGGTGGCCTGGGTCGTCGCCGCGGCCGCCAGCGGCTTCTGGATGCAGGCACGGCCGCTGTCGCCGCGCACCCAGTACGACCCCGAGCTGCGCGAGTTCCTGCTGCCGGGCAGCCCCTGGCCGCTGGTGCGGATGCTGGGCATCTTCCTGACCAAGTACGTCGTCGGCGTGACGCTGGTCTTCCATCCCGGCCTGGCGCAGGACAGCGGCTTCGCCCTGGGCATCAGCGTCCTGTACGGCCTGTTCAGCGGCATCTTCGCGGGCGGCGCCCTGCGGCTGTGGCGCCTGGCGATCAGCGCCGACCGCGCGGCATCGCTGGCCTGAGCCGATTCGGAAGCCCCACGAGCCCGGGGCAATCGTCCGTCCCTTTTCCCTTTCCCACTCGGAGCCCTCCATGCGCCAAGATGCCTACTCCTCTATCGATGCCCTCGCCCGGCGTCGCGCCAAGGCCAAACTCGGATGGTTCGCCCATGCCGCCATCTACACACTGGTCAATCTGGCCCTTATCGCGGTGTCGATGGCGCATGGGCGCCACTGGGCGGTGTTTCCGTTGCTGGGTTGGGGCCTGGGCCTGTTCTTCCACGGACTGGGCGTGTGGGTCTTCGCGCCAGGCAATGCGCTGATGGAGCGCATGGTGCAGCGCGAGCGGGAGCGCCTGACCGCTGACGGCCGCACGGGTGGCTGACAGGCCGGCACCGCACGGCACGCCGCGCCCCCCGCTTGTGCCGGCACTCAGGCAACATCGCGCCCCATGATCACCATCCACCACCTCGAAAACTCCCGTTCCCAACGCGTGCTGTGGCTGCTGGAAGAACTCCAGCTTCCCTACGAGATCGTGCAGTACAAGCGCGACCCGGCCACCATGCTGGCGCCGCCCGAGCTCAAGCGGGTGCATCCCCTGGGCAAGGCGCCGGTCGTCACGCTCGACGACGGCAGCGTGCTCGCCGAATCCGGCGCCATCCTGGAGACGCTGGCCGAGCGCTACCCCGCGGCCGCCCTGCTTCCCGAGGCCGGCAGCCCCGAGGCGCTGCGCTGCCGCTACTGGCTGCACTACGGCGAGGGTTCGGCCATGCCGCCGCTGCTGCTCACGCTGGTGTTCAACCGCATCAAGGGCGCGAAGATGCCCTTCTTCGTCAAGCCCATCGCCCGCGGCATCGCCGACAAGGCCATGGCCAGCTTCGTGCAGCCTCAACTGCGCCAGCACCTGGACTTCATGGAGTCGGAACTGGCCCAGCGCGACTGGTTCGCCGGCCCGTACTTCAGCGTGGCCGACATCCAGATGAGCTTCCCGGTCGAGGCCGCCCGCGCCCGGGCCGGTCTGGACGGCAGCCGGCCGAAGCTGATGGCGTGGCTCGAACGCATCCACGCACGGCCGGCCTACCAGCGCGCGCTGCAGCGTGGCGGCCCCTACGCCCTGATGGATTAGGGCCTGTCAACCCTGTGCGCTGACAGGCCCTGAGCGCTGTCAGGCGTCCTTTCCCCAACACTTCGTCCGGAGCGCGCCGCCATGCCAGTTCTTCTGCTCATCCTCAAGTTCGCCGTCGTGACGGTGCTGGTCGCCTCGCTGCTGGAGGCCGTGGTGCTGACGTGGCGCCATGCCCGCGGCCTGGGGCCGGCCTACGACTGGAAGTCCGCCGGCCTCTCGATGGTCGACTTCCTGGTGCGCGAATACCCGCTGCGCTGGCTGCTGCCGCTGGCCTTCTGGCTGGGCTGGATGGACTGGCTCTATGCGCACCGGCTGTTCACCCTGCCGCTGAGCCACTGGACGGGCTGGGTGGCGGCCTTCCTGCTGCAGGAGTTCTGCTACTACTGGTACCACCGCGCGGCACACCGCGTGCGCTGGTTCTGGTGCACGCATTCGATCCACCATTCGCCCAACGACCTCAACCTGTCGGCGGCCTACCGCTTCGGCTGGACGGGCAAGCTCACCGGCGTGCTGGCTTTCTTCCTGTTGGCGCCGCTGCTGGGTGCGCCGCCGCGGCTGATCCTGCTGATGTTCACGCTCAACCTGCTCTACCAGTTCTGGATCCATGCCACCTGGATCCCGCGCCTGGGCCCGCTCGAATGGGTGCTGAACACGCCCTCGGCGCACCGGGTGCACCATGCATCGAACCTGGAATACCTGGACGGCAACTACGGCGGTGTGCTGATCGTGTTCGACCGGCTGTTCGGCACCTACATGGCGGAGCGGGCGGACGTGAAGCCGCGCTACGGCCTGGTGAAGCCGCAGACCTCGTACAACCTGCTGGTCATCGAGTTCGACGGCTGGCGCGCACTGTGGCGCGACCTGCGCGGGGCGAAGTCGGTGGGCGAGGCGCTGGGCTACCTGTGGCGCCCGCCGGGATGGCGGCCGGGTGGGGGCGAAACGACGGAGGAGTTGCGTCGCAATGCGCGGATGGCGGTGCCAGCCGCTGCGACTGGGCCGCTGGGAACGACGGCGGACGTCGCGATCACGCCACCGCTGTCGACACCATGAGGGCGGCGTCCGATTCCGCATCCGCTACCGGCGCCGCAGCAGCGCCGACGACACTGCAGGTGCTCGGCAGCCTTCTGCGCCACTACCTGCATGTGCTGGCTCTCTGCTGCGTGGTGACCGTGTTCACCACTCTGATGTGGCCCACGCGCAGCTATCTGGTCCAGCTCGTCTACTCGCTGTGCATCGGCACGATCTGCTGGGCACTGATCGAAGCAGGCCGCTATCTGTTCCATCCCGATGACTGCCACGGCGACCCCGACGGCGGACACGGATGGCCCAAGGGCTGGCGGGGCGTGCTGCTCACCAGTTGCGGAGTGCTGATCGGCTTCTACGTTGGCGACCCGTTGGCCTTCTGGCTGATCGGCCCGGGCGATGTCGATGCCGGGCCCGCCCACAAGAACATCATCGGGCTCTACATCACGGTGGCAGCGGGCGCAATCGGCTCCTTCTACTTCCATGCCCGTGGCAAAGCCGCCGCGATGACCGCGAAGATCGCCGAGACCGAGCGAGACGCCACGGAGGCGCGCCTGAAGCTGCTGGAGACGCAGCTGGAGCCGCACATGCTGTTCAACACCCTGGCCAACCTGCGCGTGCTGATCGGCACCGATCCCGAGCGCGCCATCGCCATGCTGGACCGGCTCAACGACTACCTGCGCGCCACGCTGGGCGGCTCGCGCAGCACGCTGCATCCGCTGTCGCAGGAGTTCGACCGCCTGGCCGACTACCTGGCGCTGATGGCCGTGCGCATGGGGCCGCGCCTGCGCTGCACGCTCGAGCTGCCGCCCGACCTGCGCGCGGTGCCGGTCCCCCCGCTGCTGCTGCAGCCCCTGGTCGAGAACGCCATCCGGCACGGGCTGGAGCCCCACGTCGAAGGCGGCGAGATCCGCGTGCTGGCCCGGCGCGAGGCGGACGACCTCGTCATCGACGTCATCGACACGGGTGCCGGGCTGGCCGCGGCACCGGACGGCGGGCTCGCCGAGGGCGCAGGCTCGCCGCCCTCCGACACCGGCGCGGCGCCCACCGGCGGCTTTGGCCTCACCCAGGTGCGCGAGCGCCTGCGCACCCTGCATGGCGAGCGCGGCACGCTCACGCTGAGCTCGCCGCCCGGCGGCGGCACCTGCGCCACCGTCACCCTGCCCCTGCCTGCTTCCGCCTGACCACGCCCTGCCGATGCCCACCGCCCTGATCGCCGAAGACGAACCGCTGCTCGCCCAGTCCCTGCAGGTCGAACTGGCACGCGCCTGGCCCGCCCTGCAGGTGACGGCCCTTGTCGGCGATGGCCTCGGCGCCGCCCGCGAGGCGCTGCGGCTGCGCCCTGATGTGCTGTTCATGGACATCCGCATGCCCGGCCAGGACGGCCTGGCCGCGGCCGAGGAGATCGCGGAACGCTGGCCCGCGGACGAAGCGCCCATGCCACAACTGGTGTTTGTCACCGCCTATGACGAGTACGCCGCCCGCGCCTTCGAGGCGCAGGCGCTGGACTACCTCATGAAGCCGGTGCAGCCGCAGCGGCTCGCCCGCACCGTCGCCCGGCTGCAGGAGCGCCTGGCCGCGCCCGCAGCCCTGCCGCAGCAGGCACTGGCGCAGTGGCGCGACCTGCTGGGCGCCGCCTCCCCGCCACGAGGCGAGTCGTCGCCGCTCAAATTCATCGCGGCGAGCAATGCCGGCGGGACGACCATACGCATGGTGCCGGTGGACGAGGTGCTGTACTTCGAGGCGGCCGACAAGTACCTGCGCGTGTTGACGGCCGATGCCGAGCATCTGATCCGCACGCCGCTCAAGCAGTTGCTGCCGCAGCTCGATCCGCAGCGCTTCTGGCAGATCCACCGCGCGGTGGTGGTGCGGGCCGACGCCGTCGACGCCGTCCATCGCGACGAGGCGGGGCGCATGCAGCTGACGCTGCGCGGCCGGCCGAACGAGCCCCTGCCGGTGAGCCGGCTCTATGCGCCGCTGTTCCGGGCGATGTAGCGAGCGGAGCCGAAGGGGACGAAGCGCCCACGAAAAAGCCGCCTTCCGGCACGCGGAGAAAGGCGGCTCGATTCGCGACATGGACCGGCCGTGAGGCCGACCCGCTGCCGTCAACGCCAGTGGTGGTGGTGGCGGTAGTAGTAAGGGCCCGGGCCGTAGTAGACCGGTGCCGGCTCATACACCACCGCCGGAGGGGGCGGACGGTAGTACACCGGCGGCGGCGGGCGGTAGTACACCGGTGCGGGCGGGGCCACGTAGTACGCCGGGGGCGGGCCGTAGTACGCGGGCGGCGGCGCTGCCACACCCACGGCCACGCCCGGCACCGACACGCCCAGCGACCAGCTCACCTGCGCGCTGGCCGACGATGCGGCAAACAGGGCACCCGCCGCGACGGCGGCAGCCGCCGCCCACTTGAAGAAGCCCGTGCGAGAGACATTCATCTCGATCTCCTGGAAAAACTGGGGAAGGACGCCATTCGGAAAAACTGCCGTCCACCTGACCCATAGAACGGCCAAGGCCCCGGAAAGGTTCACCCTCGAACGTGACGTTGGTTGCCAGACGTAACCCTTCTCGCGTCACGGACAGCATTTGCGCTGCAGCGCGGCGAAACCATCGGCGCCGGCCGGCCCATAAAATTCCCCGATGACTTCTCCCTCTGCCCCGCACGGCGACAACAAGAACAATGGCGGCAAGCAGGCTGCCGCGCCCGCGGCCCCGGCCGCTCCGAGCAACTTCCTGCGCCACGTCATCGAAGCCGACCTGGAACAGGGCACTTATGCCCCGCGCCGCTGGGGCGGCGGGCCGGGCGACGGCCCCTCGCATCAGGCCGGCATGCCCGATCCGGCCAGGATCCGCACCCGCTTCCCGCCCGAGCCCAACGGCTACCTGCACATCGGCCATGCCAAGAGCATCTGGCTGAACTTCGAGCTGGCCAAGGAATACGGCGGCGTGTGCCACCTGCGCTTCGACGACACCAACCCCGAGAAGGAAGAGCAGGAGTACGTCGACTCCATCCGCGAGGCGATCCGCTGGATGGGCTATTCCACCGCCCTGGCCGACGTGCCCGCCGAGCCGGGCGCTGTGCAGGACCACATCTACTACGCCAGCAACTACTTCGACTTCATGTACCGCGCGGCCGAGCACCTGGTGACGGCCGGCCATGCCTACGTGGACGAGCAGACGCCCGAGCAGATGCGCGCCAACCGCGGCGACTTCGGCACGCCCGGCACCGACAGCCCCTTCCGCAGCCGCACGCCCGAAGAGAACCTCGCCCGCCTGCGCCAGATGAAGAACGGCGAGCTGCCCGACGGCGCCGCCGTGCTGCGCGCGAAGATCGACATGGCCAGCCCCAACATCAACCTGCGCGACCCCACGCTCTACCGCATCCGCCGCGCGACGCACCACAACACGGGCGACGCCTGGTGCATCTACCCGATGTACACCTATGCGCATCCCATCGAGGACGCGCTGGAGCAGATCACCCATAGCATCTGCACGCTGGAGTTCGAGGACCAAAGGCCTTTCTACGACTGGCTGATGGCGCGGCTGATCGAAGGTGGCCTGCTCACCGCGCCGCCGCCCCGGCAGTACGAATTCGCACGGCTGAACGTCACGCACGTCATCACCAGCAAGCGCAAGCTGCGCCAGCTGGTCGAAGACCGCCATGTGGATGGCTGGGACGACCCGCGCATGCCCACGCTGGCCGGCCTGCGCCGCCGCGGCTACACGCCCGAGGCGCTCAAGCTGTTCTGCGAGCGCAGCGGCACCACCAAGTCCGGCGGTGCCTGGACCGAGTACGCCGCGCTCGAAGCCGCGCTGCGCGATGCGCTCGACCCCGTGGCGCCGCGCGCCATGGCCGTGCTCGATCCCCTCAAGCTCGTGATCACCAACTGGGACAGCGCCATGGGCGCCGGCCACCTGGAGCCCTGCAGCGCCCCGGTCAACCCGCATGACGAGGCGTCCGGCCACCGGCATTTCCGCTTCGGCCGTGAGCTGTGGATCGAGCGCGAGGACTTCATGGCCGTGCCCGAAAAGGGCTACCGCCGCCTCTTCCCGCCGCACACCAATGCCGCCGGCCAGCCGGTCGAAGGCAACAAGGTGCGCCTGAAGTACGGCTACGTGGTGCAGTGCACCGGCTTCGAGCAGGACGCCGATGGCCGCGTGACCCAGGTGCGGGCCGAGGTCCTGCCCGACACCAAGAGCGGCACGCCCGGCGCCGACAGCGTGAAGGTCAAGGGCGTGATCGGCTGGGTCGGCGCCCATGACGCCGTGCCCGCCGAAATCCGCCTCTACGAGCGCCTGTTCAAGACCGAGCAGCCCGGCAGCGCCGACAACATCGCCGACGAACTGAACGATGCCAGCCTGAGCACGGTACAAGGCTATGTCGAAGCCGGCCTGGCCGGCGCCGCTCCGGAGACGAACTACCAGTTCGAGCGCCTGGGCTATTTCGTGGTCGACGCCAAGGCCTCGGCCGAGGGCCGGCTGGTGTTCAACCGCACGAGCGGGTTGAAGGACAGCTGGGGGAAGTGAGCGCTTCGTGTTCGGCTTCGACCGATACGCAGCAGGCAAGGGCCGGTCCGCAGACCGGCCTTTTGCATGGATGGCCCGCAACGCCGCCTAAAATCTGACCTTTCTGGTCAGAACGGGAGAGAACAATGCAGACATGGCAAATGCAGGACGCCAAGGCACGCATGTCCGAACTGGTGAAGTCCGCCCAGGAACAGCCGCAGGACATCACGGTGCACGGCAAGTCGGTGGCGGTGGTCGTCTCCCGCCAGACCTTTGATCGCCTGTCGCAGGCGCAGGGCTCGCTGCTGGACTTCATGCAGCGCTCGCCGCTGGCGGGCCAGGACGACCTGGTGCTCGAGCGCGACCCCAGCCCCACGCGCGACACGGCATTCTGAGTCGTGAGCTACCTGGTCGACACCAACGCGCTGTCCGAGTTGCGGCGGCGCGTGCCCGATGCGAACGTGGCCGCCTGGTTCGCCAGGCGGCCACCCACGACGCTGTACCTCAGCGTGCTGACGCTGGGCGAGATCCGAAAGGGCATCGACGGCGTGCCGGAGCCCGCCAGGCGCCAGGCGCTGGCGGACTGGCTGGAGGTCGACCTGCCGCTCTTCTTCACGGGCCGCGTCCTGGGCATCGACGCCGCGGTCGCCGACCGCTGGGGACGGCTGGTCGCAGAGGCTGGCCGCTCCGTGCCGGCCATTGACAGCCTGCTCGCGGCCACGGCGCTCGTCCATGACCTGGTGCTGGTCACGCGCAACACGCGGGACTTCGCCGGCATGCCGGTGCAGGTCTTCAACCCCTGGCAAGCGGTCTGACCAGCTTCCCTGCCGCCTCGCCTCGATGCCTATCCCGTCAGCGAACGATGACCTGCACCCGCCTTTCAGCCGCCCAGCACGCCGCCTTCCGCCGCTTGGCGCAGGACCTCCCCGGCATTGATCGCGAGGCCTATGAATCCGCCGGCCGCGACTGGCGCGATCCGGTCATCGGCCTGGGGCCGCGGGACGCGGCCCTGTGCATCTTCGGCCGCGACCCGGGGCGCACGGAGGCGCAGCAGGGGCAGCCTTTCCTGGGCAAGGGCGGGCAACTGGTGCGGGCGGCGCTGCACCGCCAGCGGCATGGGCCAGACGCACAGGCGCCAGATTTCGAGGCTTCCATCGAAGCCGGCTCAGGCGTGTTCTGGCTCAACACAGCGCCTTACAAACCCGTGGGCAACAAGGCCTGGTCGATGGCGGTCAAGCGCCGCTTCCAGCCGCTGATGGCCGAGTTGCTCATCGACCTGTGGCAAGGCCGCGATGGCCGGCGCACCGTGATCGCGCTGGGCCGCGAGGCCTTCTTCTGGTTCGGCATCGGGCAACCGGTCGAGGTGAATGCGGCCCTTGACGACTTCTGGGCGCTGGGCGACGAACGCTATGCCCGCACGCTGGAGGTCGGCTACGCGCACGGCGGCGTCACGAACCCCATCACGCTCGCGCCGCTGCCGCATCCATCGCCGGCCAATGCGGTGTGGTTCTCGCGCTTCTCGGCGCTGATGGATGCACGCCTGCGGGACTCGAGCTGACATCCCGGCGCCTCAAGGCGCTTCGCCGCGAGGATGGCTGCGGACGATTGCGCAATATCGACGACCGGCCTTCAGTGCGGGGCTATGCTCGCCGCCGTCCATGACTGTGCCGCTCCCCCGCCTCATCCGCTTCCATAAACCCTACGGCGTGCTCAGCCAGTTCACGCCCGAGGGACGCTGGCGCGGACTCAAGGAGTTCATCGAGCTGCCCGGCGTGCACGCCGCTGGCCGGCTCGACGCCGACAGCGAAGGCCTGCTGCTGCTGACCAGCGATGGCCCGCTGCAGGCGCGCATCGCCGATCCGCGGCACAAGATGGAGAAGACCTACTGGGTGCAGGTGGAGGGAATCTGCACCGACGAGGCGCTGGCGCAACTGCGCCATGGCGTCGTGCTGAACGACGGGCCCACGCTGCCGGCCCGCGCGCGCCGGCTCGACCCACCGCCGCAGTTGCTGCCCCGCGAGCCCCCGATCCGCGAGCGCAAGAACATCCCCACCGACTGGATCGAGCTGGCCATCCGCGAGGGCCGCAACCGGCAGGTGCGGCGCATGACGGCGGCGGTGGGCCTGCCGACGCTGCGGCTGATCCGCGTCGCCATCGGCCCCTTCGTGCTCGACGGACTGGCGGCCGGCACCTGGGAGGCGCTGGAGGTGCCGCCGGTGCTCGATGCGCCGGTGCCGCGCCCACCACGCACCGGTAGCGCGGGCCGTCCCAGCACGCCCCGTCCGGCATCGCCGCGCCGCCCCCCGCCGCCCGGCCGCCGCCCATGACCCTGCGCACCAAGATCATCGCCCTGGCGGTGCTGCCCCTGCTGCTGGCGCTGGGCCTGGTCGCCTTCGGCCTGCAGCACCAGTCGCGCGACCTGCACCGACGCGAGCGGCTGCTGATCGAGCAGAGCCACATGGCCCAGCGCCGCGGCGAGCTGCGCAGCTACGTGGACCTGGGCCTGAGCGTGATCCGCCCGCTCTACGACCGCGGCGACGACGCGGCCACGCAGCAGGAGGCGCTGCGCCTGCTGGGCACGCTGAACTACGGCAACGACGGCTACTTCTTCGTCTACGACCTGCAGGGACGCGTGCTGATGCATTCGCGCCAGCCCGAGCTGGTCGGCCAGTCGCTGTGGGACCTGCGCGACTCGCAGGGCCGCTACACCATCCGCGACCTGATCGGCCGCGCGCGCGCCGGCGGCGGCTACGTCGAATACGAATGGCGCAAGCCCTCGGCAGGCGGTCTGGCGCCCAAGCTGGGCTATGTGCAGGCGCTGGACGGCTGGCAATGGATGGTCGGCACCGGCCTGTATCTGGACGACATCCAGGCCACGCTCGACGCGCTGGACCAGCAGACCAGCGGCAACGTCAGCGGCACCCTGCTGTGGATCGCCGCCATCGCCATGCTCTCGCTCGCGGCCGTGAGCGCGGGCGGCCTGCTGCTCAACCTGAGCGAGCATCGCGTGGCCGAGGCCAAGCTGCGCCAGCTGGCCCGGCGCGTGGTGCAGTCGCAGGAGGAAGAACGCGCCCACCTGGCCCGCGAGCTGCACGACGGCACCAGCCAGACGCTGGTGTCGGCCAAGCTGCTGGTCGAGTCGGCCGTGGACGACTTGCAGCGCGAGGGCCGGCCCGTGCCGCCGCTGCTGGCGCGGGCGCTGCAGCGCCTGGGCGAGGCGCTGCTGGAAGTGCGCCACATCTCGCACCGCCTGCGGCCCGCGCTGCTCGACACGCTGGGCCTGCCCGCCGCGCTGGAACGGCTGGTGGACGAAGCCGGTGGCGCAGGCCCCACGGTCGCACTGCAGGTCACGGGCGAAGCCGGCGAACTGTCGGCCGAGGCCAAGACCGCCCTCTTCCGCATCGCGCAGGAGGCGCTGACGAACGTCCAGAAGCACGCGGGCGCCGCCCACGCCGACCTGCGACTGGACTGCGGGCCCGACCGCGTCCGCCTGACGATCAAGGACGACGGCCTGGGCTTCGACGTCGAAGCCGCGCAGGCCGACCCGCACCGTGGCCTGGGCCTGCGCCACATGCGCGAACGCATGGAGGCCGTCGGTGGACGTCTGCGCCTGCAGTCCGCCCCCGGCCACACCACCGTCACGGCCGAGCTGCCGCGCCCTTTCAACGACAACTCCGCATGACTCCCAAGACGCCCGTGCGCCTGTTCCTGGTCGACGACCATCCACTGGTGCGCGACGGCCTTCGCGCCCGGCTGGAGGCGCTGCCCGGCCTGTGCATCGTCGGCGAGGCCGGCAGCGCGGCCGAAGCCCTCGCCCAGATCGACGCCGCGCAGCCCGATCTGATGCTGGTCGACGTCGGCATGAAGGACATGAACGGCATCGAGCTGGCCGCCCTGCTGCTGGCCCGGCCCACGCCGCCGCATGTCGTCATGCTCAGCATGTACGACAACCCCGAGTACGTGCAGCGCGCGCTGCAGGCGGGCGCGCAGGGCTATGTGCTCAAGGACGCGCCGGCCTCGGAGATCGTCGCCGCCATCGAGGCGGTGGCGGCCGGCGGCACCTTCCTGAGCCCGGCGGTGTCGAAGAAGCTGTTCCGCAACCAGGCGCCGCGGCCACTGCTCACCCCGCGCGAGAGCGAGATCCTCTCGGCCATCGGCCGCGGCGAATCCAGCAAGCAGATCGCACGCGAGCTGGGCCTGTCGGTGCGCACGGTGGACGCGCACCGCCAGAGCATCAAGCGCCGGCTCGGGATCGAGGGGCAGGCGGAGCTGGTCCGCTATGCGGTAGAGCACACGCGGCAGTTCGGCGGATGAGGGTTGGCGAGTGCAAGTCCGCGCCTTTCAATCAATCCTGTACAAGGAACCAAGCATGTTCAAAGCCTCGATGACGAGCAAGGGCCGGATCACCATCCCCGCCAACATCCGCCGCCAGATGAGGCTGAGCCCAGGTGATCGGGTGGTATTCACGACCCTGGACGACGGCACCACCGTGATCCGCGCGCAGACCCGCAGCCGGAAAGAGCTTCGCAGCCTGCTCAAGCCCGAGCGGGATGGCCGAGCGTCGGCGGACGGTAGCGAGATGGAGTTGGGGAAGTACTGAAATAGGCAATTCACCCTTGCCTCGGGTTGTCCCTTAGGCAATCTATCGCGCCCCCTCCACGCACTGCAACGGATGCGCCGCGGGGCGCCGCTTCCGACACTCGATGGGTTTTCACCCTCGAGAGACAACGCACATGCAAAGCCTCCGCCGCCACCTCGTGTGGCTCGTGGTGGCGGTCGTCGGCGCCTTCGCGCTGGCCACCGTCGCCCTCACGCGCGGCGAAAGCGTCAACGCCCTGTGGGTCGTGACCGCCGCCGTCTGCACCTACCTGATTGCCTATCGCTACTACAGCCTGTTCATCGCCGACAAGGTGCTGGGGCTGGACGGCTCGCGCAAGACGCCCGCGCACCGGCACAACGACGGGCTGGACTACGTGCCCACCGACAAGAACGTGCTGTTCGGCCACCACTTCGCGGCCATCGCGGGCGCCGGCCCGCTGGTGGGCCCGGTGCTGGCGGCGCAGATGGGCTACCTGCCCGGGCTGCTGTGGGTGCTGGCCGGGGTGGTGTTCGCCGGTGCGGTGCAGGACTTCATCGTGCTGTTCATCTCCACCCGCCGCGACGGCCGCTCGCTGGGCGAACTGGTCAAGCAGGAGATGGGCGCGGTGCCCGGCATGATCGCCCTCTTCGGCACCTTCATGATCATGATCATCATCCTGGCGGTGCTGGCGCTGATCGTGGTGAAGGCGCTGGCCGAATCGCCCTGGGGCACCTTCACCGTGGCGGCCACGGTGCCGGTGGCCGTGTTCATGGGCCTGTACCTGCGCTACATCCGCCCGGGCCGCATCGGCGAGGTGTCGGTCATCGGCTTCGTGCTGCTGATGGCCGCCATCTTCGGCGGCCAGGCGGTGAGCGAGAACGCGGCCTGGGCCGCCATGTTCACCTTCGACGGCAAGGCCCTGACCTGGATGCTGATCGGCTACGGCTTCGTGGCCGCCAGCCTGCCGGTGTGGCTGCTGCTGGCACCGCGCGACTACCTGTCGACCTTCCTCAAGATCGGCACCATCGTGGCGCTGGCCATCGGCATCGTGATCGTGATGCCGCTGCTGCAGATGCCCGCGCTGACGCAGTTCGCCAATGGCAACGGCCCGGTGTGGTCGGGCTCGATGTTCCCCTTCCTGTTCATCACCATCGCCTGCGGCGCGGTGTCGGGCTTCCATGCGCTGAT
>NZ_CAJYES010000105.1 GCF_913773995.1 uncultured Pseudacidovorax sp.
CGCGTCAGCAACGCCTGGATGGCCGGATCGGCCGACGTGGCACGCGGCGTGGCGGGCGCGACCGGCTCGGCCTGGACGGGCGTCTCGCCCGCCTGCGCCCGCGCAAATGCAGCGCCGAAGGCCTTGAGGCTGGGCTTGACGCCCACGCCGCCCCGCTCGATGGTGGCCTCGAACTGTTCGCGCGCGAAGGGCAGCACGCCGGTACCGGCCAGCGCGCCGAAGAGCACGGCGCTGATCACGCTGCCGTTCTGCGCCGCGGCTTCGGCCATGTCGAAGCGCACGAAGCGCTGCGCGGCCTGCTCGGCATGCGCCAGCAGCTGCGTGCTGTCGACCCGGCCGTCGCCCATGGCACTCTTCTCGGCGATGGAATAGACGCGGTGCGTGGAGGCGACCAGCGTGGTGCGGTCAGGCGTGACCAGCCCGCGCTGCACGGCGCGGCCGGCTTCCATCAGCTCGGAGCACAGCACCACGTCGACGTCGCCCGGCAGCGGCATCAGGGCCAGAACGGGCTGGCCGCCGTCGGCATGGGCCTGCGCCTCGGGGTACATCTCCACGTAGTAGATGGTGGCGCCGGTGCGCTGGGCCACGCCGGGCACCGAGGTGGTCTGCGCGATCCAGCCGTTGGCCTCGCCCAGGTCCACCAGCCAGTCGGCCAGCACGCCGCCGCCTTCGCCGCCCATTGCGAGGATGGCGATCTTGATGGGTTGTTGCGGTTGCGTCATGTCGAACTCCTGCTTCGCATCAGAAGGCCAGGCGCGCGCGGCGCTCGGCATCACGTCGCTGCATCCAGCCGATGACGGCGCCGCGAACGCGCTCGCGCAGCCGGTCCCAGCCGGTGGGGTTGCTCACCACCTGGGCCTTGTAGAAGGAGGGGCAGAGCACCGCGGCATGCGACACCTCGCCGCAAACGCCGCAGCCCACGCAGCTGTCCATCACGGCGGCGACGGGCTCCTGGCGCAGCGGATCGGGATTGGGCTTGATCGACAGCGAGGGGCAGCCCGACAGGCGGATGCAGGAATGGTCACCGGTGCAGGTGTCGGGGTCGACGCCGAACTTCTCGCGCACCATGCGCTTGCCATCGGCGATGGCCTTGCGCACCAGCGGCTTCTCGCGCCGCTGGCGGTTGAGCATGCACTCGGACTGGGCAATGATGACCTTGGGGCCCTTGTCCTTCGTCGTCAGCGCTTCCTTGAGCGTGTCGCGCATGCCGGCCACGTCGTAGGTGCGGCGCAGGGTCCTGACCCACCTCACGCCCACACCGCGCACCGCCTGCTCGATCTCGTGGCCGGTGCTGCGCGTGGCGTTGACGGCCTTGGAGGACAGGATGTCCTGCCCGCCGGTGGCCGAGGTGTAGTTGTTGTCGACCACCACCGTGAGGTTGTCGCTCTGGTTGAACACCGCATTGGCGATGCCGCTGGTCAGCCCGTTGTGCCAGAAGCCGCCGTCGCCCATCACCGCGATGGCGCGCTTGTCGGCCTGGGTGTTGAGCGCCGCCGCGCCGGCTGCGCCCAGGCCGTAGCCCATGGTGGTGTTGCCGATGTTGAAGGGCGGCAGGATCGAGAACAGGTGACAGCCGATGTCGGCCGAGACATGGTGCTGGCCCAGCTCGCGCTGCACCAGCTTCATGGCGCTGAAGATGGGCCGCTCGGGGCAGCCGGTGCAGAAGCCCGGCGGTCGCGCATGCACGCTGCGCTCCAGCGGCATCAGCTGCGCTTCGCTGATCAGCGGGATGATCTTGCGAGGCCTGGCGGGCACCACCTCGGCCGGGGCCGCCTTGGGGGCCAGGCGGCCGTAGCGTTCGCAGAAGGCACGCGTGCCGGACATCACGGCCTGGGCCGTGTATTCGCCGGCGACGGGCAGCAGGTCCTTGCCATGCAGCGCAGTGCTGCTGCCGGCCTGGCGCAGGATGGTGGCGATGTTCTGCTCGACGAAGTTGGGCTGGCCCTCTTCCACCACCAGCACGGCGCGCTTGCCCTCGCAGAAGCGCCGCACCTCGCTGTCGATGACGGGGTAGGCCACGTTCATCACGTACAGCGGCACCTTGGAGCGGCCATACACGTCGGCCAGGCCCAGGCGTTCCAGCGCGCGCACCTGCGTGTTGTAGCAACCGCCCTGCACGATGATGCCGATGTCGTCCGCGCCCTCGGCGAAGAACTCATTGAGGCCACGCTCCTCGATGAAGCGCACGGCCGCCGGCCAGCGCTGCCTGATCTTCTCCTGCTCATGCAGAAAGCTCGCGGGCGGCAGCACGATGCGGCTCACGTCGCGCTGCGGGTTCTCCATGGCCTCCTTCAGCGTGAAGGCGGCGCGGCGGTTGTCGGAGGCGGTGAACTGGCCGTGCACATGGCAGGCACGGATGCGCAACTGCAGCATCACGGGCGTGTTGCTGGCCTCGGAGAGCTCGAAGCCGGTCTTCACGGCCTGCACGATGCTCGGCAGGTTGGGCCGCGGATCGAGCATCCACATCTGCGACTTCATGGCGAAGGCATGGCTGCGCTCCTGCATGATGGAGGAACCCTCGCCGTAGTCCTCGCCCACGATGATGAGCGCGCCGCCGGTGACGCCGCCCGATGCCAGGTTGGCCAGTGCGTCCGACGCCACGTTGGTGCCCACCGTGGCCTTGAAGGTCACGGCGCCGCGCAGGGGATAGTTGACCGAGGCGGCCAGCGTGGCGGCGGCCGTGGCCTCGCTGGCGCTGTTCTCGAAGCGGATGCCGTGGTCGGCCAGGATGTCCTGCGCATCGGCCAGCACGTCCATCAGGTGCGAGATGGGGGCGCCCTGGTAGCCGGCGACGTACGACACGCCGGACTCCAGCAGGGCCTTGGTGACGGCCAGAATGCCCTCACCGCGAAAGGTCTCGCCTTCGGCAAGACGCAGCTTCTTCACTTCTTCGACGAATGAACGCTCGGCCATGGGACTGCTCTCCTGGGAAACGCGTACGACGCTTCCAATCGTGGGGTGGCAAGATGCAACTCTATTTAGACCTGAATCTATTCACAATCATGCATTACCCTAGCCAAGCAAGCGATATGCCAGCGAGAGGATCATCCCGGCCATGACTTTGCACACCCCCGAGTCGCGCCTTTTCGTCGATGACTACCTGCCCGCGCTGCTGGCGCAGGCCAGCCAGCTGATCTCCGGCGAGTTCCACAAGGTCGCGCGGCAGCACGGTTTTTCGGTGTCCGAATGGCGGGTGATGGCCTCGCTGGCCGACGGCGAGGCGATCAGCATCGGCGACCTGGCCCAGGTGACGGTGACCAAGCAGCCCACCGTAACGCGCCTGCTCGACCGCATGGAGGCCAAGGGCCAGGTCGAGCGCCTGCCCCATGAGAGTGACCGCCGCATCACGCTGGTGCGCATCACACCCCAGGGCGCCGAGGCCGTAGCCCATCTCATGAAGCTCGCGCGCGAGCATGAACATCGCGTGCTGGAGCCCTTCGGACTGGAGCGCGCGGAAGAGCTGAAGAAGACGCTGCGGCAGATGATTGCGCTGCACGCGGATCAGGCCGAGGACGGCGAAGACGTGGAGTGACGGACGCTGTCGGCCGGGAGCGCTGCGCCAACCCGGCATCCGCGCCGTGGGCCGCGCACGCCGGCATCGTCAGTCGAAGGCCAGCACGGCCCTGCCGCGATGGCCGCGCTGGGCGATCCATGCCAGCGCGTGCACGGCCTGTTCAAGCGCGAAGCGCTGCGTGGTCAAGGTCAACGTGCCGTCGCGCAGCAAGTCGAGCAGTTGCGGCACGGCCGCCCGACCCTGCGCCTCACGGCGGTACATGTTGAGCGGCAACATCCGCACGTCCCGCTGCATCAAGAGCGGCAGCGACAGGCCCACCTGCTCGCCCGCGGTGTAGCCCACCAGCACGATGCGACCGCCCGGCGCGATGGCCGACAGCGACTGCTCCAGGACCGGGCCGCCGACGGTGTCGACCAGCAGGTTCACCGGTTCCGTGGCACTGGGCGCTTCGACGAGGTCGGCACCCCATGCGCGCGCCAGTTGCCGCGTGATGCTGCCGACGGCCCCGCTCGCGCCAGTGACGCCTACACGCTCGCCCGGCTGCAGATCCGCCACATGGCGCAGCGCCACCCACGCCGAGGTGCAGGGCGAGAAGAAGGCCGAACCCAGCGCCATGTCCACGCCCTCTGGCAGAAGGCCAACGGCCTCGTCCGGCGCGTCGATCAGTTCGCACCAGGTGCCGTCGCGCCGCGTGCCCAGTCCGCCGCCGCGCAGCCACACGCGCGAGCCGGGCGCAAAGCGTTCCGATTGCACGACCACGCCGGCGGCCTCCACGCCCGGCGTGTAGGGCAGCGACGGCGGCGACAGGAAGCCGCCGCCCATCACGGTACGGTCCACATGGGCCACGGTCGCGGCCACCGTTCGCACCAGGGTGTGGCCGGCGCGCGGCTGGGGATCGGGCACCGCTTCGAGCACGGGCGCCTGCCCCCAGGCATGGACGCGCCAGGCCTTCATGCCGGCAACCCGGTGAGGAAACCGTGGACCGCGGCCGCGAAGGCCTCGGGCATCTGGTCCGGCAGCGGCACCATGCCGCCTTCGATCTCCACCAGCGTGGCCTGCGGCAGGTGCTGCATCAGCTCCTGCGCATGCGGTGCAGCGTAGGGATCGGCCGTCGCACGCAGGATGCACACGGGCTGCGTGAGCAGGCCGATGCGCGCCTCCATGCGATAGCCCGCGACGGCCCGATGGCCGGCTTCGGGGTCGGCGACGGCCAGCGCGTCGCGCACGAAGGCTTCGAGCAGCTCAGGCCGGTCCACCGGATAGAAGCCCTGGCGACGCTGCCACAGCGCCATCAGGTGGCTGCCGTCGGCGCTGGGCGCCACCTCGTCGATGGGCGGTCGCTCGGCACGCGCGCGACGAAAGGCCGCATCGGTGAAAGGCGTGGAGGACAGCACGAGCGACGCCACGCGCGAAGGGGCCAGCGCAGCCAGCTCGACGGCGACCACGCCGCCGGTGTGATGGCCGACGACGTGCACGCGGGGCAGACTCAGCTCGTCGATCAGTTCCAGCGCCACGCGCGCGTAATGCTCGATGGCGGCCGGCACCTCACCCGCGGCCGAATCGCCGAAGCCGGCCGTGTCCATCGCGATGGCGTGCCAATGCTCACCCAGCAGCGGCAGCACCGCCGCGTACTCGCGCCAACTGCGCGGCGACTGGTGCAGCAGCAGCACCGCCGGCGCGGACGGATCGCCGCAGGCGGCATGGTGCACCTGGCCCACCGACAGGTCCGTGAAGGCGCGGCGGATGGCGAGGCTCATGCCAGCGTCTCGTCCTGCGGCCCGCGCCACAGGCCCGCGCTGCGCAACTGCGCCAGCGTGCGGGTGAGCACGTCGGCGCGGTAGGCCGCCAGGTCGCGGCCTTCATAGGCATAGAAGCCGCTGCCGGTCTTCAAGCCCAGGCGCTGCTGGCGCACCATGTCCTCGACGATGGCAGGCGCGGCATAGCGGGCCGGGTCGATGGTCAGCGACATCTCTCGGCTGGCGTGGTGCAGGATGTCGCAGCCGCCGAAGTCGATGAACTCCACCACACCCAGCGCCGCGAAGCGCAGGCCCAGGCCGAATCGGGTGGCCTTGTCGATCTCCTCGGCCGTGGCGGCGCCCTCCTCCACCATCCGCGCCGCCTCGTTCATCACCAGCGCCTGCAGGCGCGGCACGATGTAGCCGGGCGTGGCACCGCAGACCACGGGCAGCTTGCCGATGGCCTCCAGCAGTGCCTTGGTGCGGGCCAGCACGTCCGCATCGGTGCCGTCATGGCAGCTCAGCTCCACCACCGGGATCACATAGGCCGGGTTGAGCCAGTGCATGTTCAGGAAGCGCTCCGGCCGCCGCACCAGCGCCGCCAGCTGCGTCACCAGGATGCTGCTGGTGGTGGAGCTGAGGATGGCCTCGTCGGCGCAATGGCGGTTGAGCCAGTCGAAAGCCTCGCGCTTGGCCTCCATCGTCTCGGGCACACCCTCGAAGACCAGTTCGGCGGCAGCGAGGGCGGCGGGCGCTTCGTCCACGCGCACCAGTTGCGCGCGGGCGGCGATGGGCGCAACCTGGTCTTGGCGCAGCACGCCCTGGGCGGCCAGGCCGCGCAGGGCGCCCTCGATCTCGGCGATGGCTTCGGCCTTCAGCCGCGCCCAGTCCGCATCGCTGCGCTGGCGCAGGTCGACGAGGGCGATGCGGTGGCCGGCATAGGCGAAAGCGATGGCGATGCCGCGGCCCATGCGTCCGGCGCCAACGGCGACAAAGCGGGGCAGAGGCACCGTCGCATCCGCGCCGCCGTTGCCGGCGGACTCTCGGGCAGACGCCATGGGCGCCGGCTCATTCGCCATCGTGCAGCCGCTGCGCCAGCGCCTCGCGGGACAGCGACGCCAGACCCAGCGCCTCGAAGCTGCGCGGCCCCTGCCGCAGGTCGCGCCCCAGGAAGCCGCCGACGATGGCCAGCAGCCCATGCGCGATGGGTGCATCCACGCCCGCATGCCGCGCGGCCGAGGCCAGGAAGGTCAGGCCGAGCTCGGTGTCCTCGGTGATGTAGCGGTGGCCGTAGAGGTCGATGTTCTCGCGCCAGTCGCCGGACTTCACCAGCTGCGTGTGGGCATCGCCGTACATCCAGCGATCGTTGTCGTAGTGGTCGGCCAGCGGGTAGTGAGGCGCGCCCTGGCCGAAGGCTTCGCGCACGGCGATGCGCTCCTGGTCCAGGCGGTCGGTCACTTGGCGGACGGCACGCTGCGTGCCTTCGTTGTGGATGTCCCAGCGCTCGAAGTGCTGCAGCGGCGCGGCATTCATCACCATCAGGGGCGGATGGATGATCGGCCCCGCGTTCATCAGCGCCCCCGAAAGCGCATCGCCACAGCCATGCACCGCCGGATAGGCCCCGCGGATCACGGCGATGGCCCGATCGGCATGACGTGCCGGGTACACGCCGGTCGGCAGCCGGATCGCGCGGATGGTGACGTTGACCTCGCGCTCGCCATGCTTGCGGGCCAGGTAGGGCAGCGTGCCGGTCTCGGCCCAGGCCACATCCGCGCGGTTGCCGGCCTCGCGCACGATGTGCGCCATCACCACGCTACCGAAGGTGCCCGGCGGCAGGAAGACCACCTGGCCGTGCACCAAATGCGGCGCCATGGCGCGGGCGATGTCGGCCTGGGCGGTGGCCGGCACCGGCACCACGATGAGCTCGGCGTCGCGCAGGGCCTCGCCGATGTCGGCCGTGGCCAGGGCGATGGGCACGTCGCGTGCCCCGGCCGCGTCCTTCAGGCGGATGCTCCCCGCCTCGACCACCGGCTGCAGCGCCTGCGCGCCCCGGCGCCACAGCCGCACTTCGTGGCCGGCCTCCGACAGATCGGCGGCCGCGGCGTAGCAGCCGTGCCCTCCACCCAATACCGCAATCCTCATGTCTGCTCCTGGTGTGGCTGGCGGACGATGGTCTGCCGAGGCCGCATAAACATTACTTTTGATTTATTTAGTTGTCAACTTAATCGATCCACACCAACCGTCGTGTCTCGCGGCGGGGCGTGGCTTCCGTGACCGTCTGCCGACGCCACCTTTGCGCTGTCGACAGGGACCCCTTGGGGGCGACTGCGGCGTGGAAAAAAATCTTCGCGATAGGTGTTGACCGCCTCGAAAAACCCTGCATATAATCGCGTTCTTCGCTGAGTTGATCGACAGATCAACACGAAGCGGGCTCTTAGCTCAGTTGGTAGAGCAGCGGACTCTTAATCCGTAGGTCGAGTGTTCGAGTCACTCAGGGCCCACCAAAACAAAAATGGAATCAAGCACTTAGGTCTCGCGGCCTAGGTGCTTTTTTCTTTGGCGCCTCCACCGGACGGGCCCTTGGCCAACGAGCGGCGTGCCGGCCACCTAGGGGATCAGCCGATGGTGGACAGGCCTCGGCTCAGCGATGACCTTCTCGGAAACGCAGTTCGACTGCCATTTGTCCGTCGCCGCCCATGGGCGCATGCGCCGTGGACGCGGCACCGACGCCGCAAGCCTTCACAAGACTTGGCTGCGGCGCGGCGACTGATGGTGTCCATCGTCGGCGCAAAGCGCCTTCTTGCCGATCGGAGCCTTTCGCGCGATCACCACCGGCGTCGCGCATTAGGGGACGCGCTTTGGAATTACGCACTTCACGCTGGTATAGACACCAGCGTTCAAGCGGCTAGGCCGTGATTTATTGCTCGCGCAACTCATCTGAGAAGCCGCAACCGCACATTTAAACCAGCCGTGCAAACGCCTCGCCGCACACACTGTCGTGCCGCTCCAAGCCCACACATTCGCCACCCCCCTGCTTCCGCTCGTATGGCACCCGAACAACTGTTTATCCTGGGACTGGGTTTCGTACTCGGCCTTGTGCTGTTCTACATCAGCGTGGAGTCCACGCCCATGCGCATGCTGGTGGCCCTTCTCATGAGTGTTGCGTTTTCGATCGTGATCTATCAGCTGACCTAAGAACTTTAAATTTCATACTTAAGAAATTGAATAACGTCAGAAATCGATACGCTATTTGACAATTGGGTTTCGGCCGCCGCAGACGCTGACCCGGTCAATTCCAATAGAGCGGCCGGCCCCTAGACGCGGGTGAAGTCGACACAACGCCACGAAATCAAGCGATGTCGAGACCCACGGTGACAAGCGTTCGAGCACGACCGCGGAGGAACCTTTCAATCACCTGACCAATCCATGCACATCCCTCTTGAAAAGGATGCCTTCATGGACACCTCCGCCCTGCGCGCCACCCTGTCGCTCAGCCTGATGGCAGCCTTTGCCGACGGCGACAAGCATGACCGCGAGCGCGATGAAATCCGCCGGATTGCCCAGGGCCTGGGCGCCGAGGACGCCGTGCACCTGCCCACGCTCTACCAGGATGTGCTGCTTCAGCGCGTGACACTGGCCGACGTGGCGCAGGCATTGCCTGAGCGCGGTGCCCGACAACTGGCCTACGAGATGGCGGTGTGTGTCTGCGACGCCGACGGCGCCGTGTCGCCCCGGGAGCAGGCCTTCCTGGCCGAGGCCCGACGCACGTTGGCACTGGACGGTACCGCCGAGACCTTCGAGACCCAGGCCCACACGCTGACCGAAGCGCCCCTGGCCGGCCCGCTGGCGCTGGCGCTGGCGCCAACCGCCGCCGCGGGCGCCGCAGCCCTCGCGAGTACGCCCCCTGAAAGCGCCTCCGCCCGTCCGCCAGCCACGGTGGACGATGCCGAGCTGGACGACCGCATCCTGAAGAGCGCCATCACCTGCGGCGCTCTGGAACTCCTGCCCGAGACCCTGTCCACCCTCGCCATCATTCCTCTGCAGATGCGGCTGGTCTACACCATCGGTCAGGCCCACGGCTACGACCTCGATCGGGGGCACATCAAGGACTTCCTGGCGACCGCCGGTGTGGGCCTGACCTCGCAGTACCTGGAACAGGCCGGCCGCAAGCTCCTGGGAGGGCTGCTGGGCAAGGCGGGCGGCGGACTGCTTGGCGGGGTCGGTCGCCAAGCGGTGAGCTCGGGCATGAGCTTCGCCACCACCTATGCACTCGGTCATCTGGCCAAGCGCTACTACGCCGGCGGCCGCAGCTTCTCGCCACAGATGATCAAGGACAGCTATGCCAGGATCCTCGAGCAAGGCAAAGGCCTGCAGGGCCGCTACCTGCCGCAGATGCAGCAGCAGGCGAGCCAGATGGACCTGGGCAAGGTGATGGCCCTCGCCAAAGGTTGGCGGTGATGCGAGCAACTCGTACCGCGCCAAAAGTTAGCGCTTTCGGCTGATCTTGCCCATGGTGGGACCCAGCCCGCAGAATCGTCCGACCGCCCATGATCGTTGCCCCCATTCCTCTCGACGACGCCTCACGGGTGTGCGCCCTGCAGTCGTTGCGCGTCCTGGACACGCCGCCCGAAGAACGCTTCGATCGCGTCACCCGCCTGGCGCGCCGGATGTTCCAGGTCCCCATCGCGCTCGTCACGCTGGTGGACGCCGATCGTCAGTGGTTCAAGTCGCGCCAGGGCCTCGACAGCGCGGAGTTGCCGCGCGACAGCTCTTTCTGTGGCCACGCCATCCTGCAGGACGACGTGATGGAGGTGCCGGACGCGTCGCGCGACGAGCGCTTCCACGACAACCCCCTGGTCGTGGACGAGCCCCATGTGCGCTTCTATGCCGGCGCGCCCCTGCTCGACGGCCAGGGCCAGCGGCTGGGCACGCTGTGCATCATCGACCACGAACCGCGCCACCTGACGGACGAGGACCGGGCCCTTCTGCGCGACCTCGCAGACATGGTGCGCGAGGAACTGGTGGCTGCGCACGCGGCCACCACCGATCACCTCACCCAGCTCAGCAACCGCCGCGGCTTCGAACTGCTGGGCGCCCATGTGCTCGCCGTCTGTGAGCGGCTTCATGTGCCCGCGCGCCTGCTCTTCCTGGACCTGGACGGCTTCAAGCAGATCAACGACCGGTTCGGCCACGCCGAGGGGGATGCCGCCCTCCAGCGCTTCGCAGAGGCGCTGCGGCGGGTTTTCCGCGCAGCCGACGTGGGGGCCCGCCTCGGCGGCGACGAGTTCGTCGTCCTGATGAGCCACAGCGACGATGCGGCGGCCGAGGCGGCCCTGGCGCGGCTGCGGACCGCCGTCGACGACTGCAATGCGGACCATCCGCCCGCACTTGCGCTTCGCTACAGCGCCGGCTTGGCCCGGTGGTCACCGCAGGCCGGCATGGACATCCATGCCCTGCTTCGGGATGCGGATCGGGCCATGTACCAGCAAAAGCAGCGGCAACCGGCGGGCGGCTTTCGCACGCACTAACGCACTCGTCCCCCAGATGCCTCACATGCCTGAAGGCCCGCGCCTTCACGAGGCCGACTTGAAAGCCCGCCAAGCTGCCGGCCATGTCGCTTACGCAGCAATTCGCCGTCCTCGCCACGCAGACGCCACCGCCCTATCGCCGCTATGCCTGGCTCATCGTCGAACGCCTGGGCGAGGAGGATGTGCCATTGTGCGAATCGCTCGGCACCTTCCCGACCATGATGTCGGCGCTCTATGCGGGGCAGCAGGCGCTGCAGCAGATGCACTCCGGCGGCTGAGCGCCCGACCCCGTCCATAAAAAAGACGGCCGGGGCGCCAACCCAGGCCGCTTCATGCAGGACTGCAGACGGTCAGCGCGCGGCGGACGGGCCGGGCAACTGCGGCGTCTCGGCCTGCTGGCCGCGCGTCCGGTAGAGCGAGTACAGCACGCCACCCGCGATCAGGCCGAAAGTCACCGCCAGCGAGATCACGGGCGGGAACTTGCCGATGAAATTCACCAGAAAGATTTTGGTGCCGATGAACACCAGCACCAGGGCCAGCGCGTACTTGAGGTAGTGGAAGCGATGGATCATCGCGGCCAGTGCGAAGTACAGCGCACGCAGCCCCAGGATGGCGAAGATGTTGCTGGTGTAGACGATGAACGGGTCGGTGGTGATGGCGAAGATGGCCGGCACCGAGTCCACGGCGAACACCAGGTCCACGATCTCGATCAGCACCAGGGCCAGCAGCAGCGGCGTCGCGAAGCGGGCCACGCGGCCGGTCTTGGGGTCGACCTCCTTCACCGTGAAGGCATTGCCGCGCAGACCCTCGGTCACCCGCATGCGGCCGCGCAGGAAGCGCAGCACCGGGTTGCTGGCGATGTCGGGCTCGGCATCGGCCATGCGCCACATCTTGATGCCGGTGAACACCAGGAAGGCGCCGAAGAAATACAGCACCCAGCTGAAGTTCGTCACCAGGGCCGCGCCTGCGCCGATGAGCAGCGCCCGCAGCACGATCACGCCCAGGATGCCCCAGAACAGCACCCGGTGCTGGTACTGCCGCGGAATGGCGAAGAAGCTGAAGATCAGCGCGATGACGAAGACGTTGTCCATCGACAGCGACTTCTCGATCATGAAGCCGGTGAGGTATTCCATGCCGCTCTGCGCGCCCAGGCTCCACCACACCCAGGCGCCGAAGAGCAGCGCCACGCTGATGTAGCCGCCCGACAGCAGCAAGCTTTCGCGCACGCCGATCTCGCGGTCGCCCTTGTGCAGCACGCCGAGGTCGAGCGCGAGCAGGGTGACCACGATGGCCATGAAGGCCAGCCAGAGGCCGGTGGGTCGGCCGAGGAAGTCGGCCGCCAGGAAGGAGAGAAGGGTTTCCATGTTGTCGGTGGGTGAAGTGGGACTGGCGGCGATGATGCCCAGCCTGTCGCCGAAGAAAAACCAGCCGGAAGTGGACGAACCCTTCGGTTTTTTCGAAACTTGCAGGCATGGCCTCCTACGACTTCAACTACCGTCACCTGCACTACTTCTGGACCGTGGCGCGGGAGGGCGGCTTCTCCAGGGCCGCCGCGCGGCTGGGCGTGGCCGTGCAGACGGTGAGCGCGCAGGTGCGCGAGCTGGAGAAGTCGCTGGGTCACCAGCTGCTCAAGCCCGAGGGCCGCAGCGTCGCGCTGACCGAGGCGGGCATGGCCGCGCTGCAGCGGGCCGAGGAGATTTTCCAGCTCGGCCAGGAACTGCCCGAGCTGGTCCGCCAGGCCGCCACCGAGCCGGCGGTGCGCCTGGCCGTCGGGCTGTCGGATGGCATCTCGAAGCTGGCTGCCCATGCGATGGTGGAGCCGGTGCTGCAGACCCCCGCGCTGCGCCTGGTCTGCCATGAGGGCGAGCTCGAACAGCTGCTGGGCGAGCTGGCCATGCACCACCTGGACATGGTGCTGGCGGGTCAGCCCGCGCCCTCACGACCGGCCCTGCGTCTGGCCAGCCATCGCATCGCGGAGGCACCGGTCGACTGGTGGGGCCCGGCAGCGCTGGTGCGCGCCGCCGCCATGCGCGAGTTTCCGCAGAGCCTGGCCGATCTGCCGGTGCTGCTGCCTACCTCGCATTCCGCGCTGCGGCCGCAGCTGGACCGGTGGTTCGAGCGCCACGGCCTGCGCCCACGCGTGGCAGGCGAGTTCGAGGATTCGGCGTTGCTGGCGGTGTTCGCGGCCCGCGGGCTGGGAGTCTTTCCTGTCAGCCGGCTCGGAGCTGGGGACCTGGGGCTGATGCGAGGGCTTCGGCTGCTCGGTCGCAGCGACGACCTGCAGGAAGAAATCCACCTGATCCGGTCACGGCGAGGCCAGAATCATCCGCTGGTCCAGCAGATCGAGGCGCATGCACGCCAGCGTGGATGACTCAGGCCAGCGTAGATGACTCAGCGTCGCCAGGCGGTTCTAAAGCTCGGAACAAGCGTTCAGCAGGCCAATGCAGCGCTCAGCACCTGCGCCAGCACCAGCTGGTTGCCATCGGGATCGCGCAGGAAGGCGATGCGCACCGCATCGGCATCCTGGCGACGGGTCGGACGCAGGCCAGCGCCGTCCATCAGTTCCAACTGCTGGTCCAGGTCCTCGACCACCATGGTGACCGACCCACCCGCGGCACCCGACGTCCGCCGCACCAAGCGGAGGCAGCACCCTCCGTCGAAGCGCCACTCGGCGATCTCGGCGTCTCGGCGCACGGGCGCGCTGCCGATGAGCAGCGCATACCAAGCAATGGATTGATCCAGGTCCTTCACGGCCACGCCGGCCAGCATGTTGGTGATGCGCATGGGTGTCTGAGCAGTTTGCGCATGCACTATGAGTCCGCGCCAGGCGAAGGCGCGAGGGACGCCGGCGTGGTGCTGCGTAGGATCGCAACCTGCCTTCGCCCGCCGCCGTCGGCTTGCCGCGAAGCACGCCGTGCGCCTCAGCCCCGCCGCCTGAAGGCCAGCAACAGGTTGTTGGCCGGCATGTCCACCCGCTCCATCGGATCGAGCCCGGCTTCGGCCGCCTGCGCGGTCACATCGGCCAGCGTCCGCAGCCCCCAGGCAGGGTTACGGCGACGCAGGTCGGCATCGAAGGCCGCATTGCTGGGCGCCAGCGGCTCGCCATCGACCACGTAGGGGCCGTAGAGCACCAGCAGCCCGCTCGGCCGCAGCGCCCGGCCCGCGCCCCGCATCAGTCCACCGGTGCAGTCCCATGGCGAGATGTGGACCATGTTGGCGCAGTACACCGCGTCCAGGCTGGCGGGGGCGACGGGCCAGGCCTCGCGCACATCCAGCGCCAACGGTGCCGCGACCTGGGGCAGATCGGCCGTGCGCGCCACGATGGCGGGGAGCATGGTGGCGTCGGGCTCGGTGGGCAACCAGGTCCATTCCGGCAGGGCCGCGGCAAAGTGCGCCGCATGCTGCCCCGTGCCGGCGGCCACCTCCAGCAGATGGCCGCGCACCGGCAGCAGGCGCAGCAGCTCGGCCAGGATGGGGCCCTTGTTGCGCTCCGCCGCCGGGCTGGTGATCAGGCCCGGCATCGCGCCCGCCCTCGCCCGCTGCGCCTAGATTCCATGGGCGCGCCCTGGATGCCGATGCCCTTCGAAGTGGTCACGCGCGCGCTCACACGCGCTCGAAGATCGCGGCAATGCCCTGGCCACCGCCGATGCACATGGTCACCAGGGCATAGCGGCCCTGCACCCGGTGCAGCTCCGCCAGCGCCTTGACGGTGATGACGGCGCCCGTCGCACCCACCGGATGGCCCAGCGAAATGCCTGAGCCGTTCGGGTTGACCTTGGCCGGGTCGAAGTCCAGCTCCTTCATCACGGCGCAGGCCTGGGCGGCGAAGGCTTCGTTGGACTCGATGACGTCCAGGTCGCTGACCTTCAGGCCGGTGCGTGCCAGCACCTTGCGCGTGGCCGGCACCGGGCCGATGCCCATGTAGGCCGGCTCCACGCCCGCATGGGCATAACCGACAAGGCGCGCCAGCGGCTTGAGCCCCAGCGCCTTGACGCGCTCGCCCTCGGCCAGCACCACCGCGCCGGCCCCGTCGTTGATGCCCGAGGCGTTGCCGGCCGTGACCGTGCCGCCCTCCTTCTTGAAGGCGGGCTTCATGCCGGCCAGCACCTCGACGGTGGTGGACGCCTTGACATGCTCGTCGGTGTCGAAGAGCACCACGCCCTTGCGGGTCTTGATCTCGACCGGGACGATCTGCTCCTTGAAGCGGCCCGCAGCGATGGCAGCGGCGGCGCGGCGGTGACTCTCGGCGGCGAGCGCATCCTGCTGCTCGCGCGTGATGCCGTGGCGCTCGGCCACGTTCTCGGCCGTGATGCCCATGTGGATCTTCTGCCAGGGGTCGTGCAGGATGCCCAGCATGTAGTCCACCAGTTGCACGTCGCCCATGCGGGCGCCGTAGCGGGCGGCGGTATCGAAATACGGGCCGCGGCTCATCGACTCGGAGCCGGCACCGATGGCGATATCGCAGTCGCCCAGGGCGATGGCCTGCGCCGCCGAGACGATGGCCTGCAGGCCCGAGCCGCACAGCCGGTTGACGTTGAAGGCCGGCGTCTCGATGGGGCAGCCGGCATCGATGGCGGCCACGCGGCTGAGGTAGGCGTCCTTGGTGTCGGTGGGAATCACGTTGCCCATCACCACATGGCCGATCGCGTCGGGCGCCACGCCGCTGCGCGTCAGGGCGGCCTTCACGGCGGTGGTGGCCAGCTGGGTGTTGGGCACGTCCTTGAGCGCGCCGCCGAAGGTGCCAATGGCCGTGCGGGCGGTGCCGACGACGTAGATGTCGCGTGGGGTCATGGTGGGGTCCTCGTCGTTAAAAGGGGCGGTGCCGCGTTCAGCGGCCCTGGAAGGCGGGCTTGCGCCGGGCAAAGAAGGCATCGACGCCCTCGCGGAAATCAGCCGTGGCGGCGCAGGCCTGGAAGGCGGCCTCCTCGGCCGCCAACTGTGCCGGAAGATCGCGCTCCACGCTGCCGCGCAGGAGACGCCTCAGCTGGCCCAGCGCCCGGGTCGGGCCGGCTGCCAGCCGCTGTGCCAGCGCCAGGGCCTCCGCCGGCAGCGCGTCGGGCTCGACCACCCGGTTGATCAGGCCCATGCGCTCGGCCGCCTCGGCATCCAGCATGTCGCCCAGCAGGGCGATCTCCAGCGCGCGGCGCAGGCCCACCCAGCGGGGCAGTGCCCACGACGCGCCGACGTCGCAACTGGCGCCGATGTTGACGTAGGCCAGGTTGAAACGGGTGCCCTTGGCGGCGAGCACGAAGTCGGCCTGCAGCATGAGGCTCAGACCAGCGCCCGCGGCCACACCGTGCACCTGGGCGACGACGGGCAGGTCCAGCGTCGCCAGCAGTTGAAGGGCCTCGTGAAGCGGGCCGATCAGCGCCGCCGCGCCGCCCTGTGGATCGGCCGAGAGCACGCCCAGATCGCCACCCGCCATGAAGCCCTTGCCCTCGCCGCACAGCAGCAGGGCCCGCACGCCCGGATCGGCAGCCAGCCCCCGCACGGCCGCCAGAAAGGCCTGGGCCATGGGCACGTCGATGGCGTTGACCGTCCGGGGCCGGTTGAAGCGGAGGATGGCCACCGCGCCTTCGCGCGAGAGCAGCAGGGGGGAGGTGTCGTCGCTCATGCTCGTTTGTCTCCGATGAAGGACGCCCGCTGCCGGCGAAGGACGCGCGGGCCGCCGGATTCTAGGGACGGCCTCCTGCGGCGCGCGGCGGGCGCGCCGCACAATGCGCGCACTTCCACTTCCCCGAAGAGCCACCCCCCATGCTCACCCGTCGCTTCTTCTCCTTCGCCGCCACCGCCCTGGTCGCCGGCCTCACGCTGATCTCGGCCGCCCATGCGGGCCCGCGCCTGGACCGGGTGCTGGACACCAAGGTGCTGCGCGTCGGCACACCCGGCGACTACCGGCCCTTCGCCATCAAGACCGACAGCGGCTATTCCGGCCACGACATCGACCTGGTCGAGCGCATGGCGAAGGAACTGGGCGTTCGCATCGAATGGGTGCCCACCACCTGGCCCAACCTGCTCAAGGACATGCAGGCCGACAGGTACGATCTGGCCGTGGGCGGCATCACCCGCAACGTGGCGCGCATGCGCGTGGTGGCGATGCTCCCCGGCTACGCGCCCTTCGGCAAGGTGGCGCTGGTGCGCGCGGCCGACAAGGCCAGGTTCACCACCCTCGAATCGCTCAATCAGCCCGGCGTGCGCGTCATCAAGAACCCCGGCGGCACCAACGAGGCCTTCGTGCTGGAGAACCTCAAGGCGGCCCAGGTCAGCACGCACGAGAAGAATGCCGAGATCCCCGCGCTGATCGCCGAGGGCAAGGGCGACGTGATGATCACCGAGACCTACGAGGCCCTGGTCTACGCCAAGGCCGACCCGCGCCTGCACGCGGCCTTCATCGACGCGCCGTTGACGCCGCCGAGCAAGCTGGGCTTCATGCTGCCGGCAGATGACGCCGAGTATCTGCGCGTGATGAACTTCGTCTGGGACCAGATGGAGACGCGCGGAGCGCTGCGGCAAGCCGCGGACAAGTGGCTGAAATAGGGATCGCCCCAAGGCTGCGCGCTTCGCGCTCCGCCAACCCCCTCGCGGGGGCACATCCAGCGGCCCGGCAAAGCCGGTTCCGCGGATGTCTGCGCGTGGCCTGCTCCGCGGCCGCCTGAACGGCGGGAGCGGCAAGCCGTCGGCGGCGCTTTCGGGGTCGTGGATCTGACCGGGTCAGGCCTGCTCAGGCCAGCGCCGCCTCCACCGCCAGCGCGGCCGCCGCCAGCCGCGCGTCGTCGCCGCGCACCGAGGCGAGCATCAGCCCCACCGGCAGTTCGCCCGGCGCCTGACAGGGCAGGCTGAAGGCGCAGCCGTCCAGGAAGTTGATCGCGAAGGTGTTGCGCAGCAGCAGACCGTTGGCCTTGAAGAAGGCCTCGTCGCTGGCCATGAGTTCGTCGATGGCCGGCGCGGTGATCGGCACCGTGGGACAGACCAGCGCATCGAAGCCTTGCAGCGCGGCCTCCATGCGCGCGATCCAGTCGCGGCGCGCGTCCTGCATGGCGATGTAGTCGGCCGCCCCCACCGACATGCCCAGGTCGATGCGTGCCGCCACGCGCGGGTCGTATTCGGCACGCCGTGCTCCGATGCGATGCCGGTGCACCGCCGCGGCCTCCACGGGCGAGAAGCCGCCAGGCGCGTTGATGCGGGAGATTTCGGTCAACTCATCCAGCGGCAGTTCGGTCACGCGCGCACCTGCCGCCGACAGGCGCGCAAGCGCGCGGTCGAAGGCGCGGGCCACGGCGGGCTCGATGCCGTCGAACATCAGCGAGGTCGGCACGGCCAGGCGCAGTCCGGCCACGCTGTCGCGCCAGCGCACGACGAGCGGCGTGTCGGCGATGGCGGCGTCCAGGGCCAGACAGTCCTCCACCGTGCGCGCCATGGCGCAGACGGTGTCCAGCGAACGCGCAAGCTCGAAGGCCCCGTCGCGCGGCGTGCGCGACTGCGTGCTCTTGAAGCCCACCAGCCCGCAGAGCGCGGCCGGGATGCGGATCGAACCGCCGGTGTCCGAACCCAGCGCACCCACCGACAGCCCCAGGGCCACCGACACCGCTGCGCCGCTGGAAGATCCGCCAGGGATGCGGGCCACGTCCAGATCCGCCGGATTGCGCGGCGTGCCGTAATGCGGATTGATGCCCACGCCGGAGAAGGCGAACTCGGTCATGTTCGTCTTGCCGACGATGGCGGCGCCGTGGCGCCGCAGCCGGGCCACCGCCGCAGCGTCGCTTGCGGCCGGCGACTCGCCCCGACAGGCGACCGAGCCCGCCAGGGTGAGCTCGCCAGCGACGTCGTAGAGGTCCTTGATCGACACCGGCAACCCGGCAAGCAGAGGCATCGGCACGCCTGCGGACTGCATCGCGTCAGCATGGCGAGCGGCCTCGCGCGCGGCGTCGGGGTACAGCCGCGTGAAGACGTGTTCCGCCGCACGCGTGGCAGCACCTTCGAGCACCTGCTCGACCAGCGATGCATGCGTGGAAACGCCTCCGGCGATGCGGCGGCGCAGTTCAGGGATGGGAGGAAGCGCGGAGGTCATGCGGGCGTTTCTAGCACGCCCCGGGTGCGGGTCGCGCCGCCCGCGAAGGCGATCAGTCGTCGCGGCCGACCGGGCGGGCGCTGACGTCGCTCACGTCCGAACCGAAGCCGCGCCGGCCGGCCGGCACCAGTTCGCCGCGGGCGCGGGCCGCCATCTCGTCGGCGGCCGAGCGCTCCGGCTTGCGTGCTTCGGCCGCGGCACGGAAGCGCTCGAAGCCGGCGCGCGGATCGAAACGACCGCCGAACATGGCCGCCCCCAGCGGCGACACCGGCCTGCCGGTGAGCTTCGCCCACAGGCTCCGAACCATCAGCACGGCCGCCAGCAGCAGCGCAACCACGGCGAGGCTCGCCGCAAACACGAGGCCGATGAGGACGAGGACGATTCGGATCAGGAAGTTCATCATGAGAGCTTAGGCGAAGGCGGCACCCAGGGGTTCCGCATCGATACGAATTGAAAAGAAGCGCCCGGCGCCCGGCGTGCGCGCAGTTCGCAAAAGCAAGAAGGCCTGCGCCCTGAATGGACGCAGGCCCCCTGCCTCACGACACGCCTGGCACTCAGGCCGCCGCTTCGGCGCTTTCGCCCGCCTTGGCGAAGTGGAAGGCGCCCGGCTCGCGGATCGGGTCCACGGTCACGCGCACTTCGTCCTTCGGGCCGAAGCGGCCTTCGAGCAGCAGCTTCGACAGCGGGTTCTCGATGCGCTGCTGGATCGCCCGCTTGAGCGGCCGCGCACCGAACACCGGATCGAAGCCCACCTTGGCCACTTCGGCCAGCGCGGCCGGTGCCACGTCCAGGCCGATCTCCAGCTTGGCCAGGCGCGCCTTGAGCACCTGCAGCTGGATCGCGGCGATGGCCTCGATGTTCTTCGCGTCCAGGCCATGGAACACCACCGTCTCGTCGATCCGGTTCAGGAACTCCGGGCGGAAGTGGTTGCGCAGCTCGTCCCAGACCGCGTCCTTCACCTCCTGCTGGTCGCGTCCCGCCATCGCCTGGATGATGGGCGAGCCGATGTTGCTGGTCATGACGATCACCGTGTTCTTGAAGTCCACGGTGCGGCCCTGGCCATCGGTCAGGCGGCCGTCGTCCAGCACCTGCAGCAGGATGTTGAACACGTCCGGATGGGCCTTCTCCATCTCGTCGAGCAGCACCACGCTGTAGGGCTTGCGGCGCACGGCCTCGGTCAGGTAGCCGCCTTCGTCGTAGCCCACGTAGCCGGGGGGCGCGCCGATCAGCCGGCTCACCGAATGCTTCTCCATGAACTCGCTCATGTCGATGCGGATCAGGTGATCCTCGCTGTCGAAGAGGAAGCCCGCCAGCGCCTTGCACAGCTCCGTCTTGCCCACGCCCGTGGGGCCCAGGAAGAGGAAGGAGCCGGTCGGCCGGTTCGGATCCGACAGGCCCGAACGCGAGCGGCGGATGGCATTGGCCACCGCAGTGATGGCCTCGTCCTGGCCCACCACACGCTCGTGCAGCTTGTCTTCCATGCGCAGCAGCTTCTCGCGCTCGCCCTGCATCATCTTGGACACCGGGATGCCGGTCGAGCGAGACACCACTTCCGCAATCTCTTCCGCGCCCACTTCAGTGCGCAGCAGGCGGTTGCCGCTGCCCTTGCCGTCGGCGCCGGCCTCCTTGGCCTGGGCCTCCTTCAGGCGCTTCTCCAGTTCGGGCAGGCGCCCGTACTGGATCTCGGCGACCTTGTTGAAGTCGCCCTTGCGGGTCGATTCCTCGATCTGGAAGCGCAGCTTGTCGATCTCTTCCTTGATCTGCGCCGAGCCCTGGGCAGCGGCCTTCTCGGACATCCAGATCTCTTCGAGGTCCGAATACTCCTTCTGCACCTTGTCGACCTCCTGGTCGAGCAGTTCGAGCCGGCGGATGGAGGCCTCGTCGGTCTCCTTCTTCATCGCCTCGCGCTCGATCTTGAGCTGGATCAGGCGCCGGTCCAGGCGGTCCATCTGCTCGGGCTTGGAGTCGATCTCGATCTTGATCTTGGCCGCCGCCTCGTCGATCAGGTCGATGGCCTTGTCGGGCAGGAAGCGATCGGTGATGTAGCGGTTGGACAGCTCCGCTGCCGCGACGATGGCCGCGTCGGTGATTTCCACGCCGTGATGCACCTCGTACTTCTCCTGCAGGCCGCGCAGGATGGCGATGGTGTCCTCCACGCTGGGCTCGCCCACCAGGATCTTCTGGAAGCGGCGCTCCAGGGCGGCGTCCTTCTCGATGTACTTGCGGTATTCGTCCAGCGTGGTGGCACCGATGCAGTGCAGCTCGCCGCGCGCCAGGGCGGGCTTGAGCATGTTGCCCGCGTCCATGGCGCCCTCGGCCTTGCCGGCACCGACCATGGTGTGGATCTCGTCGATGAAGACGATGGACTGGCCGTCTTCCTTGGCCAGTTCGTTGAGCACGTTCTTGAGGCGCTCCTCGAACTCGCCCCGGAACTTGGCGCCCGCCAGCAGCGCGGCCAGGTCCAGCGACAGCACGCGCTTGCCCTTGAGCGAATCGGGCACCTCGCCCGACACGATGCGCTGGGCCAGGCCTTCGACGATGGCCGTCTTGCCGACGCCGGGCTCGCCGATCAGCACCGGATTGTTCTTGCTGCGGCGCTGCAGCACCTGGATGGCGCGGCGGATCTCTTCGTCGCGGCCGATCACCGGGTCGAGCTTGCCGATGCGGGCGCGCTCGGTGAGGTCCAGCGTGTACTTCTTGAGGGCTTCGCGCTGGCCCTCGGCGTCGGCGCTGTTGACCGACTGCCCGCCGCGCACGGCGTCGATGGCCGCTTCGAGCGACTTGCGGGTCAGGCCGTTCTGGCGGGCGATGTCGCCCACGCTGCCCTTGGCATCGGCGACGGCCAGCAGGTAGAGCTCGCTGGCGATGAACTGGTCGCCGCGCTTGATGGCTTCCTTCTCGGTGGCCTGCAGCAGGCGGCCGAGTTCGGGGCCGACCTGCACACCGTCACTGCCCTGCACCTGCGGCAGGTTCTTGACGGCCTGCTCGGCGGCCTGGCTCAGGCCGGGCACGTTGACGCCCGCGCGCTCCAGCAGCGGGCGCGGGCCATCGCTCTGGCGCAGCATGGCCAGCAGCAGGTGCGTGGGTTCGATGTAGGCGTTGTCATGGCCCAGGGCGAGCGATTGGGCGTCGACCAGGGCTTCCTGGAATTTGGTGGTGAGTTTGTCTTGGCGCATGGTGGTGAAAAACCTCCGGGTTGACGGGGAGATTGGGCTGCACCGGGGCGATTCAAGACCGCAGCCGGGCACATCTCTTGCGTTGGCTCAAACCTGTCGCATGATCCATTGGTGGAACCATGGATCATTCATTCAACAAACGCGTCGCACCCCTGTTCCCGTTGCGGGTACGCTCGCTTTTTTCCTTGGAGTTCTGCCCCATGTCCCTGCCTTCCGTTTTTCGTCCGGGCCTGATGCGCCGCACTTTTGCGATGGGCGCCCTGCTGGTCGCCGCCGGCCTGGCCCAGGCCCAGTCGACCGGTCCGATCCGCCTGCTCGTCGGATTTCCGGCTGGCGCCGGCACCGATGCGCTGGCCCGCACCATCGCCGACAAGCTCAAGGACGAGCTGGGCACGCCGGTGGTGGTCGAGAACCGGGCCGGCGCGGGCGGGCAGATCGCCGCGCAGTACCTGAAGACCGCGCCGGCCGATGGCCATGTCTTCTTCGTGTCGCACGACCACACGATCTCGATCCTGCCGGCCGTGACCAGGAACCCCGGCTTCAATCCCGCCAGCGACTTCACGCCGGTTGCCGGCATCGCCACCTTCTCCAACGTGCTGGCCGTCTCGGGCGGCACGCCCGCCAAGACGATCCAGGAATACGTCCAGTGGGTGAAGACGAAGAAGGATGGCAAGGACTCCATCGGCGTGCCCGCACCGGGTTCGATCCCGGTCTTCCTCACGCAGCTGATCAGCAAAAAGTACGGCATCGACGCACAGGCCGCCCCCTACCGTGGCGGCGCGCCCCTGCTGGCCGACATGATGGGCAACCAGATCGCCGCCGGCATCGCGGGCGCGCCCGATCTGATGGAGCTGCAGCGCACCGGCAAGGTCCGCGTAGTGGCGGCCATCGGCGCCAAGCGCGATCCGCTGCTACCGCAGGTGCCGACCTTCACCGAGCTGGGCTTCGACAATCTGGAGGACTATCCGTGGTATGGCGTCTTCGCACCCGTGGGCACGCCCCAGCCGATCATCGACAAGTTCGGCGCGGCACTGCAGAAGGTGCTGGCCCAGCCTGACACGAAGAAGAAGCTTTCCGACATGGCCCTTCACGTGAACTTCGAACCGCAAGGCCAGTTTGCCGGTCGCGTGCGCAGCTACACCCAGACCTGGGAACGCATCATCAAGGACAGCGGCTTCCAGCCCCAGTGAGCGCGGGCGGCGCCGCACTGGCGACCTAGCCTCCGCACACCGCCTTCCTCCAGCCCCGGGGCCCCGCCCCGGGGCTTTTTTCTTGCCGCTCGTCGCGCTTCCAAAACCGCCCGTCGGAATTGTCAATAAACGTCAACAGAAAGCGTTAACACCCGCCCGCGAGCGCGTTAAGTTCGAGGAATATTGCATTTGTTTGCAATATGAAGAACCTTGACGTGACCCCCTCGCACCACTCCCCTTTCCGCTTCGGCCGCACCCGCCGCGCTGCGCTCGCCGGCTTCACCCTCATCGAGGTGATGATCGTCGTGGCCATCGTCGGCATCCTGGCGGCCATCGCTCTGCCGGCCTACACCGACTACATCCGGCGCGGCCGCATCCCCGAGGCGACTTCGGCCCTGGCCGCCTTCCAGGGGCGGATGGAACAGTGGTTCCAGGACGCCAAGTCGTACAACCCGACCGGCACCACCAGCGGCTGCGGCGTGGCGGGCTCGACCATGAAGTACTTCACCGTGAGCTGCACGTCGAACAACGCCAGCACCTACACCGCGACGGCCGCAGGCATCAACGGCGGGCCCATGTCCGGCTTCTCGTACACCATCGACCAGGACGGCAACAAGACGTCGACCATCACGGGCGTCTCCGGTTGGACCGCCGCCTCGCCCAACAACTGCTGGGTCACCAACAAGGGCGGGATCTGCTGATGCGGCAAGGCCGGTGGCGAGGCACCTCGGGCATGAGCCTGATCGAGCTGATGGTGGGCGTGGCCTTGCTGGCGATCCTGCTCGCCCTGGCCATTCCGGCCTTCGGCGACTGGATGCGCAACGCCCGGCTGCGCACCACAGCCGAGTCGCTGCGCGCCGGCCTCCAGCAGGCGCGTGCGGAAGCCATCCGCCGCAACGCCAAGGTGCGCTTTCAACTGGTGACGACGCTGGACAACAGCTGTGCGCTGAGCACCAGCGGGCCCTTTTGGGTGAGCAATGCCGGCGCCTCCGTCTCGCCCGCCTCCGGCTGCGGTGGTGCCATCAGCACCACGGCCTCGCCCTTTCTGATCCAGAAGAGCCCGGTCGTGAGCAGCGCGACCGGCGACATCACGTTGAGCGCCAGCGCCGGCGTGATGGTCTTCGATCCGCTGGGCCGGATGGCTGCCACCCCGGCCGGGGTGGCAACCATCGATCTGGGCAGCAGCGGCGGCAGTTGCCTCGCCCAAGGCGGCAACGTGCGCTGCCTGCGCATTGCAGTGACGCCAAGCGGCGATGCACGCCTGTGCGACCTGACCCGCACCACCACCAACGACCCCATGAAATGCTGACACCGGTGCACATCCGCGCCCGCCGCGCTCGGCCGCAGCAGGGCGCCACCATCATCGAAGTGCTGGTCGCGCTGGCCATCTTCGCCATCGGCATGCTAGGCATCGCCGGGCTGTACGCCACCGCCGTGCGCCAGGCCTCGGGTGCGGAATACCGCACCACCGCGGCGATGCTGGCCAACGACCTGATCGGCCGGATGTGGATGAGCAACCGCGACGCCACCGCCCTGCAGGCCAACTACGGCAGCGGCAGCAGCGGCGCCGGCTACGCCAGCTGGCGCGAGGCCGTCAGCAAGTCGAGCCTGCCCGGCGCAAGCACCAGCGCGCTGGCGCCCACGGTCACTTTCAGCACCGTCAGCGGCGGCGGCACGCCGCCCGTCAGCACCAGCCTGGCCACGATCACCATCTTCTGGAAAGCGCCAGGCGATGCTACCGCGCACCAATACGTCGCCCTGGCGCAGATGAAGCCATGACCGCGATCCGCCTCTCCGTGCTTGCCCCGGTCACCAGGCATCGCAACCGCCAGCGCGGCTTCAGCCTGGTCGAGATCATGGTGGGCATCCTCATCGGCATGTTCGCGGTGCTGGTGATCCTGCAACTGCTGTCCTCCACCAGCACCCAGCAGCGGCTGGCCGGCAGCAGCGGCGATGCGCAGATCAATGGCGCCATCGCCTCGCACCTGCTCAGCCGCGAGCTGACGCAGGCCGGCCTGGGCCTGAGCGCCTACACGCTGCTGGGCTGCTCGCTGGGGTACACCACGACGGGCGACGGGACCGCGGTCACCCTGAGCGCTGTGGCCCCCGTGATGGTCAACCCTGCGACGTCGCTGGTGCCGTCGGGGGATGCGAACACCGACACGCTGCTGGTCATCGGCGGCTCATCCGGCAGCCCGTCGGAAGGAGACGCGACGCTGGCGGTGAGCACGTCGACCAGCCTCACGGTCAACACGCCCACCAGCTTCGCCGTCAACGAATGGGTGGTCGCAGCGGGCACCACGCGCGACAGCACCTCGGCCTGCGCGCTGCGCCTGGGCAAGGTGACCGCGATCGCTGGCTCCACGCTGACCCTCAGTTCCGCCACGGCCAGCCTGCCCATCAACAGCGGCGCCTACAACCTGGGCGCACAGCCGAGCATCCACGCCTTCGCCGTGCGCAACGGCAACCTGACCATGTGCGACTACCTGGTCAACAACTGCGGCAGCAGCAGTTCCACGTCCAACACCGCCGTGTGGGTGCCGGTGGCCAGCAATGTGGTCAGCCTGCGAGCGCAGTACGGCCGCGACACAAGCGTCAGCGGCACGCCACCCGGCATGGATGGCGTGGTCGACAGCTTCGACCAGAGCACGCCCGCCAGCGGCGGCACCGACCCGTTGTACTGCGGCTGGCTGCGCGTGATCGGGCTGCGGCTGGCGCTGGTGGCGCGCAGCCAGCAGTACGACAAGGCCCTCGTCACGACGGCGGCGCCGACCTGGTCGGGCTCCACGGCCAACCAGAGCACCACAACCAACCTCACCACCGTCACGCCCACCGCCGCAGCCATCGATCTCAGCGGCAACACCGAATGGCAGCACTACCGCTACAAGACCATCGAAGTGAGCGTGCCCCTGCGCAACATCATCTGGAACGGCAACCAGCAGACCTACCAGGGGGGGACCGTCAGATGCTGAGCACGCCACGGCCCCGCCGCGGCCAGCGCGGCTTCATCATGGTGATCGCGCTGGTGGCACTGGTCATCATGACACTGGCGGCCCTGGCGCTGATGCGCACCGTCTCGACCTCCGCCACCATCGCCGGCAACCTCGCCTTCGAACAGGCGGCAGCGACCTCGGCCGACCGCGCCGTCGAGGCAGCCATTGCCTGGCTGGAGAACAGCAACGGCAAGGCGAGCGTGTCGGGTCTGGGCACCTGCAGCCCCGGCACCACCGTGCTGGCCTGCGACCAGAAGTCGGCCGGCTACGCCGCCACGCGGACCGACCCCACCAGCAGCCAGACCTGGACCACCGTGTGGAACAACCTGATGACGGCGGGCTACACCGCCGTCACGCTGAACCCCGCGCAGGACAGCGCCGGCAACACACCCGCCTACATCATCCAGCGCATGTGCAGCATCGCCGGCGATGCCTCCAGCACCAACGGCTGCAGCGCCTCACCTCTGGCGCTGGACACCTCCAGTAGCCGCAAGGCCGGCAGCGTGGCGCCGCCGGCCAACGCCCAGGTTTACTACCGCATCACCGTCCGGGTCGCCGGGCCGCGCAACACCATCTCCTTCATCCAAGCCATGGTGGCTCTATGAACGCACCCCTTCGCCATCACGTCGCGCGCGCCCGGACCTGGCGGGTGCAACTGGGCCTGCTCGCGCTGGGCCTCATGGCGCCGGCGCTGAGCGCCGTCACGGACCTCGCTACCTCGCCACTGGAGACATCGACCGGCACGCTGGTCAAGCCCAACATCCTGTATGTGCTCGACAACTCCGGCAGCATGGTGTGGGACTTCATGCCCGACTGGGCGGGTTCCTACCGGAACAACGACACGCTGGTGCGCAACAGCCGCTTCAACGGCGTGTACTACGACGCGGCCATCACCTACACGCCGCCGCTGAAGTACGACGGCAGTCGCTATCCCAGCATGACGGCGGCCAACACCACGAACTGGACACGCGTGCCCTACGACGGCTTCGGCGCGATGTCGACCAGCAACATTCCGAACACGGGCACCGACAACCTCTTCACCGACCAGTACTCCGGCAGCACGCAGAACCTCACCGGCCAGGCCTACTACTACACCTTCGTGGCCGGCGAGTACTGCAGCGCGCCCAACCTGCGCACCTGCAACACCCAGAATGCGCCCTCGCCGACCTATCCATTTCCGGCCTACCTGCGCTGGTGCACCTCCGCGGCGCTGAACAACTGCCAGGCCTCGCGCATCGACAGCAGCAGTGCACCGGCCACCTACACCTACGAGCGGCCCGCAGGCATTCCGGCCACCGCCACCATTTCGGTCTCGGGCTTCGCCATCTTCACCAGCACCAGCGTCAGCAGCATCAAGGTGAACGGGCTGGAGATCCTGTCGGGCGCCACTTCGGGCAGCACCAGCCCATCGACCGTGGCCGCGCGCATCGCCAACAACATCAACAACTGCACCAGCACGGCCACGGGCAATTGCCAGGTCTCGGGCTACAGCGCGAGCGTGAGCGGCAGCACGGTGACCGTCAACGCGGCCAGCATCACGACGGCGACACCTGTGGTCAGCAGCTCGGGCATCCTGTCGGTCACGCCTTCCGCCTTCAGCGGCGGCACGCCTGGCCGCAACGTGCTGACGACGATCACGTCAGGCACCGACACCTACGTCTACCCCGGCACCACAAGCCGCGCCAGCACCCGCACCGACTGCGACACGAACGCCACCACCTGTAGCTACACGGAGGAGATGACCAACTTCGCCAACTGGTGGGCGTACTACCGCACGCGGATGCAGGCCATGAAGAGCGCCAGCAGCATCGCGTTCAACACCCTGACGGCCGGTTACCGGCTGGGGTACATGAGCATCAACGACAGCAGCAGCACCACCAACTTCCTGAACGTGGGGGACAACACCAGCAGCCAGAAGCAGCTGTGGTACAGCCGCCTGACCAGCGCTCTTCCCGGCGGCGGCACGCCACTGCGCTACGCCCTTTCGCAGGCCGGGCAGTACTACGCGGCGAAGGTGAGCAGCATCAATGGCGTGACCACGACCGATCCGATGCAGTACGCCTGCCAGCGCAACTACACGCTGCTGTCGACCGACGGCTACTGGAACGCCTCGTCCGCCACCGGGCAACTGGGCGTCACCGTCACGGGCGGCGCCATCGGCGACAGGGACGGCGCCGAGTCGCGTCCCTTCCTCGACGGCAACGCCGTCCCCGACACGCTGGCCGACGTGGCCGAGTACTACTACGTCACCGACCTGCGGTCCTCGGCCTTCGGCAACACCACCAACAGCGCCGGCACGGATGTCTCCAGCAATGCGTACGCCAACAAGCTGCAGAACATGGTCACGTCCACCATCGGACTGGGCGCCTCGGGCTTCATGCTCTACGACCCCGACTACGCCAATGCCACCAGCGGCAACTACTTCGACGTGGCCAACGGCACACTCACGAGCAGCAGCACGCAGGCGGCGGGCACCTGCATCTGGCAGAGCTCGGGCCGCTGCACCTGGCCCACGCCGGTGGGCGACACGCAGACAGCCATCGACGACCTCTGGCATGCCGCCGTCAATGGCCGGGGCACCTACTACAGCGCCGCCAACGCGGCCGACATCCAGAGCGGCCTGAGCAACTTCCTGAACACGGTGGACGCCACCACCGCCAGCTCCGCGGCCGTGGCCCAGAGCACCCAGGTGCTGACCACCAGCAGCAGCAACTACACGTACTCGACGACCTTCTGCTCGGGCAAGTGGTTCGGCGACCTCGCACGCTACCCGGTCGACGCGGCCACCGGCGCGACCGGGACCACGCCCGACTGGTCGCTCTCGGGTGCAGGCAACGACTGCGCGAGCAACTCCGGCACGCTCGCTACACCGCCGCTGCTGGACAACACGGCCTACACCGCACGCACCATCTTCACCTACGACGCCACCAACAACGCGCGCGTGAGCTTCGACTGGAATTCGCTCACCACGACGATGCAGGGCTACTTCCAGATTGCATCGATCTCCTCGATGTCGCAGCTGTGCACCGCCGGCACCAACTGCCTGCCGGCGGACCAGCGGGTGGACAGCACGCAGGCCGGGACGACCACCGGCGCCGGCGGCCTCAACCTGGTCAACTTCCTGCGCGGCGACCGCAGCAACGAGGGCACGCCGCGCACCCGCTACTACCGCTCGCGCACACATGTGCTGGGCGACATCGTCAACTCGACGCCGGTCTATGTGCAGGCCCCCGTGCGCAACTATGCCGACACCGGTTACGCGGCCTACAAGTCCGCCCAGGCCTCGCGCACCGCCATGATCTACGTCGGTGCCAACGATGGCATGGTGCATGCCATCAATGCCAGCACGGGTGCCGAAGGCTGGGCCTACATCCCCTCGGTGCTGCTGCCCAACCTGTACAAGCTCGCCGACAAGAACTACGCCGCCAACCACAGCTACTTCGTCGATGGCCAGATCACGCAGGCGGACGTGTATGCCAATGGCAGCTGGCGCACGATTCTGGTGGGCGGGCTGGGCGGCGGTGGCCGCGCCTACTGGGCGCTGGATGTGACCAACCCTGCCGCGCCCTCGGTGCTGTGGGAATTCGGCAGCAGCAGCGTGCTGCCCTCCAACCGGCGCGACGACGACGTGGGCTTCACCTACGGGTCACCGGTGGTCACCAAGCTGTCGGACGGCACCTGGGCGGCCATCGTCACTTCCGGCTACAACAACCTGTCGCCCGGCAGCGGGCAGGGCACGATCTGGGTGCTCAACGCCGTGACCGGCGCCCTCATCAAGAAGATCAGCAATGGCATGGGCACCAGTGGCACGGGCACGGTGACCGGCTGCTCGGCCGCGCCCTGCCCCAGCGGCCTGGCGCAGATCAGCGCCTGGACGGACAGCACCGTCGACAACACGGCCACCCAGGTCTACGGTGGCGATCTGTACGGCAATCTCTGGCGCTTCGATGTCACCGCCCTCACCGCGAGTGGCGGCACTGCGCCCGTGCAACTGCTGGCCGTGCTGACGGATTCCTCGGCCGCGCGTCAGCCGATCACGACCACCCCCGAGCTCGGCCTCGCCGCCGGGCAGCACGTGGTGTTCGTCGG
>NZ_CAJYES010000106.1 GCF_913773995.1 uncultured Pseudacidovorax sp.
CTTTCGCAAGACGCTGGCCTCGGCCAGCCAGCCTTTCGAGGTGGTGTCGACCCGGCGGGTGGGCTGGGCCGAACTGCCATGGGCGGCGATGGCCCTGTGGGCTGCGGCCGTCGCGGTGGCACTGGGCGTTCTGCGGGCCTGGCAGCGCCAGCGCACCGGCCGCCGGCGTGCCGAGGAGCTGCTGCGCCTGGGCCAGGTCGGCCGGCTCAACACCCTGGGCGAGCTGGCCGCCGGCATGGCGCACGAGCTCAACCAGCCGCTCACCGCCATGCTGGCCAACACGCAGGCCGCGCGCCGCCTGCTCGACGAAGACCCGCCCGAGCTGGCCACCGCCCGCGGCGCCATGACCCAGGCGGCCGAGCAGGCCCGCCGCGCCGCCGCCGTGGTCGCCCGCCTGCGCCGCGCCATCGAGCGGCCCGATGCGCAGACCGGCGAGCGCCGCGCCGTGGTCGCGCTGCAGGACGTGGTGCGCGATGCAATGCATCTGCTGGAGCCCGAATGCGCCCGCCGCCACGTCACGGTGGAGACGGCGGCCGGTACCGAGCCGGTGCGCGTGCAGGCCGACCCCGTGGCGGTGGAACAGATCGTCCACAACCTGCTGCTCAATGCGCTGCAGGCGCTGGAGACCCGGCCGGCCGATGCGCCACGACGCATCCGCATCGCCGTGCTGCGGCAGCCGGGCCAGGGCCTGCTGCAGATCCACGACAGCGGGCCGGGCATCGCGCCCGAGCTGCTGGCGCGCATCTTCCAGCCCTTCGTCAGCACGCGGCCTGGCGGGCTCGGGCTGGGCCTGAGCCTGAGCGAGACGCTGGCCACCGGCCAGGGCGGCAGCCTGGCCGCCGACAACCCGCCGGAAGGCGGTGCGCGCTTCACGCTCGCCCTGCCCTTGGCCGATGCCTGAACGCCCGCGCCCACGCCCACGCCCACCTGCCATGAATGCCTCGCCCCAATCCCCGCTGATCCACCTGATCGACGACGACGAGGCCGTGCGCGACGGCCTGGCCCTGCTCATCGGCACGGTGGGCCTGCGGGTGCAGTCCTGGGCCGATCCGCTGGCCTTCGTGGCGCAGTTCGACCGGCGAGAGATCGGCGCCATCGTGCTCGATGTGCGCATGCCCGGCATCAGCGGCCTGGCCGTGCTCGACCGGCTGATCGCCGAGGGCGTGGACCAGCCGGTGCTCATGCTCACCGGCCATGGCACCGTGGAGCTGTGCCGGCGCGCCTTCAAGTCGGGCGCGGCGGAGTTCCTGGAGAAGCCGGTGGACGACCAGCAGCTCATCGATGCGCTGCAGGCTGCCGTGCGCCAGCATGTGCGCTCCCGCGAGCGACTGCAGGGCGACCAGGCCGCACGCGAGCGCTTCGCCCAGTTGTCGCCGCGCGAGCGCGAGGTGCTCGGCTTCATCATCGAGGGCCTGACCAACAAGGAGATCGCGCGCCGGCTCGACCTCTCGCCGCGCACGGTCGAGACGCACCGTGCCAACCTCTTCGCCAAGCTGGACTGCGAGTCGCTGGCGCAGCTGATCCGGCGCTATGCGGTGCTGGTCGAGGCGCCGGCGCCCTGGCAACGACTTCACCGCGCCAACGCCGCTCCGTAGTTCTACGCAGTGGCGCGCGTAGCCGCACGAATGGGCGCGGCGCGGATGGATTTCTACAGTGGCATCACCGCCAACGAGCGGGCTTCACCGCCTCACAACACTGGAGATTTCCATGCCCATTTCGCCCACCTTCCTGACCCGCGCCTGCACCGGCGCCGCCCTGGCCACGCTCGCCAGCCTCGCCCTGGCCCAGCAGGCAGCGGCACCGGCCGCCGCTGCTGCCGCCGCACCCGCCCTGCGCACCGAGCGTGCCCTGAGCCTGCCGCTGGCCAACCAGATCGCCGCCGCCACGGTGGCCGCCTGCGCCGCCAACGGCTATGCCGTGACCGCCACCGTGGTCGACCGCGCCGGCACCGTGCGCGCCGTGCAGCGCGCCGACAACGCCGGCCCGCACACCGTGGCGGCCTCCGAGCGAAAGGCCTTCACCTCGGCCTCGGGCAAGGCACCCACCCTCGCGATGATGGAGAACGCGCAGAAGAACCCGGGCGCCGCCAATCTGGTGAACATCCCCGGCTTCCTGCTGCTGGGCGGCGGCGTGCCGATCAAGGCCGGCAACGAGGTGATTGGCGCCGTGGGTGTGGGCGGCGCGCCCGGCGGCCACCTGGACGACCAGTGCGCCAATGCCGGACTGGAATCCGTCAAGGCCCAACTCGGCGCTTGAGATGACGATGCGCTGCGGCCGCCTCGCCGCTTCCCTGTTGGCTGTGGCCGCAGCACTCTCCTTGTCTGCGGTGCCTGCATCGGCGCAGGTCGCGCCCACCGCCGCAGAGGCCGAGGCCTACACCGGCCTTTTTCGCGCCGCGCAGCGCGGCGACCTGCCGGCCCTGCGCCAGGCGCTGGCACAGGGCGCGCCGGTGAACGCCCGCGACATGCACGGCCGCACGCCGCTGCATGTGGCCGCCTTTGCCCGCCAGCCGGAGGCCATCCGCGCCCTGGCGGCAGCTGGCGCCGACCTGGGCGCCATGGACGCCGACCGCTACGACGCCGTGACCATCGCGGCCGTGGCCGACGATCTGCCGACGCTGTCACTGCTGCTGGACCTGGGCGCCTCCGCTCGCCTGGTCACCAGCCGCTATGACGGCACCGCGCTGATCGCCGCTGCGCATCTGGGGCACGACACGGTGGTGCAGCGCCTGATCCGCGCCGGCGCGCCGCTGGACCATGTCAACAACCTGCACTGGACGGCCGCCATCGAGGCCGTGGTGCTGGGCGATGGCGGCCCACGGCATCAGCGCACGCTGGCCGCGCTGATCGATGCCGGCGCCGACTTGCGGCTGGGCGACCGCCAGGGCCGCACGCCGCTGGACCTGGCGCGGGCGCGGGGCTACACGGCCATGGTGCGGATGATCGAGGCGGCGCCCAGGCGCCCCTGATCCCACGGCGCTCCGGTCTCAACGGGCCGGCATGGGCGCCGGCGCCTGGGTCGAGATCGTCGCCATCGGCGCGATCACCTTCAGGTCGGCCGCAGACATGCTGCCCCGCGCATTGCCGGGCGCCGCGATGAGCAAGCCCGGGTATTCCTTGGCCATCGGTGCGCCGTAGAGCGGCTTGTGCGCCCCCTGATGGCAGGTCGCGCAGTTGACCTTGGCCACGTCGCCGCCCGGGCCCAGGCGGTTGGCCGGGAAGTTCGCCGTCAGGGGCACCAGGAACTCGTTGTTCAACGCCCGGGTCATGCGGATGCCATGCCACGCCGTCAGCCGCAGTGGCGACGATTCGCCGCCCCAGCTCGAAAAGCTGCGCGTGTTGTGGCATTGGGTGCAGTTGACGCCCAGTGACTTGCTCATGTGCACCATGAGGCCGTAGGTCCATTCCGTCTGCTTGACCGACTGCCGGTTGCCGGTGGGCAGCGCCGTCGTGCCGCCGACGCGGATCCCGATGTCCTCCAGCAGGAAGGGCGTGAACGGGTCGGACGGCAGCGAACTCAGGTCCACCGAATCGGCCGGTGCGTTCTGCCCCGCGTGGTTGCCCGCGAAGGTGTTCATGCGCTCGTCCTGCAGCGGCTTGAACCACACCTGGGAAGGCACGTTCTGGCCGCGGTGGCAGGTGTAGCAGGTGACGCCCGTGTTGCCGACATGCGTCTTCCACTCGGTGTTGATCTTCTGCGTCATCAGCAGCATGCGGCGCGCCACCAGCTTGGTGTAGATCGAGTCGTCCGCGAAGTTGGCCGGGTTGTGGCAGGCCGCGCAGCTCTGCCCCGGCGCGACCCACGCGGTCATGGCCGTCATGGTGCGGGCAAACTCCGCCACGCTCAGGTTGCCCAGCACCTGCACGTTCTGGTAGACCTGACTGGCCCGCGGCCCGTCGGGCGAGGCGGGCGGCAGTGGCTCCGGAGCCGCGTTGAGCACTGCCGCGTCTGCCAGCGCGGCCGGGCTGTAGACCTGCACCATGGCCGTGCCGCGGGGGCCACGCTGCACGCTCTCGGGCGGCGGTTTCTCGCAGCCGGCCAGCAGGGCCGCCGCCACGAGGACCAGGCCGGCGATGGGCAGCGCGCGGCTCATCGCACACCTCCCAGCGACGCCGGGTCCATCACCGGCGGGAACACCGCCGGGTAGCTCGGCGCCACGCCATGCTTGACGGCCCACAGGAACCAGTTGTCCACCACGGTGCCGGTCAACAGGATGCCGATGCCGCCGGTGAGCGGGCACAGCACCGCAAACCACCAGGCCCAGCGGTGGATGGACTCCATGGTGGCATTGAAGCCCATGGTCCAGCGCCAGAAGAGGGCAGCGCGCTCGCTGGCCGTGCCGCGGTCGGTGATCTGCTCGATCTCGCGTTCGCCACCGAAGCGGCTCACCGCCAGGATGGTGGCGCCGTGCATCGCGAACAGCAGCGTGCTGCCGTACAGGAAGGCGATGCTCAGCATGTGGAAAGGGTTGTAGAACAGGTTGCCGTAGCGCAGCGAGAAGGCGGCCGTCCAATCGAGGTGCGGAAAGATGCCGAAGGGCACGGCCTCGCCCCAGCTGCCCATCAGCAGTGGCCGGATGAAGCCCAGCACCAGATACAGCCAGATGGCGGCGGCAAAGGCCCAGGCCACGTGCGTGCCCATGCCCAGCGCACGGGCGCGCCGGTACATGCGCACCCACCACAGCAGGATCGACAGCGTGAGGAAGAAGCCGGCCATCAGCCACCAGCCGCCCTCGTTGAGCGGTGGCCAGCGCAGGCCGTAGCCGGGGGGCGGCGGCTCGAGCGCGAGCCAGGGCAGCTGGCGCACGAACTGGATCGGGTTCCAGTGCACCGAGGCCAGCATGTTCAGCCCGATGATCTCGATGGCGATGAAGCCGCACAGCAGCGAGCACAGGCCCAGATAGCCCAGGTAAAGCGGCCCCAGTTGTGCATCGCCGAGCCGGCCGAACAGGTGCACATGCCTGGGCGTGCCGACGCGCTCGCGGTCCTTGGCGCCGAGCGAAACGCCCGGATAGGCGGGGGCGACCACCTGTACGCTGGTGAAGAGGTTCTGGTATTCGGCCATGGCGTCTGCCTCCTGTGTCGCTCAGTTCCAGACCGGCAGCCGCAGCCACCAGCTCCACCACTCGGGCCAGCCGCGGGTCCAGAACGGGCCGCTGACGACGATGCAGACGGCGCTCCAGAAGCCGGCAGACAGCGCCAGGAACAGGCCCAGCCGGTGGATGCCCAGCGTGCCGATCGAATAGCCGATGGCATCGCGGAAGAAGGTGTTCTCGTGCTCGGCGGTCTTGACCGTCTCGCCCGGCGCGGGGTTGGTGGCCGACAGCACCAGGGCCCCGTGCAGCGACAGCGCGAAGGTGGTGGCGAAGAAGAAGCTCACCGCCAGCATGTGCGCCGGGTTGTAGTGGAAGTGCAGGTACTGGTAGCCGGTGTTCGACACCCAGTCCAGGTGGCTCATGATTCCGTAGGGAAAGCCATGACCCCATGCGCCCATCAGCAGCGGCCGGATGACCACCAGCGTCACATAGGCCAGGATGGCGAAGCCGAAGGCCACGGGCACGTGCAGGCCCATGCCGAGCTTGCGGCAGATCTCGACCTCGCGCAGCGCCCAGCTCAAGAAGGCGCCCACCGCACAGAAGGTGATGATCTGCCAGAGCCCGCCCTGCAGCAGCGGCGCCAGGCTCAGGCCGTAGCTCAGGTCAGGCGGCGCGATGTTGATCTGCCAGAGGTTCCAGGTGGGCCCCTGCGAGGCGCCCCAGACGATCAGCAGCGTGCCGACCAGCGAGAAGAAGATCGTCGTCACGCCGAAGAAGCCGACGTAGAAGGGCCCGACCCAGAAGTCGAACAGGTCGCCTCCGAGCAGGGTGCCACCGCGGACGCGGTACTTGCGCTCAAAGTTCAGCATGGCCATGGCAGCGACCTCCGGAACCGGGGAATGGGGCGAGCCGCCACGCGGCGTGGGGCTCGGAAAGCGGCACGGACGGGACATGCCGGCGGGGCCGGCATGTCCCGCCGGACGCTACTTGGCGGGTGCCGCCGGCACCGCCGCCGGCATCGACGAGTTCTGGCTGACCACGGCGGTGCGGGGACCGTCGAGCCAGTTGAACTTGTTGGTGCTCAGCAGGATGAAGTGGATGAGCAACGCCAGCACGAACAGGAAGGCCGCAAGGGCCACCAGTGCGCGTCGTGGGTCGAACAGCAACCAAATTTTCCACATGCTTCTTACTCCTAGTTGAGGTGCGACATGAAGGTGTAGACCCCTGCCCGCACGCTCTTGAACATCGAGGTTTCGCTCTCCGCACCGGGAAACCAGTTGCGCCATTTCAGAAACAGGATCTGCCCCGCCAGCGCCACCGCCAGCACGAACACGAAGCTGATCAGAAACAGGGCTCCATCGCTCTTGCCGTGCAGGGTCTGCGGACCTGCCGACGCAGTCATGTAGTCATTCATGGCACGTCACTCCTGGTGCGTCAGTCCGTCGGTTTCAGCTCACAGCCAGGGACGCCACATCCACACGAGCACATGGGCAATCACGGCGACGACCGTGAAGCCGATGAAGCTGCTCATGAAGATGCCGTGGAACTCCCTGGCCTCACCTTCGGTCAGCCCGGACAACGAGCCTTTCCTTTCTTCAGCCATCTGGATCACTCCTTCAACTTCGGCCTTGCGGCCATCACCGCGCAGCTCCCGCGCGGCAGGGAACACCGGTGCGGCAGGCACGCAGGCGTCGAAGGGCTCGGCGTGCTCATGCGAGCGCTCCGAGCGCAGCCGCGACGATCTGCCGCGCCTGCCCCTCCAGGTGTTCGGGTCGGACCACCACGCTGCCGGCCTGGCGGGCGCGCTGCTCGGCCGCGTCGCGCAGGCGCCGGGCGGCCGAGATGCGCACCAGTACCGGCTGCGCCTCGAGCAGTTCGTCGAGCAGCTCGCGCGCCGGGGGCGTCCAGGCCAGCTCGGCCACGGCCCGCGCGGGGGTCGCGTCGGTGCGGTCCATGTCGGTGGCCAGCGGCAGGATGTGGAAGAGCGCATCGAACAGCGCGTTGCACACCTCCTGCACCAGCCAGGTGGCGCCGGCATAGCCCATGAAGGGCGTGCCCGTGGCACGACGGATCAGCGCACCGGGAAAGCTCGCGGCAATGAAGCTGGGTCGCATCGGTCCCTGGGCCGCGCATTCGGCCAGGTAGATGCGCTCGTTGATGCTGCCCAGCAGCACCAGCGGCGCCTTGGTGCGCACCAGCTCGCGCACGGCCGCGTTGTCGGTCTTGCTGCCGGGCTTGCGCGCCACGGCGAACTGGCAGGGCAGGCCCAGCTCGTCTTCCAGGAAGTGGCGCACGCCCCGGCTGTAGGTTTCGCTGGCGACGATGCCGAAGGAGGCGGTGGCGAAGAAGTCCTGCGTCACCGAGCGCCACAGGTCCCAGATCGGCTTGATGGTGGTGTGCTTCTCGCGCTCGATGAAGGGTTCCGGGTCCAGCCCCAGCAGCCGGCCCAGCTCGCGCAGGAAGGCGGTGGTGCTGTGCAGGCCGATGGGCGCCTGCAGGTAGGGCCGCTCCAGCGCCTCGCACAGCAGTCGGCCGAACTCGCGGTAGAGGCAGATGTTGACGTCGGCGTCCACCAGCATCTGCACGTCGGCCACATGGCTGCCGAGCGGGAACACCATGTTCACCTCGGCGCCGATGCCTTCGACCAGACGCCGGATCTCGTGCACGTCGCTCGCGCTGTTGAACACGCCGTAGCTGGGGCCGATGAGATTGACGCGCGGCTTCTCGCCGGCGGGACGCTGGTCCAGCGGCGTGCGTACCGGCACCTTGCGCAGGCCGTGCTCGGCCCACAGCCAGTAGATGGCGCGGTTGGCGCACTGCCACTGGTCCTCGTCGATGGTGCGCGGCAGGAAGCGCGCGATGGTCGTGCCCTCGGGTGTCACGCCGCCGCCGATCATCTCGGCGATGGAGCCGGTGACCACCACCGACGGCAGGTCGGGGTCGAGCACCGCATGGGCTCGCTTCATCGACGCCTCGGTGCCTTCGCGGCCCAGCTGCTCCTCGGCCAGGCCGGTGACGATGATGGGCAGCTCGTGCGGTGGCAGCGCGTCGGTGTAGTGCAGCACCGAGGTCACCGGCAGGTTCTCGCAACCCACCGGGCCGTCGATGATGACCTGCAGGCCCTTGATGGCCGTGAAGACATAGACGGCGCCCCAGTAGCCGCCCGCCCGGTCGTGGTCGAGGACGAAGCTCATGGCAGGCTCTGCGCGTTGCGCTGCTTCATGATCTTGATCACCTGCCGGCGCGTCTGCGCGCGGAACTCGGGCCGCAGCACGGGCGTGTCGCTCCAGATGCCGGCGCGGTCGCCCTGGCCGGTGTCGCCGAAGAATGCGCGCATGGTGTCGAAGCGCGCCTGGTTGGCGATGGCACCGTTGACCACCTGCGCCAGCGAGCCGGCACCGGCCATGCCCATCAGCGGCCGGGCCGAGACGAGGTTGGTGAAGTAGAGGGCCGGCACCGCCAGCTCCTTGCAGGCCTGTACCAGCGGCGTGGTGCCGATGGCCAGCTGCGGCCGGTGACGCTCGACGGCCGCCAGGTCCTGCTCGAGCGAGGCGCGGTACTGCACCTCGGTGCCGCGGGCCTCCAGCCAGAGCCGGTCGACCTCGGACCACGGCGTGCGCGGGCAGGCCGTGCCCACATAGGGCACGCGGGCGCCGCTTTCGACCAGCAGGCGCGCCACCAGCAATTCGGAGCCTTCGTAGCCGCTCACGGTGACGGTGCCGTCCACGCGGGCCTTGGCCAGCGCGCCGCGGATCATGGGCTCGAACTGCGCCACGGCCTGCTCGACCCGGGCGGACGGCACCTCGGCCGACTCGCCGATGGCCCGCAGCCAGGCCGCGGTGCCTTCGGCGCCCACCGGCGCCGAGCCCACCACGGGCCGGCCCGCTGCCTGCAGTTCGCGGATGCTCGCGGTGTAGAAGGGATGCATGGCCGCGGCCACGCTGCAGTCGAGCGCCGCATACAGCTCGCGCCATTCGCGCGTGGGCACCGTGGGCCCGGCCTTGAGGCCCAGCGGTGCCAGCAGCATGCCGACCACCATCGGGTCGGCCGGGAACAGCTCGCCCAGCAGCGTCACGGTGCGGGCCTGGTCCAGCCCCTGCTCGCGCCAGCCGCGCGGCGCGGCCACCGTTCCGGCCTCGGCCTCGGCGCGGGCGTAGCGCAGCATGGCGCCGGCCAGCACGTCCTTGGCCTCGGCATGGGTGGGCACACCGAAGCCCGGCACGTCCACCCCAATGATGCGCACGCCGTCGATGGCCTTGGGCAGCAGCTGCAGCGGCACGCCGCTGGCCGAGGGGACGCACAGGTTGATGACGACCAGCGCATCGAGCAATGCCGGATCGGCCTGCGCATGCACCGCCTCGCGGATGTCCTCGAAGAGCTTGCCAGTCACCAGCGATTCGCTGTCGAAGGGCACATAGCCCACGCTGCGGCGAGCGCCATAGAAATGGGAGGTGAAGGTCAGCCCATACACGCAGCAGGCCGAGCCGCTCAGGATGGTGGCGGTGCGCCGCATGCGCAGCCCCACGCGCAGCGCTCCGAAGGCCGGGCACATGCTCTGCGGCTGGTCGTGCGGGCCCTTCGGATAGTCCTGCGCATAGCCTGCCAGCGTCTGCCGCACCGGCTCCGGCATGGCGGCGGTGCGAGCCTGCAGCTGTTCGGCGGTGGCGTGGCAGTCGGACATGTCAGACCGCGTCGTAGACCACTTCTAGCGAGGGCTGCTTGATCGCACTCGGCCCCACCATGTCGGCCAGCGTGGCGGGCTCCATGACGAAGTCGCGGCCCGTGGTCTCGGCGCTGAACAGGCCCAGCAGCTGGTCCTGCGTGAGCGGGCGCGGGCGCACGGGTGGCGCCTCGGCCACCTGCGTCGCCAGGCCTTCGAACAGGCTCGCCCAGGCGGTGCCGGGGCGGCCGATGATCTCGTAACTGGCGCTCTTGCGGCGGATGTCGTCGTGCGCCGGGATGGCCGCCAGCACCGGCACGCCGGCCTGTGCCGCGAAGGCCGCGGCCTCGCCGGTGCCGTCGTCCTTGTTGATGACGATGCCGGCCACGCCCACGTTGCCGCCGAGCTTGCGGAAGTACTCCACCGCCGAGCAGACGTTGTTGGCCACGTACAGGGACTGCAGGTCGTTGCTGCCCACCACGATCACCTTCTGGCACATGTCGCGAGCAATCGGCAGGCCGAAGCCGCCGCACACCACGTCGCCCAGGAAGTCCAGCAGCACGAAGTCGAAGCCCCAGTCGTGGAAGCCCAGCTTCTCCAGCGTCTCGAAGCCGTGGATGATCCCGCGCCCGCCGCAGCCGCGGCCCACCTCGGGGCCGCCCAGCTCCATCGCATAGACGCCGTCGCGCTTGAAGCACACGTCACCGATGGCCACCGCCTCACCGGCCAGCTTCTTCCTGCTGCTGGTCTCGATGATGGTCGGGCAGGCCTTGCCGCCGAACAGCAGGCTGGTGGTGTCGCTCTTGGGGTCGCAGCCGATGAGCAGCACCTTCTTGCCCTGCTGGGCCAGCATGTAGCTGAGGTTGGCCAGCGTGAAGCTCTTGCCGATGCCGCCCTTGCCGTAGATCGCGATGATCTGCGTGGTCTTGGCGGCGGGCCCCGTGGCGACGGGATCGGGCTCGATGGCCGCCTCGCCGCGCAGGATCTCGGCCTGGGACTGGAAGCGCAGCGTCGCTTCGCCGTTCAGGATGGCATTCATCAGTGGCTTCTCCAGTCCAGGACCATCTTCAGGCAGGCGGCATCGCCGAAGGCCTGGCCATAAGCCATGCCGGCATCGGCGGCGGGCAGCACATGGGTGAGCAGGCCGTCGAGCGTCAGCCGCCCGTCCTCCAGCAGCATCACCACGGCCGCCAGGTCGGCGGGCTTCCATTCGGCGGCCACGCGCACGCGGGCCTCACGCATGAAGGCAGGCACGAAGTTCAGCGACAGCGGCCGCGCATAGAAGCCGGCCAGCACCACCTCGCCCCTCGGGGCCAGGCGGCCGATCAGCGTGTCGAGCAGGTCGGCGTCGCCCGAGACGTCGTAGATGGCGCCGTAGTCGCGGCGCGTGTCCTCGTCCGGGTGCAGCACCTGGTAGCCCTGGGCGCCAGCGCGACGCTGCGGGTCGGTCTCCCACACCCGCACGTCGGGGTTGCCGGCCGCGACGCTCAGGCGCGCCAGCAGGCGGCCCAGCACGCCATGGCCCACGATCAGGTCGGGCGGCTGATGGGGCGCGCCGCGGCCACCGTCGGCCACGGCGTGGTAGGCGGTGGCGGCCAATGCCATCAGCACCGCTTCGGCACCCAGGCCGCCCGGCACGGGCACGGCCTTGGCCGCCGGCACCACCAGGCGCGAGGCGGAGGCGCCGAACAGGCCGCGCACCTCGCCATAGCAGCGTGCACCCGGCACGAAGACGCGCTCGCCCACCCGGCTTGCGCCCGCAGGACCCGTGGCCAGCACGCGGCCCACGGCCTCGTAGCCCGGCACGAGCGGATAGCCCATGCCCGGGAACATGGGCATCTCGCCGCGCCACAGCAGCCGCTCGGTGCCGGTGCTGATGCCGCTCCATTCCACGCCGACGACCACCTCGTCGTCCTGCGGCTGGGGCAGCGGCAGGTCGCGCAGGCTGAGCCGCTCCGGCGCGTCGAGCACGACCGCCCGCGTGTTCATGGGCGGACTCCAGCGCGTGGGCGGGAAGGCGACGGCGATGTCATGAGAGTCATAGTAAGTAGACATCCTTGGATGTCAACTCTGATTTACACCCGGAGCGCTGGAATCGTCTGCCGTGGCGACGATCAGCCCGCTCTGCAGCGGCATGGGCGTCGGTCGCACTTCGACGCCCGTGAACCCGCTGTCGCACAGCAAGGCCCGCAGTTGCGCAGGCGTGCGGGCATGGCCGCTGCCCATGGCCCACAGGTACATGCCGAAATAGGCGGCGCCGACGTTGCGCGCACCGGGGGCCTCGGCCATCGGCTCGGCGATCAGCAGCCGCCCGCCCACAGGCAGTGCCGCGCGGACGGCCTTCAGCAGGCGCAGCGCGGCGTCGTCGTCGTGGTCGTGCAGCACCCGCACCAGGCTCACCACGTCGCAGCCGGTGGGCAGCGCATCGCGCAGGAAGTCGCCGCCGGTGGCCGTGCACCGGACGGCCAGGCCTTCGCGCGCGAAGCGCGCCTCGGCACGCCGCACCACCGCCGGCAGGTCGAAGACCTGCACCCGCAGCGAGGGCGACGCCAGCGCCAGGCAGCTGGCCAGCGCGCCTTCGCCGCCGCCCACGTCCAGCCAGCGCCGGTGGCCGCGCACGCGATAGGCCTGCAGCAACTGAGCCGCGACGAAGGGCACCGAGCTGGCCATGAGGCGCGAGTAGGCATCGACCTGCGCATCGGCCAGCTGCGACGGGTCTGCGGCGCGGGCGTAGGGCCACATCGCCGACAGCGCGCCGCCGGCCGTGCGGGCGCCCGGCGTCTGCCGCAGCAGCGCGACCGGATCGACCATGTCCCGGTACAACGCCTCGTGGTGCTCCACCATGGCCGCCAGACCGGCATTGCCGACCATCGGCGCGCCGAGGGCCCCCAAGCCGTAGCGGTCGTTCCTGCGATGCTCGATCAGGTCGAGGGCGCAGGCGGCCTCCAGCAGCCGCTGCATCGCCGGCAGCGGCAGCGCGGTGGCGGCGGCCAGGTCATCGGCCGACCGGGGACCGTGCTGCGCCAGCCGCTCGAACAGGTCCAGCCGCACGCAGGCCAGCAGCACCTGGCTGTAGACGAAGCCCGAGACGAGGTCGAACAGCCGCGCGGCGCGCCGCCGGGCCACCCAGCGCGTCGGCGCGAAGCGTTCCGCCCACTGCCGGAAGGCAGAGCTGGCCAGCAGCCGGTCGCGCAGGCGCAGCCATGCGTCCTGCCAGTGGGCCGACCCGCCGTCCGCGGCGCGGTCCGGCACGCCCCCGACCGCCGTCATGCCCCCACCGGCAGCGGTCGGCGCGCCACGCTGCGCACGGCGCCGGGCAGAAGGCGCTCGGCCTGCAGCGCGATGAGCCGGCGCAGCCCCTGGGCGCCCGCACAGGGCGGCACCCGCGCCTGCGTGACCGCGACCAGCCGCTCGAACTCGACCAGCGCGCCTTCCAGGCCCAGGGCACGCGCCATGCTGGGCCGGTCGAGCCGGGTGTCCTGCCCGGTCGGCTTGCCCAACGCCTGGGCATCCCCCAGCATGTCGCGGATGTCGTCGGCCACCTGGTAGGCCTGGCCGAGCTGCTGGCCCATCGCGCGCCACGGCTCGGGATCGGCCCCGGCGGCCTGCGCGCCGGCCATGGTGGCGGCCGCGAAGAGAGCCCCCGTCTTGGCCTGCAGGTAGTCGTCCAGCGCCACCTGGGGCTCGCATTCCCAGCTCTGGCCGGCGCAGATGCCGTGCGGCATGCCCACGCCCTGGGCGATGGTCTGCAGCAGACCCGGCAGCCGCAGCGGCTGCCGGGCCGCACCAAGGGCCAGGGCCTGGAAGGCCAGCACGATCAGGCCGTCGCCGGCCAGCACCGCGAGCCGCTCTCCATAGACGGCATGGGTGGACGGCTGCCCGCGGCGCACCGCCGCATCGTCGAAGCAGGGCAGGTCGTCATGCACGAGCGAGGCGCAATGCAGGAGCTCGATCGCCGAGGCGGCCGCATCGGCCAGCGTCGGCGTGTCGTCGCCGCAGGCCTGCGCCACGGCCAGCACCAGCTGGGGCCGCACGCGCGCACCACCCGGAAACACGGCATGGCGCATGGCGGCAGCCAGGCGCGGCGGATGGCCGGGCGCCATGCAGGCGTCGAGGCTGGCGCGCAGCGCGGATTCGATGCGGTCGAAAGGCATGCGTGGACTCCTGGTGGCGCGAGGGCTGCGGACATCGCCACAGTCGTCACTTATGCAATACATTCTTTTATGTCAATCAGCGTAGACACATCGGAGTTCAGCGTCAATGCACAACGACCCGTCCTCCCGACGCAGCGCCACGGGTCGCGTAACCGGCGCTGCCCGCGCCGTGGTGGTGGGTGCGGGCGCGGGCGGGCTCAGCGCCGCCGCCGTGCTGGCCCATGCCGGGCTGGACGTGACGGTGCTCGACCGCGCCCCCGGCCCGGGCGGCAAGGCCTGCATCCGCCAAGTGGGCCCGCATCGCCTGGATGCCGGGCCGACGGTGCTGACCATGCGCTGGGTGTTCGAGCAGCTGTTCGACACCCTCGGCCACTCGCTCGCCCCGCGGCTCGCGCTCACGCCCTGCAGCGTGCTGGCCCGCCATGCCTGGGGACCCGAGGCCAGCGACCGTCTGGACCTGCTGGCCGATCTGCAGGCCAGCACCGACGCCATCGGCGCCTTCAGCGGCGCGGCCGAGGCGCGGCGCTACCTTGCCTTCTGCGCCCAGGCGCAGGCCTCGTACGAAGCACTGGAGTCGACCTTCATCGCCGCCAGCCGGCCCACGCCACTGGGGCTGACCACGCGCATGCTGCGCCGCGGCCTGTCGGGCGCGCGGGCGCTGTCGCGCATCCAGCCCTTCCAGACGCTGTGGCAGGCACTGGGCGGCCATTTCCACGATCCGCGGCTGCGCCAGCTCTTCGGCCGCTACGCCACCTACTGCGGCTCGTCGCCCTTCGACGCGCCGGCCACGCTGATGCTGGTGGCCCATGTGGAGCGCGAGGCCGTGTGGCAGGTCGAAGGCGGCATGCACCGCGTGGCCGAGGTGCTGGCCGACGCGGCACGCGAGCAGGGCGCGCAGTTGCGCTTCGGCTTCGAGGTGCGCGAGATCACCGTGCGCGGCGGACGGGCGAGCGGCGTGCGTCTGGCCGATGGCGAAGTGCTGCCGGCCGACATCGTCGTCTTCAACGGCGATTCCGACGCGCTGGCGCAGGGACTGCTCGGCGGCGGCGTGCGCGTGGCCACGGGCGCCGGGCCACTGCGCCCGGCCGAGCGCTCGCTGTCGGCCGTCACCTGGCACCAGGTGGCCAGGGTCGAAGGCTTTGCGCTGTCGCACCACAACGTGTTCTTCAGCGACCCCGCCCACGACGGCTACCGGCGCGAGTTCGACGCCCTGCAGGCCGGCCGCCTGCCCGCATCGCCCACCGTCTACCTGTGCGCCCAGGACCGGCTCGCCACGCCTGACGCGCAGGCGCCGACCGGCCCCGAGCGCCTGATGCTGCTGGTCAATGCACCGGCCCGCGCCGACACGCATCCCCTCGACGAGAAGGAGTTGAAGTCATGCGAACAGCAGATCCGACATCGGTTGGCGCAGGCCGGCCTCACACTCCAGCCTGGTCCGTGGACGACCGAGCGCACGACGCCGACCCAGTTCGCGGCGGCCTACCCCGGTTCGGCGGGCGCACTCTATGGTCGGGCGAGCCAGGGCTGGCAGGCGACCTTCCAGCGGCCGGCCCAGCGCAGCGCGGTGCCGGGCCTGTACCTCGCGGGTGGGAGCGTGCATCCCGGACCGGGGGTGCCGATGGCCTCACTGTCGGGCCAACTGGCGGCGCGGCAGATCCTCGAGGACCTGGCTTCGACCTCGCGGTCCCGCCGGGGGGCTACGCGTGGTGGTACGTCGACGCGATGAGCGACCCGCTGCGGGACGGCAGCACCTGGGCCCTGAGCCTGATCGCCTTCATCGGCAGCGTGTTCTCGCCCTACTACGCCTGGCAGCGCCGCCGCTGGGGCGACGACCAGGCGCTGGCCGAGGACCATGTAGCGGTCAACGTGTCGCTCTACCACCGCGCGCCTGGGGCCCGCGGCTTCGGCAAGTGGTGGACCATGACCGAGCGCGGCCACCATGCCCTGGCGCGTGATCGCGACGCCCTGCGCATCGGCCCCAGCCGCCTGGCCTGGATGGAGGACGGCGCGCTGCAGGTGCTGCTCGACGAACGGACCGCGCCCTGGCCGCGGCCCGTGCGCGGGCGCCTGACGCTGCGGCCGCGTGCGCAGCCGGCGCGGGCCTTCCGTCTGCAGCAGGGCGGCCTGCACCACTGGCAACCCATCGCGCCGTCGGCCCGCATCGAGGTCGACCTGCAGGCGCCGGCCACGCGGTGGGAGGGCGAGGCGTACATGGACAGCAACTGGGGCCGTCGCCCGCTGGCCCGCGACTTCGCCCGCTGGCACTGGGCACGCCGCTGCGACCCTGGCGCCGGCTGCCGCGTGGTCTATGCACTGGAGCCGCTGGCCGGCGAGGCATCGGCGCTGGACCTGCAGATCGACGGGCGCGGCAGCGTCACCGCGCACACGGCGCCGCCGCGCTGCGACCTGCCCACGAGCGGCTGGGGCTTGCACCGGCAGACCTGCGCAGACCCGCGTCACCGGCCCGTGCTGTCGGCCACGCTCGAGTCCGGCCCCTTCTACTGTCGCAGCCTGCTGGACGACGCCCAGGGCGGCGCGCCATGGATGCACGAGACGCTGGACCTGCGGCGCTTCCGGCATCCGCTGGTGCAGGCGATGCTGCCCTTTCGCATGCCGCGGCGGAGCCGTCACGCGGGCTGAGGCCATCGGCCCCGGACGGGCAATGGCAATCAGCCAACCGTTCGCCCTGAGCTTGCCGAAAGGCTTCGATCCGCGTGTGCGCTGGCTTCGACAAGCGCAGCCCGAACGGACCTGGGTTGACGGACTGCTTCAGAACACCGCATGCGCCCCGCGCGCATCGGTCGCCTCGCCCTTGAGCAGCGCGGCGTAGTGCGCAAACAGCGTGTCGCGGCCGTTCGAAGGCGTGGCCCCGGCGTCATAGCAGGCCCGCTGGGCGTCCCACACCAGCATCGATTCGTTGGCGTAGTAACACCCGATGCGGGCAAGTTCGGCCTTGGCCGCCAGCGCTGGGACCAGCCGCGCTGCCACGCCCAGCCCGCCCGCGATGCCGTCCAGCAGCGCGGGCGGCACCTGGCGAAAGCGCGGCGGACGACCCAGCAGGGAGAACAGCGCCTCGCCCTGCTCCCGCGGCGTGATGGCAGGGCCGGGGCCGCCGATGGGCAGCACGCGGTTCCAGCGGCTGCGGTCCTGCAGGCAATCGACCAGGTAATGGGCCAGGTCGG
>NZ_CAJYES010000107.1 GCF_913773995.1 uncultured Pseudacidovorax sp.
CCGACCTGCTGCTGTCGATGGCCGGGCTGATGCGGGCGCAGGCGCGGCAGTTCCGCGCCAGGGACGAATCCAGCGACGTGCGCGAGGTCGACGCGCCCGCGCTGGGCGCCATGCTCCGCGCGCAGGCGGCGCTGGCCGACCAGTTGCAGTCCACCCGCGATCTGGTTTTCGAGTCGCCCCGCACGCCCTACCGCCAGCGCCTGGCCGGCATGCTGCTGACGGTGCTGGAGATGCGCGACCACCTGCTGGCCAGTGAACTCGACCTGGAGACGCTGCGCAGCCATCCGCGGCACGGCACGCAACTGGCGGCCATGCGCAGCGTGCTGGAGGCCATGGCCGACGACGTCGAAGCCCTGGCCGATGCCCTGCTGCAGATGCGTCGGCCCGCGGTCATCGCTGACCGTCGGCAGGCGCTGGCTGCCATTCCAGCGGACGCCGACGAGACCACGGCTTATGGCGGCCCCTCGCCCGGCCAACTGGCCCGCGGCCTCGCCAACCGCCTGGCCCATCTCAACGACGAGACGGTGCGCCTGGCCCGCCTGGCGCGCGGCGACGAGGCACCCGCCTTGGCCGTGGTCCGCGCCCACTGGCAGGTCTTCGTCAGTCCCACCGAATGGTCGATCCGGCCCTTCCTCGCGCTCTGGCGCTGGGACGCGCCGCCGCTGCGCCATGCCATCCGCGCCGCGCTGGCACTGGCCACTGGCTACGTCATCGCCGTGCTGATGCCCTGGGGCTCGCACGACTACTGGATCCTGCTCACCATCGTGGTGGTGCTGCGCGGCAGCCTGGCGCAGACGCTGGAGCGGCGCAACCAGCGCGTGGCCGGCACGCTGGTGGGCAGCCTGTTCGCCGTGGCACTGCTGGCCACCCATCCCGGCCCGGTCGAGCTGCTGCTGGCCATGACGGCCGCGCAGGCCTTCGCCCACGGCTTCGCGGTTCGCAAGTACACCCTGACTGCCGTGGCCGCCACGGTGCTGGGGCTTGTTCAGGCGCACCAGCTGTATGCCGGCGCCGCGCCCACCTTCGCGCTCGGGGAGCGTATCGCCGACACGCTGATCGGCGCCGCGCTGGCGTGGGCTTTCTGCTATGTGCTCCCATCCTGGGAGCGCACGCAGATTCCGGCGCTGGTGCGGCGGACGGTGGCGGCGCAGGCCCGGCATGCGCGGCTGTCTCTGTCGCTCGGCCAGCTGCATGCCCTGGAGACAGCCCCTGAACTGGAATGGCGGCTGGCGCGCCGTGAGGCCTTCGATGCCCTCTCGGCGCTGGTGCAGGCGACGCAGCGCTCGCTGTCTGAGCCACGTGCCGTGCAGCCGCCGCTGGAACCGCTGGAGCGCCTGCAGGCTCACAGCTACCAGCTGCTGGCGCAGCTGTCGGCGGTGAAGTCCATGCTCGTGCTGCGGTACGACCGGCTGGATCCGTCGCAGGTCCAGGGTCCCCTGGAGCGCGCCGCGCGGCGCATCGACGAGGCGATCGGGCCTCGTCCCGCCGGCGCACCCGAGCGGGCGGAGCCGGCGGATGCGCCGGATACCACCCCGGCAACCTCGCTGTCCTCCGGGCCGGTGCCCCTGCCGGACCCCTTCGATCAGGACATCAGCCCCTGGCTGTTGCGCCGGCTCGACCTCGCCGCGGGCATTGCCATGCAGATCAAGGCGGATGTGGCGCAGATCCTGCGCGACCCCGCCATGCTGCCGGCGAGCCCTTCTCAGCAACCCCGCAGCGCCTGACTGCGGTCGCCGGCCCACGCCGGCCCACCGCCTGCGCTGCCGCATGGAGATGCCGAATGAACCTGCAAGCCATCCTGGCCCTGCCCTGGACCCAGACCCTGATCGCCGCCGTGGTGGCGGTGGTCATCGCCCTTGTCATCTTCCGCGTGGGCCGCGCCGTGCTCATGCGCGTGACGCGGCCACTGCCGGTGGTCCACATGGTGGTACAGGCGGCCCGCGCGCCCGCCAGCGCCGTGCTGCCGTTGCTGGCCCTGCAGACGGTCTGGCAGGCCGCGCCGGATGACCTGGAGTTCATCGGCAACACCCGCCACCTCAACGGGCTGCTGCTGATCGTGTCGCTGACCTGGCTGGTCGTGCGGCTGATCGGCGGACTGGCGGACGGCATCATCGCCCGCCATCCGGTGGACGTGGCCGACAACATGGCGGCGCGGCGCATCCTGACCCAGGCGCGCGTGCTCTCGCGCACGGCGATGGTGGTGGCGGTGATCATCGGCGCGGCCATGGCGCTGATGACCTTTCCGGGCGCGCGCCAGGTCGGCGCCAGCCTGCTGGCCTCGGCGGGCGTGATCGGGATCGTCGGCGGTCTGGCCGCCAAGCCGGTGTTCAGCAACCTGATCGCGGGCATCCAGATCGCACTGACCCAGCCGATCCGTATCGACGACGTGCTCATCGTCGAGGGCGAATGGGGGCGCGTGGAAGAGATCACCGGCACCTACGTGGTGCTGCGCATCTGGGACGATCGCCGCCTGATCATTCCGCTCAACTACTTCATGGAGAAGCCCTTCCAGAACTGGACGCGCAACAGCTCGCAGCTGCTGGGCTCGGTGTTCCTGTTCGTGGACTATGGGATGCCGCTGGCGCCGCTGCGCGCCGAGGTGGAGCGCGTGGTCAAGGCCGCGCCCGAATGGGACGGCCGCTTCTTCAACCTGGTGGTGACCGATGCCACCGAGCGCACCATGCAGCTGCGCATCCTGTGCACCGCCGCCAGTTCGGGCCTGGCCTGGGACCTGCGCTGCCGGGTGCGCGAGGGCGTGATCGACTTCATGCAGCGCGAGTACCCGCAGTTTCTGCCGCGCATGCGGGTGGAAGGCGAGCTGTCGCGGGCGCCGCGCGAACAGGCGGGTGAGGACATCGGCGCACGCCCGATGGCGCAGCCGGGCGCCGTGTGATGCCCGGCGGCCCTCGTGTCGTCGCAGCACCGCGTCTTCCACCCGGCAACGGCGCCTGACGACCCCAGCGGGTGCCCTACAGTCGCCGGAGCCTCACTCCAACCAAAGCAAAGAGAGACTCCCATGCGCCACCGCAGAACCTTTCACCGCCTCGCCGCGGCCCTGGCCCTGGCCGCTCTCGCGGGCACCGCTGGCGCCCAGCCGGCCCTCGACGGCCCCTTGCGCATCGTCGTCGGCTATGCCCCCGGCGGTGCCACCGACCGCGTCGCCCGCATCGTGGGAGACCGCCTTGCCGCCAGGCTCGGCGTGCCCGTGGTGGTGGACAACAAACCCGGCGCCGGTGGGCGCCTGGCGGCCCAGCAGGTCAAGAACACGCCGGCCGGCCAGAACGTGATCATGGTGGCGAACCCGGCGGTCATGGTGGTCGCGCCCCTGGTCTTCAAGGACAACGGCTACGACCCCGAGCGGGACTTCCAGCCGATCTCCAACGTCAACAACTACGAATTCGGTCTGGTGGTGGGCAGCGCGGTGCCGGTCAAACAGCTGTCGCACCTGCTGGCCTGGATGAAGGCCAACCCCGAAAAGGCCAACGTGGGCGTGCCGGCCACCGGCAGCCTGCCGCACTTCTTCGCGCTCATGCTCGGCCAGAAGGCGCAGGTGAGGACCGAGGTCGTGGGCTACCGCGGCTCCTCGACAGTGATGACCGACCTCATCGGCGGTCAGATCCCGATCGCCGTCGACACCTTCGACGTGCTGCTGCCCCAGCACGAGGCGGGCAAGGTGCGCATCCTGGCGGTCTCGGGCGCCAAGCGCTCGGCCTTCGCGCCCGACGTGCCGACTTTCAAGGAAGCCGGCCTCGACATCACCGCGCTGGGCTGGAACGCCTTCTTCGCCCCGGCCTCCATGCCGCGCGAGAAGGTCGACCGCCTGGCGCGCGAAATCCATGACGTGATGCAGGAGCCCGACACCCAGCGCAAGTTCACCGACGCCCGGATGCTGCCGGTGGTGAGCACCCGCGCGGAGACCGATGCGATGGTCAAGGCATTCCGTGCCCAGTGGGCGCCGGTGGTCAAGACCTCGGGCTACCAGCCATGAACGGCCCTACCTTCCTTCACCGACATTGATGCGAGAACGTGCCGCGGTGCCCGGAAGCCCGCTGAATCACTGGCGGGAACCCATCTCTAGTTTCTAGAATCTTTTGCAAACCCGGCCCGGCCGAGCCTTGGCGCTGCGGCCGCAGCCGCTCCGACAGGGGCGGCGGTGCGGGTGCAAACAGGATTTGGAGGACGGCCATGCAACAGCTTGATTTCGGCCGCTGGGAACACTGGATGCTTGCATCGGCCGTGATCATGGGCCTGCTGGCGCTCGCCTGGCGTCTCTGGGACGGGTCGCGCGCCTGGCGCCAGCGCCACCACCGCATCGATGCGGCGCGCTCGCGATCCGGCACGCTGGCCATGCCGCTGGAGTCCGGCGGCCATCGTGAAAGCGCGGTCGCGCCGGCGTCGGCGCCCGCGGCACCCAAGCCGCAGGCCAACGCCGCGCTGTACGACAACCCGCATCCGACGCTGCGCATCCAGTACACCGACATCTACGGCCAGGCCTCGGACCGGGTGATCACGGTGGAGCGACTCGACCTGTATCGTCAGGTCATCGTCGCGCGCGGCACCGAGCGCGAGGACCTGCGCACCCTGTCGCTCGGCCGCATCCGCATCGCCCGCGAAGCCGGCTCCGGCCTGCCCTTCAGCCTCAACGCCTGGATCGAGCGGATGCGCAGCAAGAACGCCACGCCGAGTCACGACGCGTGATCCGCTGACAGCGGCGCCGCAGGGGCGCCACCATAATCCGGCCGCACTTCAGCGACCTATGCGCCCTGCATCCGTCCCCACCCACTGGCCCTTCGTTCAAGGTGAGTGCGCCGGTCTGGCGCGCACGCTGACCGCTCACCGCTGCCCCCTGGGGCCGCCCGAGCAATGGCCGCCGACGCTGCGGATGCTCATCGACATGATGTTGCCGTCGCAGGCCGAAGTCGTGCTGTTCTGGGGCGAGGACTACATCGCCTTCTACAACGACGCCTACGCGCCCACCATCGGCAACAAGCATCCCAGCGCCTTCGGCCGGCCGGCGCAGGAGCACTGGAGCGAGCTGTGGGACGACCTGCGCCCCCTGCTCGATCGAGTGCTGCACTTCGGCGAAACCGTGGCCGCGCAGGACCGCCCCTTCCGCATCAACCGGCACGGCCAGATGGAGGACGTCTTCTTCGACATCTCCTATTCGCCCGTGCGCGAGCACGACGGTCGCGTCTGCGGCGTGCTGTGCATCGTCAAGGAGACCACCGCCCGGGTGAACGCCACGCGCCGCCTCGCGGCCAGCGAGGCCCATCTGCGCGAGATGGAGGAGCAGTGGCGACTGGCCCAGGCGGCCGGCGGCGTAGGCGTGTTCGTGCTCGACATTCCGGCCGACACGATCACCGCATCGCCCGGTTTCTACCGCGCCTTCGGGCTGCCGGCCCATGCCACGCCGGTGCCGTCGTCCGTGGTGGAGGCCTTGAAGCTGCCGGGCGAATCCGAGGGCATGTCCGACACCCGCAGCCGCAGCGATGGCAGCGCGCCGCTGGAAGTGGAATACCGCATCCGCCGTGCCGACGATGGCCGGCCGCGCTGGATCTGGCGCCGCGCGGAGATCGTGCGCGACGCCACCGGCACGCCGCTGCTCATGCGCGGCGTGGTACAGGACGTGACTGTCCGGCATCTCGCTCAAGCCACCCTGCGCGAGAGCGAAGCGCGCTTCCGCGCACTGGCGCAGGCGGTGCCCAACCAGGTGTGGACCGCTGGCCCCGATGGCGCGCTGGACTGGGTCAACCAGCAGGTGCTCGACTACACCGGCGCCTCGCCGAACGAACTGTTGGGCCACGGCTGGCTGTCCACGCTGCATCCCGAGGACCGCGCCACGATGCGCCTCGCGTGGACGCAGGCCAGCACGACCATGATGCCCTACAGCACCGAACTGCGCCTGCGCCGCCACGACGGCGGCTGGCGCTGGCAACTGGTGCGGGCGCAGCCCGTGCAGGGCGGTGAAGGCGGTGTGCGCTGGATCGGCACCACCACCGACATCGAGGACCAGAAGGCCGCGCAGGCCCAGCTCGAGGCGATGAACTCCACCCTGGTTCAGCGCGTGGAGGAGCGCACGCGAGACCGCGACCGGCTGTGGCAGCTCACCACCGATGTGATGGTGATCGCCGACCTGGGCGGGCGCATCCTGCATGTGAATCCCGCCTGGTATGCCGTGCTCGGCTGGCGCGAGGAAGAACTGCTGGGCGAGCACCTGCTGGATTACTCGCATCCGGAGGATCGCGCGGCTGCCGAACGCGAGTTCGAGCGCCTCGGGCTGGGCATTCCCACCCTGCGCTATGAGGGCCGCATGCGCCACCGGGATGGCAGCTACCGCACCCTTTCCTGGACCGCGGTCCCTGATGCCCCCTGCCTGCACGCCGTGGGCCGTGACGTGACGGCGCTGCGCGAGTCCGAGGCGCGGCTGCGCCACAGCCAGAAGATGGAGGCCATCGGCCAGCTCACCGGCGGCATCGCGCACGACTTCAACAACATGCTCCAGGGCATCACGGGCGCCATCGAGGTCATGCGGCGGCGCGTGGCCAAGGGCCAGACCGAGGGGCTGGAGCGCTTCATGGACAGCGCCACGCAGTCGGCCAGCCGCGCGGCCTCGCTGGTACAGCGGCTGCTCGCCTTCTCGCGCCGGCAGTCGCTCGACCCCAAGCCGCTGGACGTCAACCATCTGGTGCGCTCGATGGAAGAGATGCTGCGCCGCACGCTGGGCGAGCATGTGCGGCTGGACGTCGCCCTGGACACGCAAGCCTGCCTGGCGGTCGGCGACGAAAGCCAACTGGAGAGCGCCATCCTCAACCTGGCCATCAATGCGCGCGACGCCATGCCTTCGGGCGGGTTGCTGCGCATCGGCACGGCGCATCTGGCGGTGAAAGACGGCGAGGTGGAGCCGCTGCCTCCCGGCCACTACGTCCGCATCACCGTGGCCGACACCGGCAGCGGCATGCCCCGTGACGTGCTGGCCAAGGCCTTCGATCCCTTCTTCACCACCAAGCCCATTGGCCAGGGCACCGGACTGGGGCTGTCGATGGTCTACGGCTTCGCGCAGCAGTCGGGCGGGCATGTGCGCATCGACAGCGTGCCGGACCAGGGCACGCGTGTGGACCTCTACCTTCCCTGCTCCGACAAGCCCCCCGCGGAGCATCCAGCGGCCCCCGGCGATGCCGGCAGCCCGCTGGCGACCGAGGGCGAGGTCGTACTGCTGGTGGAGGACGACCCCGGCGTGCGACTGCTGGTGCGCGAGGTGCTGACCGACCTGGGCTTTCAGACGCTGGAGGCCGCCGACGGCCCTTCGGCGCTGCCCATCCTGCAGTCGAACCGCCGCATCGACCTGCTGGTGAGCGATGTGGGCCTGCCCGGCCTCAATGGCCGGCAGGTGGCGGAGATCGGCCGCCAGCAGCGGCCCGGCCTGAGGGTTCTGTTCATGACCGGCTATGCCGCGCGCGCCGCGATCCGGTCGGAGTTCCTCGCCCCGGGCATGGACATGATCGCCAAGCCCTTCGCCGTCGACGAGCTGGTGCAGCGCATCCGTGCCATGGCCGGCCGAGGCCCGACCGAGCGCTGATCCCGGGCACGCCCGGACAGCGCAGGACGACGGGAACCGCTCCGCCGAACACCGCGCAGCCCGTCGCCGGGCACGCGCAGGCCGGCACCGCGGCAGGCCCGCACTGGCTGGGGGTTCGCCTCATGGCCGGCGTGGCTCGGGCCCTTAGAATCCGCCCGCCTTTCGCACCCGGCTCGCGGCCCACAACGCCAGCGCGCCGGGTGTCTTCGTATCTGAAAGGCCCAATTCAAAAATGGAGTAGACATGCAAGGCTTGCTGAGGCTCTCGCGCGCCATCGACTGGCTCAATGCGCAGGTGGGCAAGGTCGTGATCTGGCTGATCATGGCATCAACAGCCATCAGTGCACTCAACGCACTGGTGCGCTACATCTTCAACACCAGTTCCAACGCCTTCCTCGAAGTGCAGTGGTACCTGTTCGCCTGGTCCTTCCTGGTCGCCGCGGGCTTCACGCTGCTCAACCGCGAGCATGTGCGCATCGATGTGCTCAACAGCCGCCTGCCCAAGAAGGCGCAGATCTGGATCGACATCGTCGGCTTCGCGCTCTTTCTCACGCCCGTGTGCCTGCTGGTGCTGTACTACACGGTGCCCATGACGATGCAGAAGTTCGCCTCGGGCGAGATGTCGGGCAACCCCGGCGGGCTGATCCGCTGGCCGGTGTGGCTGGCGCTGCCGATCGGCTTCACGCTGCTGCTGCTGCAGGGTTGGTCCGAGCTGATCAAGCGCATCGCCTTCCTCACCGGCGACGGCCCCGACCCGACGGTCAAGCCCGGCGAGAAGACCGCTGAGGAAGAGCTGGCCGAGGTGCTGCGCCAGCGCACCGAGGCCGAGGCCCAGATCGACAACGCGGCCGCCACGGCGCCGCAGGCCCGCTGAACCCGACGGGAGCTCGCACGTGGAATTCATCACCGCCAACTTCGCCCCGATCATGTTCGCGGGGCTCATCTGCTTCCTGCTGCTGGGATTTCCGGTGGCCTTCAGCCTGGGCGCCTGCGGGCTGACCTTCGGCCTCATCGGCATCGAGCTGGGCGTGTTCCAGTCCTCGGTGATGGCCTGGCTTCCGCAGCGCCTGATCGGCATCATGGCCAACGACACGCTGCTGGCGGTGCCCTTCTTCACCTTGATGGGGCTGATCCTGGAGCGCAGCGGCATGGCCGAGGACCTCCTCGACACCGTCGGCCAGGTCTTCGGGCCGATGCGCGGCGGCCTGGCGCTGGCCGTGGTCTTCGTCGGCGCGCTGCTGGCCGCCACCACCGGCGTGGTGGCCGCCTCGGTCATCTCGATGGGCCTGATCTCGCTGCCCATCATGCTGCGCTACGGCTATGACCGCCGCTTCAGCAGCGGCGTGATCGCGGCATCGGGCACGCTGGCCCAGATCATCCCGCCCTCGCTGGTGCTGATCATCATGGCCGACCAGCTCGGCAAGAGCGTGGGCGATATGTACAAGGGCGCCTTCGTGCCGGCCTTCATGCTGGTGGGCTGCTACGTGATCTACGTTGCCTTCCTGGCCATCTTCCGGCCCGCCAGCGTGCCGGCGCTGCCGCCCGAGGCCCGCATCTACCGCGAGCCCGACGGCAGCGGCGGCTACCGGTCGCTGCTGGTGCTCATGGTCATCTCCTTCGTCGTGTCGGTGCTCGTCGCGCGACACCTGACCGACGTGCACAGCTGGTGGAGCGGCCAGGTCGTCACCTCGGTCGCCACCGACGAGAAGGTGGTGGTCGCCATGTGCGGCGGCACCTTCGTCGCGCTGCTGATCGCCCTGCTCAACAAGTACCTGCGGCTGGGGCTGCTGTCCCGCCTGGCCGAGCGCGTGACCTTTGTGCTCATCCCGCCGCTGCTGCTGATCTTCCTGGTGCTGGGCACGATCTTCCTGGGCATCGCGACGCCAACCGAAGGCGGCGCGATGGGTGCCATCGGCGCGCTCATCATGGGTTGGGCCCGCGGGCGCCTGGACATGAAGCTGCTCAAGCAGGCACTGGCCGCCACCACCAAGCTCGGCAGCTTCGTGATGTTCATCCTGATCGGCGCCACCATCTTCAGCCTGGTGTTCCAGGCGGCGGATGGCCCGGTCTGGGTCGAGCACCTGCTGGCCAGCCTGCCCGGCGGCCAGGTGGGCTTCCTGGTCGCGGTGAACCTGCTGATCTTCTTCCTCGCCTTCTTCCTGGACTACTTCGAGCTGTCCTTCATCGTGGTGCCGCTGCTGGCGCCCGTGGCCGACAAGCTGGGCATCGACCTGATCTGGTTCGGCGTGCTGCTGGCGATGAACATGCAGACCTCGTTCATGCACCCGCCCTTCGGCTTCGCACTGTTCTTCCTGCGTTCGGTGGCACCGGACAAACCGTACGTGGACCGCGTGACCCGCAAGGTGATGCAGCCTGTTACCACCATGCAGATCTACAAGGGGGCGATCCCCTTCGTGCTGATCCAGCTGGTGATGGTCGGCGTGATGATCTCCTTCCCGGGTCTGGTGACGGGCAGCCTCGACAAGGCCCAGAATTACGACCTCAAGAGCATCGGCGATCAGATGCGCGAGAGCCTGAAGCCCGAGGGTGGCGACGCGTCGCCCGATGCGGGCTACGGCAGCGGCGAAGAGCCCTATGGTGGCACGCCGCCCGCGCCAGGCGGCGACCCGGCGCCCGCGGCACCGGAGGCAGCGCCCGCCACGCCCGATGCCGGCGCCCCCGCGTCGACGCCGGACGATCCGGTGAAGGCCATGGAAGAAGCGCTGAAGCGGGCACAGCCGTCCAACTAGCGTTGCCTGCGCGCCTGCATGCAACGCGGGCGCTTGTGCCGAACGCCATGCCTTGCGCGACGTCGGCGCAGGCCTCGGCGGCCTCACCGCTGGCCACCACGACAGACGTGAAAAAGCCGCGCATTGCGCGGCTTTTCTTTCTGGGCATCGAGCGATCGAGCCCGCCATTCGGCAGGCTCGACGCCCTCAGCTTCGTCAGATCTTGACGCCGTTCATGTACTGGTTGAACGGGTACTCCGAGAAGCGGTTCCACAGGATCTGGTCGCGCTGGAAGGCGCGCATGCTCTGGTGGATGGCCTTGAACTCGGGCGACTTGGCTTCGTGGTCGGCGAAGACCTCCATCGACGACTTGAAGCCCGCGTCCATCACGGCCTTGGGAAACGCCTTGAGCTGGGTCTTCTCGGCCACCAGCTTCTTGAGCGCGATGGGGTTGTAGGCGTCGTACTTGGCGGTCATGTCCGTGGCGGCCACGGCCATCGCGGCGTTGAGGATCGCCTTGTTCTCGTCGGACAGCGCATTGAACTTCTTCACGTTGATGAAGAACTCCAGATCGGCGCCGCCTTCCCACCAGCCGGGGTAGTAGTAGTAGGGTGCGACCTTGTTGAAGCCCAGCTTGGCATCGTCGTAGGGACCGACGAATTCGGCGGCGTCCAGCGTGCCCTTTTCGAGCGCCTGGTAGACGTCGCCGGCCGGCATGTTCTGCGGCACCACGCCGAGCTTCTGCATGGCTTCGCCGAACACGCCGCCGCCCATGCGCATCTTCAGACCCTTGAGGTCCTCGACGGTCTTGATCTCCTTGCGGTACCAGCCGCCCATCTGCGTGCCGGTATTGCCGGCGCTGGCGGTCTTGAAGTTGTACTTGGCGAAGAAGTCGTCGAGCAGCTTGCGGCCACCGCCGTAGTCCTTCCACGCGGTGTTCTGGCGCGCGGTCAGGCCGAAGGGCACGGCGCAGCTGAAGGCGAACACCGGGTCCTTGCCGGTGAAGTAATAGGCGGCGGACTGCGCCATCTCGATGTTGTCGCCCTGCAGGGCGTCGACGACGCCGAAGGCGGGCATCAGTTCACCGGCGGGGTGCACGGTGATCTCGAACTTGCCGCCGGACATGGCCTTGATCGTCTTGGACAGCATTTCGGCGCTGCCGAAGATGGTGTCGAGCGAGCGGGGGAAGCTCGATGCGAGGCGCCAGCGCACCGCGGCCTGCGCGTGCACCGCTGGCGCCACACCGGCGGCCAGGACACCAGCGAGGCCGGCATTTTTGATGATGGAACGACGATCCATGAGCTTTGACTCCGTTGAACAGCTGAAATACGAACGCGGCCGGTGGCCGCGTTGTCGACTCTGAAGAGGGCCGATTCTAAAAAGATGCACCCGGCGGCCCCGTGGGGTTTCCCCTTGCGGTGCCCGGAACGCGCCCGCGCAGCGCGCGGTTCAGGCAGTGCCGAAGCGCGCCTCGATGGCGCTGCGGATGCCCGCGGCATCCAGCCCCAGACCGGCCAGCAGGCGAGCGGGATCCCCGTGCTCGATGAAGCGGTCGGGCAGGCCCAGTTGCAGCACGGGGCGCTGGATGCCCGCAGCCTGCAGCGCTTCGAGCACGGCACTGCCCGCACCGCCCATGATGGCGCCCTCCTCGACCGTCACCACTGCCTCGTGACT
>NZ_CAJYES010000108.1 GCF_913773995.1 uncultured Pseudacidovorax sp.
GTCTTGTAGGGCAGGAATTTGCCCGACAGGACCACGTTCACGCGGTCGCCCTTGGGGTCGGGCTCGCGCACGATGTCCATCTTGAAGTCGATGGCGCTCATGATCCCGTCGCCGAACTCCTCGTGGATCAGCTCCTTGATGGTGGTGCCGTAGACGTTGACGATCTCATACCAGCGGTAGATCAGCGGATCGGTGGGCACGGCCGTGGGCAGCGAGCCTTTGTAGGGCACCACCTGCAGCCACTTCTGCTCGTCGGCACTCAGGCCGAAGATCTCGCCGATCATCGCGGCCTGTGTCGCGTCCAGCGTCATCTGGCCCAGGCAGGCGGCCGTGACCCATTCCTTGGACAGGCCCACCTGCTCCGCCACGGAGGCCCAGGTGATGCCCTTGGACACCTTGGTGGTGATGATCTTTTCGGTGACGTCGTTGCGGTTCATGCGATGGCTCCTTGAATGGGTGGAAGCGTGGTGGGGAAAAAAGGCCGGGTCATGCGGCGTGCGCGCGGCTGACCAGGAAATCGACGATGTGGTTGCGCAGCTCGTAGTAGCCGGGCAGCCTGTGCAGGCCGGCGCGCGTGCGCTCGCGCGGCAGCGCCACCTGCACCGATTCGGCGATACCGCCGGGCCGCCATTGGCCGTCCGGCAGCTCGACGCCGTTGCGCATCAGCAGGACGCGGTCGGCCAGCAGGATGGCTTCGTCCACGTCGTGGGTGATCATGAACACCGTCTGCTGCGTGCGCTGGACGATGGCCAGCAGCTCGTCCTGAATCGTGCCGCGCGTCAGCGCATCCAGCGCACCGAAGGGTTCGTCCAGCAGCAGCATCTTGGGCTCGATGGCGAAGGCCCGGGCGATGCCCACGCGCTGCTTCATGCCGCCCGACAGCTGCGACGGCTTCTTGTCCAGCGCCGCCGACAGGCCGACCAGGGCCACGTACTTCTCGACGTGCGCCGCCACCTGCGAACGGCGCCATTGCGGCCAGCGCGACTCGACGGCGAAGGCGATGTTGCGGCGCACCGTCAGCCAGGGCATGAGCGCATGGCTCTGGAACACCACGCCGCGCTCCAGGCTGGGCCCGCGCACCTCGCGGCCGTCCATGAAGACGTGGCCCTGGTCGGCCTCGTCCAGCCCGGCCAGCACGTTGAGGATGGTGGTCTTGCCGCAGCCGGAGTGGCCGATGATGCAGACGAATTCGCCGCGGGCGACGCCGAAGCTGACGTCGGCGAACACCGGCCGTCCGGGCTGGAACACGCGGCCCAGCCCCTGCACCTGCAGAAAGTCGGCAGCGGCACACGGCGCGGCCGGGGCGGCGGCCGCCGCCGCCACGGGGCCGGCCTCGACCGGGGGCATGGCCATCATGGCGGGCTCACTCCACATAGGTCACCTTCTTCTGCAGCGCCGCAAAGCCCAGGTCCAGCAGCATGCCGACCACGCCGATCAGCAGGATGGCGAAGATCACGTGGGTGAGCGACAGGTTGTTCCATTCGTTCCACAGGAAGTAGCCGATGCCGGTGCCGCCCACCAGCATCTCGGCCGCCACGATCACCAGCCAGGCGATGCCCATGCTGATGCGCATGCCGGTGAAGATGGTGGGCGCCGCCGCCGGCAGGATCACCCGCAGCGCCCGGCGCAGGGGCCGCACCTCCAGCGTGCTGGCCACGTTGAGCCACTCGCGCTTGACCGAGGCCACGCCGAAGGCGGTGTTGATCAGCATGGGCCACACCGAGCAGATGAAGATCACGAACACGCCCGACACCGACGAATCCTTGATGGTGTAGAGCGCCAGCGGCATCCAGGCCAGCGGCGAGATTGGCTTGAGCACCTGGATGAAGGGGTCGAAGGCCTTGCGCATCAGCGGCGACATGCCGATGAGAAAGCCCGCCGGCACCGCCACCACGCAGGCCAGGGCAAAACCCAGGCCCACGCGAAGCAGCGACCAGCCGAGCTGGATGGCGATGCCCTTGTCGTTGGGCCCGTTGTCGTAGAAGGGGTCGGACAGCTGCTGGATGATGGTGCGGCCCAGCTGGGCGGGCGTCGGAAAGCCGCTGCTCTTCTGGGCGCCCGCCGCCGGGTCCTTGCCCATCAGCTTGAGGTAGTCGATCTGCTCCTGCGTCAGGCCGGCAGTGCTGCCCGACGAGGCCACCGGCGCGGTGGCCATGTGCCAGCCGGCAAGCAAGAGCACGAGCAGCAGCAGCGACACGATGGCCGCACGCACGGTGAGCGAGGTCGAGGTCCTGTTCATGGTCATGGCGGTCCCCGCCTCAGGCCATCTTCGTGATGGCGAAGCTCTTGACGTACGCCTCGGGCTTGGCAGGGTCGAACTCCTTGCCCATCACCTTGAAGCGCGGATAGGCGCCCTCCGGCGCCTTCCAGCCGGCGGCGGCCATCTGCTTCTTGGCATCCGTCAGCAGGAAGACCTTCTCGGCGATCTGGCGGTAGTCGATCTCGCCCTTCACGTAGCCCCAGCGCTTCATCTGCGTGAGCATCCACACGGCCATGCTCTGCCAGGGCACGGGGTCGAAGTTGGCGCGGTCGGGCACGTTCTTCACGGCGCCCAGCCCGTCGGCGTATTTGCCGGTAAGCACCTGCGCGATCACCGTCTCGGGCTGGTTGAGGTACTGCGTGGGCGCGATCACCTTGGCGATCAGCTCGCGGTCCTTGGGCTGGCTGGCCATGAACGAGGCATTGATCACGGCGCGGTACAGCGCCGCGAAGGTGGCCGGGTTCTGCTGGATGAAGGCCTCGCTCACGCCGAAGGCGCAGCACGGGTGGCCGTCCCAGATCTCCTTCGACAGGATGTGGATGAAGCCGACCTCGTCGTACACCGCCCGCTGGTTGAACGGGTCCGGCCCCAGGAAGCCGTCGATGTTGCCCGCGCGCAGGTTGGCCACCATCTCGGGCGGCGGCGTGACGCGGATCTGCACGTCGGTGTCGGGGTTCACGCCATGCTCCGCCAGGTAGTAGCGCAGCAGGAAGTTGTGCATGCTGTATTCGAAGGGCACCGCGAACTTCATGCCCTTCCACTGGTTCGGATCGCGCTTGTCCTTGTGCTTGACGTGCAGGGTGATGGCCTGGCCGTTGGTGTTCTGGATGGTCGCCACCTTCATCGGCACCTGCGTGGAGCCCAGCCCCATGCTGATGGCCAGCGGCATGGGCGACAGGAAGTGGCTGGCGTCGTGCTCGCGGCTGAGCATCTTGTCGCGGATGAGCGCCCAGCCGGCCGTCTTGTTCAATTGAACGTTGAGGCCTTCCTTTTTGTAGAAGCCCAGCGGGTCGGCCATGATCAGCGGCGTGGCGCAGGTGATGGCGATGAAGCCGATCTTGAGGTCCTTCTTCTCGGGCGGGCGTTGCTCCTGCGCCATGGCCTGTAGCGAGGCGACCGGCAGCAGCGAAGCGATGGCCGCACGCGCGGTGCTGGCGCCGACGGCCTGCAGGAAGCGCCGCCGCAGCGGCTCGTGCGGGAACAGCGCCTTCACCAGGCTGGCCTCGACGAAGTCGCGCGAGGCTTCTTCCACACCGGCGGCCGCGCTTGCATGGTCGCCGGGGGCGTGATCCTGGCCGCAGGCGCAGCGCAGCATCAGCGGACGGTCGGCGTCGTAGGGGTCGGAACGGCGGTCGATGGCAGGCAGACGGGACATGCTTCACCTCGTTGATGGAATGTCCTCGCCCTTGCAACGCGCGGGCCGGATTGGGCCAGGACCGCGGCTGCCTCGACAAATCGTGCCCATGACGTCGAGCCCCTGTAGGGCCGCCACTACATGGGCATCGCCTTCAGGGCCGATTTCCGCCCTGCGCCAGCCTTTCGGCGTAGAGCGCCAGCTCCACGTCGTTCTTCGTGCCCGTCTTTTCGAGGATGCGCGCGCGGTAGGTGCTGACGGTGTTGGGCGCCAGGCCCAGGTGCGCACCAATCTCGCTCACGCTGTGCCCGGTCGTGAGCAGGCGGAAGACCTGGTGCTCACGGTGCGACAGGGCCTCGGTGGCGGCACCGCCCCGGCCCACGGCCGCCGCCAGCGCCTCGGCGGTGGCTGCCGTCACGTAGATGCCACCGGTCGCCGCCTTGCGCACGGCGGCCACCATCTCCTCCGCATCGGCGCTCTTGTTGAGGTAGCCGGCCGCGCCCAGGCGGATGCAACGCACGGCGTACTGGCGCTCGGGGTAGGTGGAGATCATCACCACCGGGAGCTGGGGCCACTCGGCCCGCAGCGCCTGCAGCACGTCGAGCCCGTCGCGGCCCGGCAGCGCGATGTCCAGCAGCACCAGGTCGATGCCGGCGCGCCCGCCGAGCGCCGCGACCTGCGTCAGCACCTCGGGCCCCGTCACGGCCTCGGCGGCGACCACGATCTCGGGCGCGCCATTGGCCGGGTCGCCCAGCACCTGGCGCAAGCCTTCGCGCACGATGCGGTGGTCGTCGCCGATCAGCACGCGGACGGCGGCAGGACGGGATGCGATGGCCGGACCGGTCATGGCGCCGGAATCCGCAGGTGCAGCGTCGTGCCCTGCCCCACCGTGCTGTGCACGTCCACGCTGCCGCCGAAATGCAGCGCGCGCTCCCGCATGCCGCGGATGCCGTACGAGCCCGGCGCATGGAAGGCCTGCACCGGTGCGCCGACGCCATCGTCGCTCACCATCAGGTGCAGGCTGTCGCTCGCCACGTGGATGTCGATGTCGACGCGGCTGGCGCGGGCATGGCGGCCCACGTTGCTCAGCATCTCCTGGAAGATGCGGAACACTGCCATCGCCGTGGGCTCGGGCAGGTCAGGCGCGTCGTCCACCGCCATGCGCCAGCCGAGGGCCAGTTCGGCGGACTGCACGAACTCGTTGGCCTGCCACTCCAGCGCGGCCCACAGGCCCTGGTGGTCGAGGATGCTGGGCCGCAGGTCGGTGATGATGCGGCCCACGTTGTCCACGGCCCGCTCGATGAGCTGGCTCATGTTGTCGCACTTGGCGCGAAGTTGCAGGCGCATCGCTTCGGCCTCGGCCGGCTCGCGCGCCTTCTGCTCACCCAGGCGGCGGTTGACCCAGTCGACATCCATCTTCATGCCCACCAGCAGGCTGCCGAGCTCGTCGTGCACTTCGCGCGCGATGCGCGTGCGCTCCTCCTCGCGCACCGAGTCCATCCAGGCCGACAGCGCGCGCACCTGGCTCAGCGCGGCGCTGAGTTCGGCCGTGCGCTCGGCCACGCGGCGCTCGAGCTCGTCGCGCGACTCGCGCATCGCCTGGGCGGCGCGCTTGCGCTCGGTGATGTCCACGAAGGTGATGACCGCCCCGCGCACCGTTTTGCCGTCGACGATGGGGTAGCTGGAATACTCGACGGCAAAGCAGCTGCCGTCACGGCGCCAGAACACCTCGCTGTCGATGCGGCAGGGCAGGCCACGGCGGAACGCGTTGAAGATGGGGCAGTCGGTGTCGGCATAGGCCGAGCCGTCGGGGTGCGAGTGGTGTGTGAGCTCGTGCATGTTGCGGCCCAGCACCTCGGAGGCGTCATGGCCCAGCAGCTCGGCGCCAGCCCGGTTGATGAACATGCAGTGGCCGTCCAGGTCGATGCCGAAGATGCCCTCGCCGGTGGACTCCAGCAGCAGGCCCAGGCGGCGGTGCCAGGGCGCCCCGTCGCCCAGGTCCATCGGAGAAGGGGCGCCCGCGAAGGCGCCAGGGTCGTGCACAGCCATGCACCTTCCGCATGCAACCGCCGTGCCCGCAAGGTGCGCGGCGCACACCTCAGAGGCCGAGCTCTTCCAGCCCCGGATGGTCCTCGGGCCGCCGGCCCAGCGGCCAGTGAAAGCGCCGGTCGCTTTCGACGATCGGCAGGTCGTTGATGCTGGCAAAGCGGCGCTGCATCAGGCCCTGGGCGTTGAATTCCCAGTTCTCGTTGCCATAGCTGCGGTACCAGTGGCCCGAGTCGTCGTGCCATTCGTAGGCGAAGCGCACCGCGATGCGATTGCCTTCGAACGCCCACAGGCCCTTGATCAGCCGGTAGTCGAGTTCGCGCGCCCACTTGCGCTGCAGGAAGGCGCGCGCGGCCTCGCGCCCAACGGGGAATTCGGTGCGGTTGCGCCAGACGGTGTCCACGGTGTAGACCTGGGCCACCCGGTCGGGATCGCGGGAGTTCCAGGCGTCCTCGGCGCCGCGCACCTTCTGGGTGGCGGATTCGATCGTGAAGGGCGGCAGGGGCGGGCGGGTGTCGGTCATCAGAGTCAGGCTCCTGGGGTGGCAAGGGTGGAAAGCGGCCGATGTAGACAGACCTGTCTACATCGGCGGTCGCACGATACTGCATGTAGACAGACCTGTCTACAATGGCGGCATGCCCTCCCCTGCCCCCCAGGATTCCGAGCTGCCTGCGCGCGAACGCATCCTCTCGACCGCCCACGACCTGTTCTACCGCGATGGCATCCGCGCCACCGGCGTCGACCGGCTGATCGCCGAGTCTGGCGTGGCCAAGCTCACCTTCTACCGGCACTTTCAGAGCAAGGATGCGCTGGTGCGCGCCTTCCTCGACCACCGGCATGCACGCTGGATGGCCTGGTTCATCGACGCGCTGGGCCGGCATGGCGCTGCAGGGGCCGCGACCGGCAGCGCCCACCTGATGCTGCTGGCCGACGTGCTGGCCGAATGGTGCGCGCAGCCGGACTTCCGCGGCTGCGCCTTCATCAACACCGTGGTCGAGCTGGGTCCTTCGATGCCCGAAGCCACGGCGGTGGTCCAGGCCCACAAGGCGGAGATGACGCAGGTGATTGCACAGCTGTTGCCGGAAGGGCCCACGCAGGGCCTGCTGGCCGACGCCGCGGCCATGGCCTTCGATGGCGCCATCGTGCGGGCGCAGATGGCCGGCGAGGCGGCCGGACGGGATGCCGCGGTCGCGACGCTCAGGGCGGTGCTGGGCGCGCTGGTGGCGCGGCGCTGAGCGCCTTCAAAGCCCCAGAGCCTGCTGCAACCGGCTCGAGTCCATGCGCGGCGGCGGCGCCGGCCAGCCGCCATCCATCAGCGCGACCATACGGGCATTGCGCGGCGCATCCAGGCCGTGGCGGCGGGCGAGTCGCACGACGGCCCCGCACAGCGCATCGACCTCGGTGCGGCGGCCCATAGCGACGTCGTCGGCCATACTGGAGCGCGCCTTGGCGTCGACCTTGAGCATGGGCGCCGCCACGCGTCGGAACAGCCAGTCCGGCAGGCGCAGCAGTCCGGGAAGCCGGTGCGCCGGCACCGCTGTCATCTGCGCCGGCTCGATGCCGGCGGCGCGCAGCACGGACAGCGCTTCGTCGATCAGCGCGGCGAAGCAGCGGCGGAAGCCGCGGTCCAGCAGCTCATCGCGCAGCGGCAGGCCGGAGAGCGCGTTGACGGGGTTGTTGAGGTTGAGCAGCAGCTTGCCCCACTGCACACCGGCCATGTCCGCATGCAGGTCCAGCGGCACGCCCGCCGCCTCGAAGACCGGCAGCCAGAGCCGCAGCGCCGCATCGTCCAGCGCCACCAGCCGACCGGGCGTGCCGCGGTGGTACGCGCCGGGCGCCAGCTCTGCGATGTTGTAGGGAACCATGCCCGGCAAGGCATGCAGCGCAGGTGCCGCTTCCTGCACCACGCGGTCGTTGCCGATGCCGTTCTGAAGCGAGAGCACGGGCGTGCCGTGCGGCAGGCCCGCGGACAGTTCGGCCGCCGCCTGCGCCGTGGCGCCGCCCTTGACCGCGAGCAGCACCAGAGCGGGCCGCGAACCGGCCGGAACGGCCTGGGCCAGGCGCAACTGGGACGCGCCAACGACGCGGCGCCCGCCATCGCGATCGGTCAGCGTGAGCCCCATGGCCGCCAGCGCCTCCACCACGCGCGGCCGGCCGACGAAGGTCACCGGCACGCCTGCGGCGGCCAGGCAGCCGCCGACGTAACAGCCGACGGCACCGGCGCCCATGACCAGCACCTCGCCCGGCACGGGCGGCTGGGCGGCGACCGGCACGTTCATCTGCTTCGAATGAGCGATGCCCCGGCGAGGGTGCCGGTCAGAGCCGCTCGGCCACCCAGCCCTGCACCGAGGCCAGGGCCTGCGGCACGGCAGCCGCGTCGCTGCCGCCGGCCATGGCCATGTCGGCCTTGCCGCCGCCCTTGCCACCCACCTGCTGGGCGACGAAGTTGACCAGCTCGCCGGCCTTGGCCTTGGCCGTCAGGTCGGCCGTGACGCCCGCAGCGATCTGCACCTTGGCGCCATCGACGGCGGCCAGCACGACGATGGCGCTCTTGAGCTTGTTCTTGAGCTGGTCCATGGTGTCGCGCAACGTCTTGGCATCGGCGCCATCCAGCTTGGCGGCCAGCACCTTCACGCCCTTGACCTCGACGGCCGAGCCCGCCAGTTCGTCGCCCTGGCTGGAGGCCAGCTTGCCCTTGAGCGCGCCGATCTCCTTCTCCAGCGCACGAACCTGATCGAGCACTTGCGCCAGGCGCGGCTGCACATCGGTGGCCGGGGTCTTGAGCGTGGCGGCCACGCTCTGCACGGTGCCTTCCAGGCCCTGCAGATAGGCCAAAGCGTTCAGGCCAGTCACGGCCTCCACTCGGCGCACCCCAGCGGCCACGCCCGATTCGCTGACGATCTTGAACAGGCCGATGTCGCCGGTGCGCTGCACATGCGTGCCGCCGCACAGTTCGCGGCTGCTGCCGATGTCCAGCACGCGCACGGTCTCGCCGTACTTCTCGCCGAACAGCATCATGGCGCCGGTCTTCTGGGCTTCTTCGAGCGGCAGCACCCGGGCGTGCGTGGCGGCGTTGGCCAGCACCTCGGCGTTGACGCGCTGCTCGATCTCGGTGATCTGCACGGCCGTCACGGGTGCGTTGTGGGCGAAGTCGAAGCGGGTCTTGTCGGCATCGACCAGCGAGCCCTTCTGCTGCACGTGCGTGCCCAGCACTTCGCGCAGGGCCTTGTGCATCAGGTGGGTGACGCTGTGGTTGCGGGCGGTGGAGGCGCGGCGCTCGCCGTCGACGGCAGCCGTGACGGCATCGCCGACCTTGAGCGTGCCCTGCGTCTGCATGCCATGGTGGCCGAAGACGTCGGCCTTGATCTTCTGCGTGTCCTGCACGCCGAAGACCACGCCCTCGGCCGTGATCAGGCCCTGGTCGCCGACCTGGCCGCCGCTTTCGGCATAGAAGGGCGTGGTGTCGAGCACCACGATGCCGGCCTGGCCCTGGGCCAGCTGCTGCACGGCAGCGCCTTCGTGGTAGAGCGCGACCACCTTGGCGGCCTCCTGCAGGTGCTCGTAGCCGGTGAAGACGTTGCCGGCGCCGGCGTAATCGACCGCGCGCTCCATCTTGAACTTGCCGGCAGCGCGACCGGCGGCCTTCTGGCGCTCCATGGCGGCATCGAAGCCGGCCTCGTCAACCGTGACGTCGCGCTCGCGGCAGACGTCCTGCGTCAGGTCCAGCGGGAAGCCGTAGGTGTCGTGCAGCTTGAAGGCGACCTCGCCCGGCAGAGCCTTCTGGCCGCCGGCCAGGGCCGTGTCCAGGATGTCCATGCCGTTGGCCAGCGTCTCGTAGAAGCGCTCTTCCTCGGCCTTGAGCGTGTCGGTGATGTGCTGGGCCTGGGCCTGCAGGCGCGGATAGGCCGCGCCCATCAGCGTGACGAGATCGGCCACCAGCTTGTGGAAGAAGGGCTTCTTCTGGCCCAGCTTGTAGCCGTGGCGGATGGCACGGCGGATGATGCGGCGCTGCACGTAGCCGCGGCCTTCGTTGCTGGGCACCACGCCGTCGCTCACCAGGAAGGAGGTGGCGCGGATATGGTCGGCGATGACCTTGAGCGAGGGATTGGCGAGGTCGGTGCAGGCGGTCTCGCGCGCGGCGGCCTTGATCAGCGCGTCGAAGATGTCGATCTCGTAGTTGCTGTGCACGTGCTGCAGGATGGCCGCCAGGCGCTCCAGGCCCATGCCGGTGTCCACGCAGGGCGCGGGCAGTTTCACGACGCTGCCGTCCTCCTTCATGTCGAACTGCATGAACACGTGGTTCCAGATCTCGATGAAGCGGTCGCCGTCTTCCTCGGGGCTGCCCGGAGGGCCGCCGGGGATGTGCGCGCCGTGGTCGTAGAAGATCTCGGAGCAGGGACCGCAGGGACCGGTGTCGGCCATCATCCAGAAGTTGTCGGACTTGTACTTGCCGCCCTTGTTGTCGCCGATGCGGATCACACGCTCGGGCGGCAGGCCGATCTCCTTGGTCCAGATGTCGTAGGCCTCGTCGTCGTCGATGTAGACGGTAGCCAGCAGCTTCTCGGCGGGCAGCTTGAAGACCTGCGTCAGCAGCTCCCAGCCCCACTTGAGCGACTCGCGCTTGAAGTAGTCGCCGAAGCTCCAGTTGCCCAGCATCTCGAAGAAGGTGTGGTGGCGGGCGGTGTAACCCACGTTCTCCAGGTCGTTGTGCTTGCCGCCGGCGCGCAGGCAGGCCTGCACCGACGCGGCGCGCACGTAGGGCCGCTTGTCCTCGCCCAGGAACACGTCCTTGAACTGCACCATGCCCGAGTTGGTGAACATCAGCGTCGGGTCGTTGCCCGGCACCAGCGGGCTGGACGCGACCACGGTGTGGCCCTTGGATTCGAAGAAGTCGAGGAAGGTCTTGCGGATGTCCGCAACCGTGAAGGTGGGCTGGCTCATGTGGTGTGGTCGCTCTGTACCGCGGTGCGCCGCGGCTTGGGGGCGCCTGATGCAGGCCCCGATGGCCGGCCCAAGTGCCTGATTTCGCAGAACAATCGATTATAGGTTTGGGGGGTATGGCCGGCGCCGGGCAAGGGGACGGCAAGCGCTCTGGTCACGTTCACGTCAGCATGCGGACGCGATACCTGCAAAAACGGCGCCGTTCGTGACGATTTCCTACTGAAAAAAATCGGTAAAAGCCATAGGGTACGAGACCACCACCGTGGCCGCTTCCGCGGTTGCCAGGAGAACCCATGCTGGACGCGCACACCAAATCGCACTGGACCCTCGACGACCTCGACTTCTCGCGCGTCGACATCGACAAGGCGCGTGGCGACGACACCCTCTTCTACCTGGCCTGCTCCGCCTCCTTCATCGAGAGCGGCTCCGATCTCTACACCCGCAACCTGATCGATTATTTCGAGGGCGACGACGAAGTGGCCGGCTGGCTGCGCAGCCAGTGGGAGCCCGAAGAGTTGCAGCACGGCAGCGCACTGCGCGCCTACGTGGAGCATGTGTGGCCCGACTTCGACTGGCAGCCGGCCTACGACGCCTTCCTGGCCGAATACGCCACCTACTGCAAAGTGGAGTTGCTGGCCCCCACGCGCGGCCTGGAGATGTCGGCCCGCTGTGTCGTCGAGACCGGCACCGCCACCTACTACAAGGCCCTGGCGCGCTTCACCCGCGAGCCGGTCTTCCACGACCTGGCTACGCGCATCGCGGCGGACGAAGTCAACCACTACAAGCACTTCTACCGCTACTACCGGCGCTACCGCGAGCAGGAGCGGCTGGGCCGGGCGCGCGTCTTCGGCACGGTGGCCAAACGCACGCTGGAACTCAAGAGCGAGGACGCCGACTGCGCCATCCGCCACATCGCGCCTGCCCGGGCTCCTGCACAGGGCCACGATCCCCGGTACCTGCGCCAGGTCAGCCAGGACCTGAACCGCGTGATCCGCACGAACCTCGAAGTCGGCCCCACCCTCAAGATGCTGATGCGTCCGCTGGAGCTGCCGCCCCGCGTCCAGGCGGCCATGCAGGTGCCGGTGGCCCAGTTCATGCAGAAGGTCTTCCTGCGCTGACCCTGCCTCCGACCCGCGGGGCGGCGCCCCATAATCGCCGCCCCATGAAAGTCGCCGACATCGGTCCCTTCTTCGCCACGCTCCAGGCCGCCAACCCGGCGCCCGCCACCGAGCTGGAATACACCACCCCCTTCGAGTTGCTGGCCGCCGTGCTGCTGTCGGCCCAGGCCACCGACGTCGGCGTCAACAAGGCCACGCGCAAGCTCTATCCCGTGGCCAACACGCCGCAGGCCATCCTGGACCTGGGCCTCGAAGGCCTGGAGGGCTACATCAAGACCATCGGCCTGTACCGCAGCAAGGCCCGCCACCTGATGGAAACCTGCCGCATGCTGGTGGAGCAGCACGGCGGCGAGGTGCCGCGCAGCCGCGAGGCGCTGGAGGCCCTGCCCGGCGTGGGCCGCAAGACGGCCAACGTGGTGCTCAACGTGGCCTTCGGCGAGCCCACCATCGCGGTGGACACACACATCTTCCGCGTCAGCAACCGCACCGGCCTGGCGCCGGGCAAGACGCCGCTGGCGGTGGAACTCAAGCTGGGCAAGCGCGTGCCGGTCGAATACCGGCTGCATGCCCACCACTGGCTGATCCTGCATGGCCGCTACGTGTGCGTGGCGCGCAAGCCGCGCTGCTGGGAATGCGCCGTGGCGGCCTACTGTGACTTCAAGCCGAAGACGCCGGCGCCCGCCACGAAGTAGCGCCGGGCGCCTTTCTCAACCAGCTGATCCACACAGCCACGTCCACCCGCCCTTTCACCCGACGACCGTCGCCATGACCCGCCACATCGTCCTCATCCACGGCGCCTGGCAGGGCGCCTGGGCCTTCGACGCCTGGCTGCCCCTGCTGCGCGAACGCGGCTGGCAGCCACATGCCGTCGACCTGCCCGGCAACGGCTGGCCGCCGCTGGGCGATGCGCCCGCCGGCCTGGACACCTACACCGCCCATGTGGCGGGCGTGATCGAGGCTCTGGGCGAGCCGGCCGTGGTGCTGGGCCACAGCGGTGGCGGCATCACCGCCTCGCAGGTGGCCGAGGCGCTGCCCCAGCGCGTGGCCGCCCTGGTCTACCTGGCCGGGATGATGTTGCCTTCCGGCATGGGCTTCGGGGAACTGGTGCGGCAGGTGCAGGCCGAACAGCCCGGCCGCGACCTCTCCGGCATCGGGCCCTGGCTGCAATGGAACGCCGACCGCAGCGCCAGCCGCGTGCCCGCCGAAGGCGCGCTGCGCTGCTTCGTCCACGACTGCGAGCCCGCTGCCGCCGCACAGGCCGCCGCGCTGCTGCGCCCGCAGCCCGAAGGCGGACGCGCCATGGTCAACCGGCTGAGCGCCGGACGATTCGGCCGCGCGCCGCGCTTCTACGTGGAATGCCTGGACGACCAGTCGGTCTACCACCCGCTTCAGGAACGCATGCAGCAGCTCAGCCCCGGCGCCCGCCGCCTCACCCTGCCCTGCGGCCATGTGCCGCAACTGGCCGCCCCGCGGGCCCTAACCGATCTCCTGCTGCCCGAACTCGAAGCCCTGCTGCCATGACCGATACCACCGTGCCCACCTACCCGCCCCAGGGCCTTGCGCCCACGCATGAACAGATCCTGCGCCACCTGCGCCGCTCCAACGAGGTGGCGCGCCGTGCCATGGCGCTAGGCCACCATCCCTTCGGTGCGGTCCTGGTTGGCCCGGACCAGGAGACGGTGCTGCTGGAGCAATGCAACATCGACACGGTCAACCATGCCGAGTCCACGCTGGCGCGCGTGGCGGCCACCAATTTCACGCCCGAGTTCATGTGGAGCTGCACGCTCTACACCGCGGTAGAGCCGTGCTGCATGTGCGCCGGTACCGCCTACTGGGCCAACATCGGCCGCGTGGTGTTCGGCATGACCGAGCACCAATTGCTCGAGGCCACGGGCGACCATGCCGAGAACCCGACGATGAGCGTGCCTTCGCGCTATGTCTTCGACCATTGCCAGAAGCCGGTCGAGCTGATCGGGCCGGTGCCGGAGATCGCGGAGGAGACGGTGGCGATGCAGAAGGCGTTCTGGGCCGGACGCTGAGCCGCAGGAGAAGAAACGGCCCGCCGTGAGCATCAGGCGCGCCGCCGGCATCAGCCGTGCAGCGGCCCCCGAGTCGCTGCGACAGGCCCTGGCCGGCCCTCTCCGTCATCGCCCGTCGTCACGCGAAGCATCGTGCAGCGGCCGAACTCCACCGGCGTCGCGGGCCAGTCCGCGGCAATGGCGATGCGCCGCCGGCCGTGGCTCAGCAGCTCGACCGCACGGATCACGCCGGCATGGGTGATCCACAGCTCCGCCTGGCCGCCGAGTCGCCATTCGTCCCAGGCAGACCCGATGCGGTCCAGGAAGCGATGCACGCTCTCGCCATGCAGCCCCGGCGGCGTCTCGCCGAAGTCCTGGGTCCACGTCTCCAAGGCCTGCCGGCCGATGTCCGCCCACTGCCGGCCCTCCCAGGCGCCGAAGTCCATCTCGGCCAGGCGCAGGTCGGTGCGGGCGACGAGGTCCGGACGCAGCGCGTGAAGGGCCCGCGCCAGGTCTTGGCAGCGCCGGGCGGGCGAGCAGCGAACCGCCAGGTCCTTGGGCAGCCGGCTCGCCGCCTCCTGAGCGGCTTCCTGCGTGGCCAACGGATCGGCGTCGACCTCAGTGACGCCGTAGCACAGGCCCGGCGCGACGAGCACCCGCGCATGCCGCATCAACCACAGCGCGGGCGTCATGGACTCGAGCGGGCTCACCAGGGCCGCCATGCCAGCGCCAGGTAGATCGCCAGCTCGCACAGCTGCTGCGTCGCACCCAGGCCGTCGCCGGTGAAGCCGCCGAGCCGGCGCCGCAGCAGGCGGAACATCCACGCCGCCGCGGCCGCGCCCAGCAGCAGCGCGGCCAGTCCGTGCAGCAGACCCTGGGCGGCCAGCAGCAACAGGGCGGCAGGCGCGGACCAGACCAAGCCCACCGCCAGTGTCCCGGCCGGCAAGGCATCGGCCAGCGGCTTGGATTTGGAGGTCACGCTGTCGCCCACATGCGGCAGCGCGCGGATGATGAACAGGGGCGCCAGCCGCGACAGCACATGCGCCGCCAGCAGCGAAGCCACCGCCGCCGACGCACCCTGCTCCGCCAGCGTGGCGAGCAGCGCCGCCTTGAGCCCCAGTGCCAGCACCAGCGCCAGCGCACCGAAGCTGCCGATGCGCGAGTCCTTCATGATCTCCAACGCGCGCTCGCGCTGCGCCGAACCACCGAGCCCATCCGCCGTGTCGGCCAGTCCGTCCTCGTGGAACCCGCCGGTCGTCCAGACCGTCACGGCCGTGGCCAGCACGGCGGCAGCCAAAGCGCCCATGGGCCCGCGCAGGCCGGCGAGACCCAGCGCGAACACCATGGCCGCGATCAATCCGACCACCCAGCCGATGCCTGGAAAGTGCGCGGCGCTGGCCCGCAGCATCTGCGGGCTGTAGCCCACCCAGGCCGCGAGCCGCCCCGTGACCGGGATGCGGGTGAAGAACTGCAGCGCCAGAAGGAAATGCCGAAGGCCGCTCATCGCCCCGTCAGTCCGACTGGCGCGAGACGCCGGCCGATTCGAAGCTGGCCATCTCGCCGAGGATGCGGCAGGCCGATTCGAGCAGCGGCCAGGCCAGAGCGGCGCCCGAGCCTTCACCCAGGCGCAGGCCCAGGTCCAGCAAGGGCTGAAGCTCCAGCGCCTGCAGCAGGCGCGCATGTCCCGGTTCGGCCGAGCCATGAGCCGCGACACAGCGCTGCACGACCTGCGGCCGCAGGCCCTGCGCCACCAGCACGGCGGCGCTGGCGATGAAGCCATCGACCACGATCACCCGCCGCTCCTCGGCCGCCTGCAGCACGGCGCCGGCCAGCGTCGCGATCTCGAAGCCGCCGAAGGCGCACAGTGCCGCCAGCGGCCCCTGCGCATCGGCATGCCGCGTCAGCACCTGGCGGAGCACGGCGCGCTTGCGGGCCAGGCCGGCGGCATCGAGGCCGGTGCCGGGGCCGGTGCAGGCGTCTATGTCGGCGCCCGTCAGGCGCGCCAGCAGCAGTGCCGCGGCGGAGCTGTTGCCGATGCCCATCTCGCCCAGCAGCAGTGCATTGCCGGGCAGGCCGCGCACCACCTCGCGGCCGTTGGCGATGGCCTGCGCGCATTGCTGCGACGTCATGGCAGGGCCTTGCGAGGCATCGGCCGTGCCGGCGCCGACGCGGCGCGAGAGCAGGCCCGGCGCAGGGTCGAAGGCCTGGCGCACGCCGCAGTCCACGACGGTGAGCGCCAGCCCGTGCTGGCGTGCCAGGACGCTCACGGCCGCACCGCCGGCCAGGAAGTTGTGGACCATCTGCCAGGTCACGTCGGCCGGATAGGCCGACACGCCCTGCTGCGCGAGACCATGGTCGGCGGCGCAAACCAGCACCTGGGGTTGCTGCAGCTTGGGCGAGGTGCTGCCCAGGATCAGGCCCACGCGTAGTGCCAGAGCCTCCAGCCGGCCGAGGGCGCCCAGAGGCTTGGTCTTGTTGTCGATGGCTGCCTGCAGACGTTCGGCCAGCCCGGCGTCATGCAGGTCGGCAACGGGGGGCAGGTCGAGGTCCTGCAGCAAGGAGTCTGGTGAGAAGGTCATATCGGTTTCAAGGGCGATGGCCGCAGGCGCCGCCGTCCGTGTCCGGCATGGGCGCCGTGCGCGGCCAAGGCCCCTGCAGGTTCACGGATCGATCAACCCGGCCAGCACGCCGGGCGCGAAGTGTCGGTCGATGTAGTCGGCCAATCCGTCGAAGGTGGCATCCAGCGTGGGCACCTGCGCACCGAACAGCGCGCGCACCACGCCCGCATCCTCGAACAGGCCGTGCAGGTAAAGGCCCAGCACGTTGCCCGCGGTGCTCTGCCAGCCCAGGCCATCGGGCAGCACGGCCCGGCCCTGCGTCGCCAGTTGCGGATGCACGCCGGTCTGGCCGTGGTGGATCTCGTAGCCTGCCAGCGGCACCTGCGCCAAGGCTGACCAGGGGCCGCCGACGGCCTCGAAGCGCGTGCGGCGCAGGCGCACCGTCTTCTCGCGCGCGAACACCGTGACTAGCGGCAGCAGCCCGAGACCGGGCGCATTGCCGTCGATGCCATGCGGATCGACCAGCGCCTCACCCAGCATCTGCAGGCCGCCGCAGATGCCCAACACGCGGCCGCCCGCCGAGGCATGCGCGGCGATCGCCCGGTCCAGCCCCTGCGCTCGCAGCCACGCCAGATCGCTGGCCGTGGCCTTGGAGCCGGGCAGCACGATCCAGTCGACGCCCGCCAGCGCCTCGGGCGTGCGGGCCCAGACGAGCCGCAGGCCCGGCACCTTCTTGAGCGGCTGGAATTCGTCGAGGTTGCTGATGCGGGGATAGGCCACCACCGCCACCGTGATAGCGCCCGCCACGCGATCACCGCTCGGCCGGTCGTCGAACACGCCGTCTTCCTCCGGCAGACCGTGCTGCCACCACATGGGCAGCGTGGCAACGGTGGGCACGCCGGTGAGGCCCTGCAACTGCTCGGGGCCGGGTGCCAGCAGCGACGCATCGCCGCGGAAGCGATTGAGCACGAAGCCGGCCAGGCGGGTGCGGTCAGCCTCGGGCATCAATGCCCAGGTGCCGTAGAGATGCGCGAAGGCACCGCCGCGGTCGATGTCGGTCACCAGCAGGCAGCGCGCATCGGCATGGCGGGCCATGCGAAGGTTGACGATGTCGCTGGCCATCAGGTTGATCTCGGCCGGGGAGCCCGCGCCTTCGAGCACCACCACGTCGTGGTCGGCCGCGAGGCTGTCGAAGGCTTCGGCGATACGCGGCCAGACGACGGCGCTGCGCTCCCGCCATGGCGTGCGCGTCAGCGCCTCGTGCACCTCGCCCATCAGGATCACCTGGCTGGCGGTGTCGCGCTCGGGCTTGAGCAGCAGCGGGTTCATGCGCACGTCGGGCACGGCACGGGCGGCCAGGGCCTGGAAATACTGGGCGCTGCCGATCTCGCCACCGTGGTCCGCGTCGGTGCGGGCAGGCACCACGCGGGCGTTGTTGCTCATGTTCTGCGCCTTGAAGGGCGCCACCCGCAGGCCCTGCCGGGCGTACCAGCGGCACAGCGCGGTGGCCAGCCAGCTCTTGCCGGCACCACTGGTGGTGCCGAGGATCATGACGCAGCGCGCGCCCATCAGCGGCCTGGGCGCCATGCGCGGAGACGGATCGGCAGATGATGGCAGCGGGCGCAGGGCATCGAAAAATCATAGCCGCCGCGGCACGTGCGATCCGGCCGGCGGGACCGTCGGCCTGTTCTGCTGCCGTGCCCTTCGATCTGTTCCGGCTCCTGCGCGGTCCGGCGTGGCATGCTCCGGTGCATGACCGAGCTGACCCTTCCCACCTATGACGATGTGGCCGCTGCGGCCGCGCGGATCGACGGCCACGCCCACCGCACGCCGGTGATGCGCTCACGCACCGCGGACGCCGAACTCGGCGCGCAGGTCTTCTTCAAGTGCGAGAACCTCCAGCGCATGGGTGCCTTCAAGTTCCGGGGTGCCTTCAGCGCGTTGTCGAAGCTGGACGCCGCGCAGCGCCGCGCCGGCGTCGCGGCCTTCTCCTCGGGCAATCATGCGCAGGCCGTGGCACTGGCCGCGCGCGAACTGGGCATGCCGGCCGCCATCCTGATGCCAGAGGACGCCCCGGCCGCCAAGATCGCCGCGACCCGCGGCTACGGCGGCGAGGTCATCACCTACGACCGCTACACGCAGGACCGCGAGCAGCTGGCCCGCGGCCTGGCCGAGCAACGCGGCATGACGTTGATCCCGCCATACGACCACCCGGACGTACTCGCCGGCCAGGGCACGGCCGTCAAGGAGCTGATCGAAGACACGGGGCCGCTCGATGCGCTGTTCGTCTGCCTGGGTGGCGGCGGCCTGCTGTCGGGCTCGGCGCTTGCGGCGCGGGCGCTGTCACCCCAATGCAGGGTCTACGGCGTGGAGCCCGAAGCCGGCAACGACGGCCAGCAGTCGCTGCGCGCCGGCCGCATCGTGCACATCGACACGCCCCGCACCATCGCCGACGGCGCGCAGACGCAGCACCTGGGCGCCTACACCTTCGCCATCATCCGCCGCGACGTCGACGACATCCTCATCGCCACCGACGCACAGTTGGTCGAGGCCATGCGCTTCTTCTTCACGCGCATGAAGCTGGTGGTCGAGCCCACCGGCTGCCTCGCCTTTGCGGCGGCGCGGGCCATGAAGGACGCGCTGCGCGGCCAGCGCGTGGGGGTGATCCTGAGCGGCGGCAACGTGGACATGGCGCGCTTCTGCGCGCTGATGGCAGAGCCGGCTGGGGTCCGCTGACCGGGCAGCCGGCGTCGCGTTCACCGCATCTCAGCCGGGCGAGGCACCCGGTGGGTCGAGCTTGTCATGCCGGATCGCCTCGTCTTCCATCAGCTCGAACCACATCGCGTTGAGCACGGCGAAGGCCGCCGCGAGCGGCAGGCCGAGGAGCCAGGAGAAATACCACATGGTGTTGTTCCTTCGTGTTGTTGAAACGCAGCGCGGGCACGCTCAGTAGGCGTGCCCACGCTCCTCGCGGATCGCATCGGGATCGACCTTGCCGCGCATCACCGAGAACACCCAGCTCGTGTAGGCCAGGATGATCGGCATGAACACCAGCGTGCACACCAGCATGATGAAGAGCGTGAGGTGGCTGGACGAGGCGTCCCACACCGTCAGGCTGGCGCGCGGGTCCAGCGACGAGGGCAGCAGGAAGGGGAACATCGACACGCCCACGCTGACGATCACGCCGGCGATGGCGAGGCCGCTGGCCAGCAGTGCCGGCAACTCGCGCCGGGCCATGAAGAACAGCGCAGCGAGCAACGCGCCCGCCACGCCCAGCGCCGGCACCAGCCACAGCGCCGGATGCGCCGCATAGTTGGCGAACCAGGCGCCCTGCCCCACCGCCACCGTCTTCAGCAGCGGTGCGGAGGGGCCGACCGCGTTGATGGGGCTGGTGATCTCATAGCCGCCCACGAAGCGCGCCAGCAGCAGGCCAGCCATCGCATACAGCAGGGCTGTCAGCGGTGCGGCCACGATACCGATGCGCCGTGCCCGCTCGGCCACGGCGCCGCCGGTCTTCAGCTGCAGCCAGGCCGCGCCGTGCATCGCCAGCATCGCCACCGACAGCACGCCCGCCAGCAGCGCATAGGGATTGAGCAGGCCGAGGAAGCTGCCCTCGTAGAAGATGCGCATGTCGTCGCTGAAGCGGAAGGGCACGCCCTGCAGCACATTGCCCAATGCCACGCCGAAGATCAGCGCGGGCACGAAGCCGCCGACGAAGAGCGCCCAGTCCCAGCGCGAGCGCCACGCCGGGTCGTCCTTCTTGCTGCGGAACTTGAAGCCCAACGGCCGCAGGATCAGCGCCACCAGGATGGCGAACATGGCCAGGTAGAAGCCCGAGAAGGACACGGCATAGATGTGCGGCCAGGCGGCGAAGATGGCGCCGCCGCCCAGGATCAGCCAGACCTGGTTGCCTTCCCACACCGGGCCGATGCTGTTGATGACCACGCGGCGCTCGGTGTCGTCGCGGCCGACGAAGGGCAGCAGCATGGCGCTGCCGAGGTCGAAGCCGTCGGTGAGCGCGAAGCCCACCAGCAGCACGCCCAGCAAGGCCCACCAGATGAGGCGCAGGACGTCGTAGGAAATGAGTTCGTGAAGGATCATGATGCGGCTCCTGCGGTGATCAGCGCACCAGCGCGAGTTCGGGGGCAGCCTCGGCGCGGAGCGCGGCCGGCGGCGGCACGGGATGCTCCTGCGGCCCCTTGCGGATGGACTTGAGCATCAGCTTCATCTCGATGACGAGCAGCACGCTGTAGATGGCCACGAAGCCCAGCAGCGTGGCCAGCACGGTGCCGGCGCCCAGGTTGGAGACGGCCACGCCCGTGGGCAGCACGCCTTCGATGATCCAGGGCTGGCGCCCGAACTCGGCCACGAACCAGCCGCATTCGGCGGCGATCCACGGCAGCGGGATCGCCCACACCGCCACCTTCAGCAACCAGGGATGCGCCTCCAGCCGGCGCCGCGCCGATAGCCAGAAGAAGGCGGCCGTGAGCACGATGAAAAACAGGCCCAGCGCGACCATGATCCGGAAGGTCCAGTACAGCGGCGCGACCTGCGGCACGGTGTCCCAGGCGGCC
>NZ_CAJYES010000109.1 GCF_913773995.1 uncultured Pseudacidovorax sp.
CTTGTTCTGGAAGGCGAATTCGATCGGCTCCTCGATGGTCAGGATGTGGCCCGGCGTGCTCTCGTTGCGCAAGTCGATCATCGAAGCCAGCGTGGTCGACTTGCCCGAGCCCGTGGCACCCACCATGAGGACCAACCCCCGGCGCTCCATGATCAGGGACTTGAGCACAGGGGGCAGCGCCAGCGTGTCGAAAGCCGGCACGGTGACGGGGATGAAGCGCACCACCACGGCGCAGCTGCCGCGCTGGCGCATCGCGCTCACCCGGAAACTGCCGACGTCGCGCAACGGCACGGCGGTGTTGAGCTCGCCCGTGCGCTCGAACTCGGCCATGCGCTTCTCGTCGATGATTTCGCGCAGCAGTTCCAGCGGCGCCGACACCGGCAGCACCTGCCCGTTGATGGGCATGCACTGGCCGTTGATGCGGATCAGCGCTGCCGCCTTGGGCGACAGGTAGACGTCGGACGCCTGGCGCTCGGCCATCAGGCGAAGAATGCGTTCCATCGTTCCCATGGCGACTCCAGATCGAATTCGGCGTTTGGTGGGGCTTGCAAGAAAAAGGCCGCCCGCGGGCGGCCGGTGCGCAACCGGATCAGTCGCGCAAGAGGTCGTTAAGGCTGGTCTTGGAGCGGGTCTGCGCATCCACCGTCTTGACGATGATGGCGGCGTAGGTGCTGTAGTCCTGGCCCGACTTGGTCTTCTTGGGCAGGCTGCCGCTGATGACCACGCTGCCCGAGGGCACGCGGCCGTAGCTGATCTCGCCCGTGTCGCGGTTGAAGATCGGCGTGCTCTGGCCGATGTACACGCCCATGCCCAGCACCGAGTTCTCTTCGACGATCACGCCTTCGACCACTTCCGAGCGGGCGCCGATGAAGCAGTTGTCCTCGATGATGGTCGGGTTGGCCTGCAGGGGCTCCAGCACGCCGCCCAGGCCCACGCCGCCGGACAGGTGCACGTTCTTGCCAACCTGGGCACAGCTGCCCACGGTGGCCCAGGTGTCGACCATGGTGCCTTCGTCCACGTAGGCGCCGATGTTGACGTAGCTGGGCATCAGGATGGCGCCCTTTGCGATGTAGCTGCCGCGGCGGGCCACGGCGGGCGGCACGATGCGCACGCCGGCCTGCTTGAGCTCGTCGGCCGACAGGTGCGCGAACTTGGTCTGCACCTTGTCGTAGAAGCCCAGGCTGCCGGCCTGGATCTGCTCGTTGTCCTTGAGGCGGAAGGACAGCAGCACGGCCTTCTTGACCCACTGGTGCACCGTCCACTGGCCGACGCCTTCGCGGCTGGCCACGCGCAGGCTGCCGTTGTTGAGCTGGACGATCACATGCTCCACCGCGTCGGCCACTTCCTTGGGCGCCTGGCTGGGGGAGAGGGCGGCGCGGTCTTCCCACGCGGCGTCGATGATCTGTTGCAGTTGCTGGGTCATGGGATCTTTTGATCGAAGAAAGAGGGGAAGCGGCTCAGGCCGAAGGTGCCTGGGTGGCGAATTCGGCGATGCGGCGCGCGGCTTCGGTGCATTCGGCGGTGTCGGCGACCAGGGCCATCCGCACGCGGCCGCGGCCGGGATTGCTGCCTTGCGCCTCGCGCGCCAGGTAGCTGCCGGGCAGCACCGTCACATTGTATTGAGCGTACAGGGCGCGGGCGAAGGCCGCATCGTTGCCGTTCCACGCGGCGGGCACGCCGGCCCAGAGGTAGAAGCTGGCGTCGGGCAGGCGGACGTCCAGCACCGACTCCAGGAGGGGCGTGACGGTCGCGAACTTGCGGCGGTACTGCTCGCGGTTGTCCACCACATGGGTCTCGTCGCCCCAGGCGGCGATGCTGGCGGCGGCCACGCTGCCGCTCATGGCGCTGCCGTGGTAGGTGCGGTAGAGCAGGAAGCGCTTGATGATCTCGGCGTCGCCGGCCACGAAGCCGCTGCGCAGGCCCGGGACGTTGCTGCGCTTGGACAGCGAGGTGAGCGCGATCAGCCGACGGAAGTCGCGCCCCAGCTTGGCCGCGGCCTCCAGCCCGCCCAGCGGCGGCTCGTCGCGGAAGTAGATCTCGCTGTAGCACTCGTCCGAGGCGATGACGAAGCCGTGCTCGTCCGAGAGCGCGAAGAGCTTTCGCCATTCCTCCAGCGGCATGACGGCGCCGGTTGGATTGCCGGGCGAGCAGACGTACACCAGCTGGGTGCGTTGCCAGACCTCGGTGGGCACGCTGTCCCAGTCCACCGCAAAGTTGCGGGCCGGGTCGCTCGGCGCGTACCAGACGTCGGCGCCGGCCAGCAGGGCTGAGCCCTCGTAGATCTGATAGAAGGGATTGGGCGAGACGACGATGGGCCGCGGCGTGAGGCTGCTGTCGACCACGGTCTGCGCCAGCGCGAACAGCGCCTCGCGCGAGCCATTGACCGGCAGCACCTGCGTGGCCGGGTCCAGCGCCAGGCCGTAGCGCTTCTTGAGCCAGTCCGTGAAGGCAGTGCGCAGCTTCAGGTCGCCGGCGGTGGCCGGGTAACCGGAGAGCGAATCCAGGCCGTCGATGAGGGCCTGTTTGATGAAGGGCGGGGTGGGATGCTTGGGTTCGCCGATGCCCAGGCTGATGGGCGAGTAGGCGGCGCTGGGCGTGACGCCAGCAAAGAGCTGCCGCAGCCGTTCGAAGGGATAGGGCTGCAGCCTGTCGAGCAGGGGATTCATGGGGGCGGATTATCGGCGTAGGCCGATGACCGGCGCACCCGGCCGCGCCAGCGCATCAGGCCAGGCAGGCGCCGTCGGCCAGCAGCTGGCGCCGCAGCGCCTGCACGTCGATG
>NZ_CAJYES010000110.1 GCF_913773995.1 uncultured Pseudacidovorax sp.
CTGCGGCTCTGGTGGTGCTGGCCCGCAAGCTCATGCGCGTGGCCTTCTCGCTGTTCAAGCAACAAGCGATGTTCGATGCCCGCCTGGCGGCCACTGTCGCTTGACGAGAACCATAGAACCTCAGGGCAGGCCAAGCTCAGTGCGAACGGTTCCACTGGCATTGCGCGAAGGGAGGACCCGCGCACAGCACGCATGCCGGCCGATCAACCGCAACGCAGGCCCTGGTGCCGGTGAGGGCGTGGCGGCGCGCCTGTGGGGTGCCGAGGAGCGCAGGGCGGACGGGCTGCGGGCCTGCCGAAGGACAGGCCCGCTTCGTGGACTGACTCGCGGCAGTTGTTTGAGCGCAGCGCGAAGCGCGTAGCGAGTTCTGCCGCGGCCCGTCTGTCCGAGCACCGGAGGGAAGTCGGCGCGCAGCGCCGACCGCCCCACTTGAAGCGCCGCCACGCCCTTACCGGCACCAGGGCCGGACCATCGCCCAACCAGCCCAAGGGCCGAAAACGAAAAGGGGCCCATCAAGGCCCCCGGAGGACAGCAGGCATGGCAAGCACGCCCGCTCGAACCAACAGCGCGTCACTCCTCCACGAAGGCCTCTTCGCGCTTGGACTTCACCGCCGGCAGCAGCACGATGGTCAGCAGCGCCAGGGCGGCGACCAGCAGGCCGGCCGAGATCGGACGCGTCACCAGCACGCTCCAGCTGCCGCGCGACAGCAGCAGCGCGCGGCGCAGGTTCTCTTCCATCATCGGCCCCAGGATGAAGCCCAGCAGCAACGGCGCCGGCTCCACCCGCAGCTTGATGAACACATAGCCCACGAAGCCGAAGATCGCCACCATCCACACGTCGAAGGTGTTGTTGTTGGTCGAGTACACGCCGATGGCGCAGAACAGCACGATGGCCGGGAACAGCAGGCGGTACGGCACCTTCAGCAGCTTGATCCACATGCCGATCAGCGGCAGGTTCAGGATGATCAGCATCAGGTTGCCCAGCCACATGGATGCGATCAGGCCCCAGAACAGCTCGGGGTTGCTGGTCATCACCTGCGGGCCGGGCTGGATGTTGTGGATGGTCATGGCACCCACCATCAGCGCCATCACCGGGTTGGGCGGAATGCCCAGCGTCAGCAGCGGGATGAAGGAAGTCTGCGCGCCGGCGTTGTTGGCCGACTCGGGACCGGCCACACCGCGGATGTTGCCGCGGCCAAAGGCCACTTCGCCGGGCGACATCTTCAGCTTCTTCTCCAGCGCATAGGAGGCGAACGAAGCCAGCAGCGCACCGCCGCCCGGCAGGATGCCCAGCGCGGAGCCCAGCGTCGTGCCGCGCAGCACGGCCGGGGCCATGCGCTTGAAGTCGTCGCCGGTGGGCCACAGGCCGGTCACCTTGCTGGTGAAGACCTCGCGCTCCTCTTCGCCCTGCGACAGGTTGCCGATGATTTCGCCGTAGCCGAACACGCCCATCGACACCACGATGAAGCCGATGCCGTCGGTCAGTTCCGGGATGTCGAAGCTGAAGCGCGCCACGCCCGAGTTCACGTCCGTGCCGACCAGGCCCAGCAGCAGACCCAGCACCACCATGGCGATCGCCTTGAGCAGCGAGCCGGAAGCCAGCACCACGGCGCCGATCAGGCCCAGCACCATCAGGCTGAAGTACTCGGCCGGGCCGAACTTGAAGGCCAGCTCGGTCAGCGGCGGCGCGAAGGCGGCCAGGATGACCGTGCCCACGCAGCCGGCGAAGAAGGAGCCCAGGCCGGCCGCGGCGAGTGCCGGACCCGCCCGCCCCTGCCGCGCCATCTGGTAGCCGTCGATACAGGTCACCACCGAGGACGATTCGCCCGGCAGGTTCACCAGAATGGCCGTCGTCGAGCCGCCATACTGGGCGCCGTAGTAGATGCCCGCCAGCATGATCAGCGCCGACACCGGCGGCAGCGCATAAGTGGCCGGCAGCAGCATGGCGATGGTCGCGACCGGGCCGATGCCCGGCAGCACGCCAATCAGCGTGCCCAGAATGCAGCCGATCAGGCAATAGAGCAGGTTGGTCCAGGTGACGGCGACGCCGAAGCCCGTGGCCAGGTTGGAGATCAGGTTGAAGTCCATGGTTGTCGTCTTTCCCGATCAGCCCGAAATGAAGGTGGGCCACACCTGGATCTGCAGCTTGAGGGCCACGATGAAGGCCAGGTAGCTGCCCACGGCCAGCACCACCGCCAGGATCAGCGAGTCGCGCAGATTGAACTGGTTGCCCGCCATGCTGGCGATGATGGTGAGCGCGAAGATGGCGATGATCAGCCCCATGGCCGGCAGCCCGATGCTGGGCAGGCCGCCCAGCAGCACGCCGAAGGCCAGGTTGGCGCCGAGCACGAAGGCCAGCGGCTTCCAGGCCCAGCGGCCGATCTTGCCGCCGTCGGCGGTTTCGACCACCATGGCCTGCAGCGAGATCACCGCACCGATGAGCGCGAGCAGCACCCCCAGCATGAGCGGAAAATAGCCCGGGCCCATGCGGGCCCCGTCTCCGACGGTGTAGTTGGTGGAGCCGACCGCGAACGTTGCGCCCACGGCCATGAACATCACACCGGAAAAAAAGTCAGCCTGGCTTTTGATGGCCATTTCGTTGCTTCTCCACGAGTCCTTGTTGAAACGGGGGCGAGGGTCGTCGCCAGAGGCTGACCATTGGCTGACTTGATATGTAGGGATAAGCGCGTAAGCAGTCTCCACATCGAGTGGAGTCGAATGAGAGATAAGGCGTTGTTGAGATTGATCTTTTCGCTATGAAAGTCGTAGCGTTTTTTCTTGCGCCGAGCCGTCAGGTCGGCGTTTTTTTCCTGACTGGAGACAGACTGAGATGACTGCCACCCGCCGCGACTTCGTCGCTTCCACCCTCGCCGCCGGCCTTGCGCTGGCCGGGCCGAGCGCCTTTGCACAGTCCGATTGGCCGGCCAAGCCAATCCGGCTGATCGTGCCCTTTCCGCCCGGCGGCGGCACCGACATCCTGTCGCGCCTCGTCGCCAACAAGCTCACCGAAGTCAGCAAGTGGACCGTGGTGCCCGACAACCGCGGTGGTGCCGGCGGCACCATCGGCATCGCCGAGGCGGCGCGGGCCCAGCCCACGGGCTATGACCTGGTGATGGGCCAGAAGGACAACATGGTCGTCGCGCCCTGGCTCTACAAGAACCTGAGCTACGACCCGGTGAAGGACCTGACCGCCGTGGCCCATGTGGCCTACACGCCCGTGGTGATCGTGGTGCGCACCGAATCGCGCTTCAAGACGCTCAAGGATGTGGTCGAGGCCGCGCGCGCCCAGCCGGATGCCGTGACCTTCGGCTCGCCGGGCAACGGCACCACCATCCACCTGGCCGGCGAGATCTTCAAGACCGCCGCCAAGATCCAGATCCGCCACGTGCCCTACAAGGGCAGCAACGCCGCCATGATGGACGTGCTGGCCGGCAACGTGGACCTGCTGGTCTCGTCGCTGCCCTCGGCCATCGCGCAGATCAAGGCCGGCAAGCTGCGTCCGCTGGCCGTGACCTCGGCCAAGCGCAGCACCTCGCTGCCCGACATCCCGACCGTGGCCGAACTGGGCTATGGCAAGGACTTCGACGTCAGCACCTGGTATGGCATCTTCGCGCCGGCCGGCACGCCCAAGCCGGTGGTCGACAAGGTCAATGCCGAGGTCAACAAGCTGCTGGCCCGACCCGACGTGCAGGCCGCGATCCACGAGCAGGGCGCCGAGTACCAGGCCATGTCCACCACGGAATTCGCCACCCTGGTCAAGGACGATGTGGCCAAGTGGAAGGGCATCGTCCAGGCCTCCGGCGCGCGCATCGAGTAAGCCCGGCGGGCCAGGCCGGACGACCGCGCTGCGGCCGCCAGTCGGTCAGGCGGAAGCAGAGGGGGTCGCACCCGTGCGGCCCCTTTTCTTTCGTCGGCGGGGTCGGCGAAGGGTTCGGTCCTCAGCGGCCAGGGCCATGCATGAAGAAGGGGTCGCGCGGGCCCGGGTGGGGGCCGTGCCAGCTGCCGCCGAGCACCAGCCCGACGCTCAGGGCGGTCAGGCCCACCCACCAGGGGTCCACCGCGTAGCCGCTGGCCACCACGACCGGTGCCGGCGCGGCGACCAGGACCGGGGCTCCGCTCACCACCACGCCCGGCTCCACCGGGACCGTGGCTGGTACAGCGCCCGCCGTGGCGGCAGGCCCTGCCATCATCGGCACGCCGGTCGGCGGTTGGGCCATCCAGGTGCTGTAGTCGCGGCCGGCCAGGCGGTAGCTCACGCTGTAGCCGCCTTCGGCCAGGGCCACGCAGGCGGTCACCTGCGCCTGCGGCGGCAGGGCCTGCGCTTGTGCCTGGGCGCTTGCCGCCACGAGTGCGGCCAGGGTGGCGCCTGCGCCCAGGCGCCGCAAAGCAAGAAGTCTTGAACGGGTCATCGGATTGCTCCTTTCAGAACGAGGTGCCGATCTGGAACTGGAAGCGCTGCGTGCGGTCGGCTGTGATGCCGAGCGCGGTGTCTTCCTTCTGGTAGAGCACGGGCACCGCATAGGCCAGGCTCAGCGGCCCCAGCGGCGAGAGCCAGCTCACCCCCAGGCCCACCGAGGCGCGCAGCTTCTGCTGCGCCTTCCATTGCGCGTCGGTCAGCGAAGAGGTGCGGTCGGCGAACACGTTGCCCGCATCGAAGAAGCCGAAGAGCCGCAGCGTGCGGTCGTTGCCGGCGCCGGGGAAGGGCGTGCTCAGCTCGGCATTGAAGACGGCCTTGCGCAGGCCGCCCAGCGCGCCCGCCGTCACGCTGTCGCGCGGGCCGAGCGAGTTGCTCTCGAAGCCCCGCACCGAGCCCAGGCCGCCGGCATAGAAATTCTTGAACACCGGATAGGTGTCGCCGCCCAGGGCGCGCGCCCAGCCCAGCTCGCCGTTGAGCGCGAAGGTGTACTGCTTGCTGATCGGGAAGTAGCGCTGGTACTGGTAGCTGGTCTTGAGGTAGCGCGCGCCCGACGCCAGACCCCACTCGGCACTGGCGTTCTGCTGCGTTCCGCGCGTGGGGACCAGCGCGCTGTCGCGGGTGTCGCGCGACCACCCGATGGTCAGCGGCACGCCGGTGATGGCGTCGCGTGCGCACACCACGCTGGGCGCGGTGCCCGAGCATTCGAAGTAGTTCAGGTAGGCCTGCGGCGTCGCCGTGTAGACGTAGCTGCCGTCGACCAGGGTGTAGTCGCCGTTGGTGCCGGGCTTGAAGGAATAGCGCTCCAGCCCCAGCCCGAAATACACCCGGTTGAGCTCGTCGAAGGGCACGCCGAACTTCAGCGACACGCCTTGCGTGGTGAGCTTGTAGTTGCCGTCCGCGGCATACGAAGGCCGCGAGGTGTTCTGGTAGACGCTGATGATGCGCGAGATGCCGTCCGCCGTGAAATAGGGATCGATGGCCGAGACCGACACCGAGGTGCTGTACGAGCCGATGCTCGCGCTCAGCCCCAGGGAGTTGCCCGAGCCGAACACGTTCTCCTGCGTGATGCCGAAGGTCAGCGTCACCTTGTCGGTGCTGGAGTAGCCCGCGCCCAGGTTCAGCGAGCCGGTAGGCTTTTCCTTGACGTCGACCATCAGGTCCACGGTGTCGGGCGAGCCGGCGACCTCCTGCGTCTGGATGTCCACCTCGCTGAAGTAGCCCAGCCGGTCCAGCCGGTCGCGCGAGAGCTTGATCTTGTCGCCCTCGTACCAGGCCGACTCGTACTGCCGCATCTCGCGGCGGATCACCTCGTCGCGGGTGCGCGCGTTGCCGCCCACCAGGATGCGGCGCACGAACACGCGCTGGCGCGGCAGGCCCTTGAACACCATCGTCACGCGGTTGTTGGTGCGGTCGGAATCCGGCAGGGCCTCCACCTTGGCGAAGGCGAAGCCGAAGCGCGCGTAGTGCTCGGTGAAGGCCCGCGTGGTGTCGGTCACGTCGTTGCCGTTGTAGTAGTCGCCGGGGCGCACCGTCACCAGCGACTTGAAGTCGTCGTCGCGGCCCAGGTAGTCGCCCTCCAGCTTCACGCCCGCCACCACGAAGCGCTCGCCTTCCGTGATGTTGACCGTCAGGGTGATCGACCGGCGGTCGGGCGACAGCGCCACCTGCGTGGAGTCGATGCGGAAGTCCATGTACCCGCGCGTGAGGTAGTACTGGCGCAGCGTTTCCAGGTCGGCGTCGAACTTGGCGCGTGAGTACTGGTTGGACTTGGTGTACCAGCTCATCCAGTTGCCGGCATCCAGGTCGAACAGGCCCAGCAGCGTCTTCTCGCTGAAGGCCTTGGCCCCCACCACCCGCACATCGGTGATGCGGGCCGCCTCGCCCTCGTCTACCGTGAAGCTGATGTTGACGCGGTTGTGCTCCAGCGGCGTGGCGGTGGTCTGCACGCTGGCACTGTAGAAGCCCTTGCCGATGTACTGGCGCTTGAGTTCCTGCTCGGCGCGGTCGGCCAGGGCCTTGTCGTAGGGCCGGCCCTCGGCCAGGCCGACCTCGCGCAGGGCCTTGGTCATGGCCTGCTTGTCGAACTCCTTGGCGCCTTCGAAGTCCACGCCGGCAATGGTGGGGCGCTCCTCCACGATCACCACCAGCACGTTGCCGGAGATGTCCAGGCGCACGTCCTTGAACAGGCCCAGGTCGTACAGCGCGCGGATGGCGGCCGAGCCGCGGTCGTCGGTGTAGGTGTCGCCCACATGCAGGGGCAGGGCATGGAAGATGGTGCCGGGCTCCACGCGCTGCAGGCCCTCCACCCGCAGGTCGCGGATGGTGAAGGGCTCGGCGGCCCAGGCGGCATGACTGCCGGCAAACAGCACGAGGGCGCCAAGGGCGGCTTGCAGCCGTCGGCCGCGGAACAGGAAGCGCATGGAGTGGTGAGGGGCGTCGGCGCACGGGGCGCAGATCGCTTAGTGGCTTGGCGCGGATCATGGGCGGCCACTTGGGAGGAATCGTGGATCGCCCCCGACAGCCAGGCTTCCGCCTTTGTCCGACAGGAGGCGCGCGGCCTGCGCAGCGTCGGCCCCGGGGTGTTGTCGTAGAGTGCTCGCCATGCCGCCCCGCGCCGACCTGCGCGTTGCACACCGCGCGGGTCCGGCGTCCTTCTCTGTCGCGCCCCCTCACCGCCTGCCCTGCTGCCCCTGCCATGAAGCACGACCTGCCCTTCCTCAACCCCTACCGCCACGGCTTCGCGCGCGTGGCCGTGGCCATGCCGCGCAACCGCGTGGCCGACCCGCTCTCCAATGCCGCCGAGACCATCCGCCTCTACCGCGAAGCCGAGGCCCAGGGCGCGGCAGTGGTGGCCTTTCCGGAGCTGGGCCTGTCGGCCTACACCTGCGACGACCTGTTCCACCAGTCCGCGCTGCTCGAGGGCTGCGAAGAGGCGCTGGCCCAGGTGGTCGAGGCCTCGCGCGACCTGAACGCGGTGGCCGTGGTCGGCGCGCCGCTGCGGGTGGAGCACCGCCTCTTCAACTGCGCGGTGGTGGTGGCACGCGGTCGCGTGCTGGCCGTGCTGCCCAAGACCTATCTGCCCAACTACGGCGAGTTCTACGAGGCGCGGCAGTTCAATGCCGCCGGCAGCGCCGTGACCGACCATGTGCAGCTCTTCGGCCACCGCGTGCCCTTCGGCACCGACATCGTGGTTCGCGCGCGCGAGCTGCCGCTGCTGGCGCTGCATGTGGAGATCTGCGAGGACCTGTGGACGCCCATCCCGCCGTCGAGCTTCGCGGCGCTGGCGGGCGCGACGGTGCTGGTCAACCTGTCGGCCTCCAACATCATCATCGGCAAGGCGGCCTTCCGGCATCAGCTGGTGGGCCAGCAGTCGGCGCGCTGCATCGCGGCCTACGTCTACACCTCGGCCGGCATCGGCGAGTCGACCACCGACCTGGCCTGGGATGGCCAGTCGCTGATCTACGAATGCGGCGATCTGGTGGCCGAAGGCGCTCGCTTCGCCAATCAGGCGCAGCTTGTGATGGCCGACGTGGACCTGGAGCGCCTGGCCCATGAGCGCATGCGCCTGACCAGCTTCGGCGAGAGCGCGCGCCGCCACAAGGCCGAGCTCGCGACCTGGCGCACGGTGGAGTTCGACCTGGCCCCGCCCGCGCAGGTGCCTGGCGGCCTGATGCGCACGGTGGAGCGCTTTCCCTACGTGCCGGCCGACGCGCGCTCCCTGGACGAGCGCTGCTACGAGGTCTTCAACATCCAGGTGCAGTCGCTGGTGCAGCGGCTCGAGGCCTCGCGCATCGGCAAGGTGGTGATCGGCATCTCGGGCGGACTCGACTCCACGCATGCGCTGCTGGTGGTGGCGCAGGCCATGGACCGGCTGGGCCGCCCGCGCAGCGACATCCTGGCCTACACCATGCCCGGCTTCGCGACCAGCACGCGCACGCTGCAGCAGGCCCATGCACTGATGCGCGTGGTGGGCTGCACCGCGCAGGAGATCGACATCCGCCCCAGCTGTCGCCAGATGCTGGCCGACCTGGGCCATCCCTTCGGCCGCGGCGAGCCGGTGTACGACGTCACCTTCGAGAACGTGCAGGCCGGCGAGCGCACCAGCCACCTGTTCCGCCTGGCCAACCACCACGGCGGCATCGTGGCCGGCACCGGCGATCTGAGCGAACTGGCGCTGGGCTGGTGCACCTACGGCGTGGGCGACCACATGTCGCACTACAACGTCAATGCCAGCGTGCCCAAGACGCTGATCAAGCACCTGGTCCACTGGGTGGCGGGCAAGGGCCTGCTGGGTGAGGAGGGCAGCCAGGTGCTGCAGGCCATTCTCTCCACCGAGATCAGCCCCGAGCTGGTGCCGGCCGATGCGGAGAGCCAGGGCGCCGAGCCCGCACAGAGCACCGAGAGCGTGGTCGGCCCCTACGAGCTGCAGGACTTCCATCTGTACCACACGGTGCGTCACGGCATGCGCCCCTCGAAGGTGGCCTACCTGGCCTGGTGCGCCTGGCACGACCGCGAGCACGGCCCCTGGCCCGACACCCTGCATGGCGAGCGCCACCAGTACACCCTGGCCGAGATCAAGAAGCACCTGGGCACCTTCCTGTTCCGCTTCTTCCAGATCAGCCAGTTCAAGCGCAGCTGCGTGCCGAATGCGCCCAAGGTCGGCTCTGGTGGATCGCTCTCGCCCCGGGGCGACTGGCGCGCGCCCAGCGACTCGGAATCGCGGGTGTGGCTGGACGAGCTGAAGACGGTGCCGGACGAGGTGTGAGGGCCGCCAGACTCTCTTGGGCTGTCCGTATTCGATTGGATACAATTCCACGATGCTGGACATCCAGCTCACCACCACCTTTCAACGCTGGCTTGCTGGCCTCACCGACCTGCGCGCCCGCATCGCCATTGCGCGCAGGCTCGAGCGGTTGGCGGCGGGCAATGCGGGCGACAGCAAGTCCGTTGGCGAGGGGGTTACCGAGATGCGCGTCGCCGTCGGGCCCGGCTATCGCGTGTACTACACGCGGCGCGGGCAGCAGATCGTGATCGTGCTCGCGGGCGGCGACAAGTCATCGCAGCAGCGCGACATCCAGCGCGCACAGACCATGGCCAAGGAGTATTGAGATGCCCGACACCCTTCACGCTTTCGACATGTCCGAGATGCTCGACAGCGACGAGGCCATTGCCGAGTACCTGTCGCAGGTGATGGCGGACGGCGATGCCGATGAGCTGGTGGCGGCGCTCGGCCACATCGCACGCGCCCGGGGCATGGCGCAGATCGCGCGCGATGCCGGCCTGGGCCGCGAGTCGCTCTACAAGGCGCTTGCGCCCGGGGCCAAGCCCCGCTTCGACACCGTGCTGCGTGTGGTCAGGGCGCTGGGCGTGCGGCTGGAGGCCCGTCCTGCCGGTTGACCTGGCGCGGGTCAACCGCCTGGCGCGCGCCGGCCGGGCGCCCGCTTGAGCGGCGCCAGCAGTGGCCGCAGGCCGTTGTGGTCGATCTCCAGCATCAGCGCCAGCAGCCGGCCGATCTCGCCCTTGGGGAAGCCTTCGCGCGCGAACCACGCCAGGTAGTTGCCGGGCAGGTCGGCGATGAGGGTGCCTTTGTGCTTGCCGAAGGGCATGGGCAGTGTGGCCAGGCGTTCGAGGTCTTCGGGCTTCATTCGGTCTTGGTCCAGTTCAGGCCATCCTTCGAGCGGTAGGTGCCGCCCGTGGCGCAGCACCCGCCTGCGCCGAAGGCCATGCGGCCCAGCTCGGCCGTCACGCCCTGCGCGTCGGCCGTCAGCGAATGACGCTCGCAGCTGGTGAGGATGTTGCCGGGGAAGTAGGGCTTCGGCGCCAGCACCTGCTCCCATTGCACCTGCGTGCCCTGCACCGACACGATGCGGTAGACCGCACAGTCGTGGATCACGAGGTGGACGCGCTGGCTGTTCAGCACGCCCGCGAATACGTCGTCGGTCCCCGCAGCCTTCAGCGCGAGCGCGGCTTCGGTGGGCTGGGGCGGCGGTTCCTTGCAGCCCATGGCCAAGCTGGCGGCCATCAGTGCTGCGAGAGCCGGGCGAATGGACAAAGGCATCCGGCCATTGTGCGATCGGACCGCCGACCGCCCGACCCACCACCGTTCGACCCACAACGGATCGACCCAGAACCGTTCGACCCAGAACCGTTCGGGCTGAGCTTGTCGAAGCCGGGCGCGGCGCTTCGACAGGCTCAGCGTGAACGGTCACTGGAGATCGGCCGCGGGGCGCCATCGTCCCGCGCAGTTCCCAACCACGTTCAGCGCGGCGGGCGCTTCGCGATCCCCAGCGTCTTCGCCAGGATGCCCAGCATCACCTCGTCCGCCCCGCCGCCGATCGACGCCAGCCGCCCGTCGCGGTAAAGGCGTGAGACGCGGTTCTCCAGCGTGAAGCCCATGCCGCCCCAGAACTGCAGGCAGGTGTCGGCCACCTCGCGCGTCAGGCGGCCCGCCTTGAGCTTGGCCATGGAGGCGAGCGTGAGCACATCCTCGCCCTGCACGTGCAGGGCGCAGGCGCGGTAGGTGAGGGCGCGCAGGGCCTCCACCTCGGTCTGCAGTTCGGCCAGCTTGAACTGCACCCACTGCTGGTCGGCCAGCGTGGCGCCGAACATGCGGCGCTCCTGCGCCCACTGCACCGTCTCGGCGATGCACTCCTCCATCGGCAGCAGCGAGCTGGCGGCGCACCACAGCCGTTCCTCCTGGAACTGCTGCATCTGGTAGATGAAGCCCTGCCCCTCCTCGCCGATGCGAAATCGTTGCGGCACCCGCACCTCGTCGAAGTAGATGAGCCCGGTGTCGCTGCTGTGCATGCCGATCTTGCGGATCTTCTTCGCGCGCTCGATGCCGGGCAGGTCCATGGGCACCATCACCAGCGACTTGTTGCGGTGCGCGGGGCCGTCGCTGGTGTTGACCAGCATGCACATCCAGTCGGCCTGCAGGCTGTTGGTGATCCACATCTTCTGGCCGGAGATGACGTAGTCGTCGCCGTCCTTGCGTGCGGTGCTACGGATGGCCGCCACGTCGCTGCCGGCGCCCGGCTCGCTCACGCCGATGCAGCCCACCTGCTCGCCCGCGATGGCCGGCGCCAGGAATTCGCGCTTGAGTTCCTCGCTGCCGAAGCGCGCCAGCGCCGGCGTGCACATGTCGGTCTGCACGCCGATGGCCATGGGAATGCCGCCGCAGCGCACATGGCCCAGCTCTTCGGCCATAGCCATGGCGTAGCTGTAGTCGAGCCCACCGCCGCCGTATTCCTCGGGCTTGCTCAGGCCCAGCAGGCCCAGGGCGCCCAGGCCCTTGAAGATCTCGTGCAGCGGGGCGATCTCGGCCTCTTCCCAGGCATCGACCTGCGGATTGATGGATTCGTCGATGTAGCGGCGCAGGGTCTTGCGAATCTCCTGGTGTTCGTGCGTGTACTGCATGGCGCGGGTGTCTCCTGTCGGCCTTCGGGCGCGCGCACGGTGGTGCGCGGCGGGCATCGCGCCACTCTAGAAGCGGGCCGCCCGGGAGGCTTGTGCCAAGTGGCTGCCCGGGCCGCGCCGACGGGGCCGTGGCTACCATTGCGGCCTTCTCCGTTTCCGCCCCCGAAAGCACGCCCATGACCCGCCTCGGCACCCCCCTGTCCCCCTCCGCCACCCGTGTGATGCTCCTGGGCTCCGGCGAGCTCGGCAAGGAAGTGCTGATCGCACTGCAGCGCCTGGGCGTGGAAACCATCGCCGTCGATCGCTACGAGAACGCCCCCGGCCAGCAGGTGGCGCACCGCGCCCGCACCATCACCATGAGCGACCCCGACCAGCTCGAAGCACTGCTGTCGGCCGAGCGGCCGCATCTGGTGGTGCCCGAGATCGAGGCCATCGCCACCGCCAAGCTCGAAGAGCTGGAAGAAGCCGGCCTGGTGCGCGTGATCCCCACCGCCCGCGCCGCGCGCCTGACCATGGACCGCGAAGGCATCCGCCGCCTTGCCGCCGAGACGCTGGGCCTGCCCACCAGCCCTTACCGTTTCTGCGACTCGCTGGCCGAGCTGCAGGCCGCCATCGACGGCAAGGACGGCGGCCAGGGCATCGGCTACCCCTGCATCGTCAAGCCCGTGATGAGCAGCTCCGGCAAGGGCCAGAGCAAGATCGACGGCCCCGCCGACGTGCAGAAGGCCTGGGACTACGCGATGGCCGGCGGCCGCGTGAGCAAGGGCCGCGTGATCGTCGAAGGCTTCATCGACTTCGACTACGAGATCACGCTGCTCACCGTGCGCGCGCTGGGCACCGACGGCCAGGTGCAGACGCATTTCTGCGCACCCATCGGCCACCTGCAGGTCAGCGGCGACTATGTGGAAAGCTGGCAGCCGCATCCCATGCACCCGGAGGCGCTGCGCAAGGCGCAGGACATCGCCGAGCGCGTGACGGCGGACCTGGGTGGCCAGGGCCTCTTCGGCGTGGAGCTGTTCGTCAAGGGCGAGCAGGTGTGGTTCAGCGAGGTGAGCCCGCGGCCGCACGACACCGGCCTGGTCACGCTGGCCACGCAGTGGCAGAGCGAATTCGAGCTGCATGCCCGCGCCATCCTTGGGCTGCCGGTGGACACGACGCTCAAGAGCCCGGGCGCCAGCGCCGTCATCTACGGCGGCGTGGATGCCAGCGGCATCGTCTTCGACGGCGTGGCCGAGGCCCTGGCTGTGCCGGGCACCGACCTGCGCCTGTTCGGCAAGCCCGAGAGCTTCGTCAAGCGCCGCATGGGCGTGGCGCTGGCTCATGCGGAGGATGTGGACACGGCCCGCACGCGGGCCAAGGACGCGGCCTCCAAGGTCAAGCCGCGGGCGGCGGACTGATCGCGCGCGGCGCGCGGCTCATGCCGGGCCGCAGCTTCGTGTGTCAGGCCGCGTAGCGCAGCCGCACCTCGCCCAGCCCTTCGATAGCGCCCACCACGTCGGTGTCCACGGGCGCCGCCAGCAGCCCCGTGCACGAACCCGTGGTGACGATCTGCCCCGGCGACAGCGGCACGCCGCGCTCCGTGCAGTGACGGGCCAGCCAGCCGACCAGGCGCCACACATCCTGCGCGGGATTGCCGCCGGTGGTGCGCGCCGCCTCGGCCTCGCCGAACATCAGCGTGGCCTTCAGCGTGCGCAGGTCCAGCGCCTCGGCGGCGAGCGGCGCCGGCGCCCCGACGACCAGGGCGCCATGGCTCTGCAGGTCGGCCAGCCGCAGCGGCACCGGCGCGTCGCGGCCGGCGGCCAGGCGGCTTTCCACGCACTCGATAAGGGGCACGACGGCGTCGAAGAAGCTGGCGAGTTCGGTGGGGGTGGGCATGTCCTGCCGAACCTCCAGCAGACTGCCCACACGCAGGGCGGCCTCCAGTTCGACCCAGCGCGCCGGGAAGCGCGCGGCGGGCAGCGCGGCGCCGGAGGCGTGCATGCCGGACGCAGGCAGCGGTGCGCAGTTGGGCTCGGCCTCGGCATTGGGCGCGCCGACCTTCCAGCCACCGATGCCGCTGCCCAGGTGGGCGAGGATGGCGTCCTGCACCGCGTAGGCCTCGGCGGCATCGGTCGGTAGCCAGCCGGTCGGCGCAATGCGGCGGGCAGCGGTGAAGGCGGTGGCCAGTTGCTGGCCGAGGTCGGTGATGGCGGTCATGGAAGCAGCGGTGCGATGAATGAACAGGGCAGCCGGCGAGTATGCCGGCCTCTGCAAGCCCAGCCACGCGGGATGGCCGCGCGGGAAAGCCACGTTGCGGCCGCGCTCGACCTCAGCCGGCTGCGTCCTCGGACCATTCGGCCAGCGCCTGGGCCCGGTACTCGCGCGGCGTCACCCCCTTGTGCTTGCGGAAGAAGCGGCCGAAGTAGGCCTCGTCGCCAAAGCCCAGGCTCACGGCGATCTGCTTGATGCTGTTGGGGGTGTAGATCAATTCGCGCTGCGCCTCGTGCAGCAGGCGCGCGTTGATCACGTCCAGGCTCGACAGTCCCAGCACCTCGCGGCACAGCCGCGTGAGCTGTCCGGCCGTGATGCCCAGCAGCTCGGCATAGGCGGGCACCGGCAGGTGCTCGCGGTAGCGCGCGTCGACCAGGCGGCGGAAGGTCTCGATCTGCTCGGCGCGGCGCGAGCGCGGCCGGGCCAGGTGCTCCTTCTTCAGCCGGTGCAGCCGCGCCACCTGCACCAGCAGGGCCGTCAGCAGCGACATGCCGGCCGCGGTGTGGCCCGTGTCGGCCAGCCGGTGCTCGGCCTCGATGGCGTGGAAGAGCGGCATCAGCCGTGCCAGTTCGTCGGCGGTCAGCGGCATCAGCTGCGGCGTGCGCAGCGTCTCGCGCAGGGCCGGCATCACCAGGTCGGCCAGCGACTCCAGAGGCCGCTGCGCCGCCGTCACCACCGGGCCGTCGGTGTCCTCGGAGAAGCGGAAGCTGTGCACGGTTTGTGCGGGAACGAGGATGAGGCAGGGCGCCTCGGCCTCCAGCCGTTCGTGGTCCACCAGCACCCGCACGCGGCCCTGTTGCAGCACCAGCAGCTGAAGGAAGGCATCGTGCGTATGCGGCTGGATGTCCCAGTTGTAGGGCTTCGAGCGTTGCGGGATCCACTCGAAGTCGAAGCTCGCGAGCCAGCCCGGGCTGGCCTGGTCGCCGTAGAGCGAGTAGTTGGGAATCGCACGCGCCATGCGCCGGAATTGTCCGGGTCTTGGCTGGAATCGTCAAAGCGATGGCCGGCGGCGACGCCCAGAATTCCCTCGGCATCACGACAACAGGAGACATCGCCATGACGGCCCTTTCCCCGGCCCATCCGTCCACCGCCTCGCCCGCTGCGGCCGGCGCATCCGCCCACTGGCTGGGACTCGCGCAGCAGGTCTGCGTGGTCAGCGGTGCGGCCAGCGGCATCGGCGCCGCCATCGCCCGTGCGCTGGCCCAGGCCGGTGCGCGCGTGGCCCTGCTGGACCGCGATGCCGACGGTTGCGCGGCCATGGCGCAGCGGCTGCAGCAGGACTTCGATGCGCAGGCGCTGGCCATCGCCTGCGACATCGCCGACGAAGCGGCCGTCGGTGACGCGGCGGCACAGGTGCGCGAGGTGCTCGGCCCCTGCAATGTGCTCGTCAACAACGCCGGCCTGCTGCGTGCCGGCGGCCTGGCCGATGTGGCCCTGGCGCAATGGAACGAGGTGCTGGGCATCAACCTGGGCGGCTATCTGCTGTGCGCACGGGCCTTCGGTGCGGACATGCGCGCAGCCGGCCGCGGCAGCATCGTGAATGTGGCGTCAATCTCGGGCCGCTTTCCGCAGAGCGGCAGCGGCGCCTACAGCGCCAGTAAGGCCGGCGTGCTGCTGATGTCGCGCCAACTGGCTGTGGAGTGGGGTCCGCAAGGCGTGCGCAGCAATGCGGTGCTGCCCGGGATGATCCGCACGGCCCTGTCCGCCAAGTTCTACGAGGAACCCGGCTTCGAGGCCCGGCGCGCCGCCATGACGGCCAGCCGCCGCATCGGCGAGCCCGAGGACATCGCCGACGTCGCGCTCTTCCTGGCCAGCCCGCGCTCGGCCTATGTCAACGGCGCGGAGATCCTCGTCGACGGCGGCATGGCCAACATGCTGATGGACATGGTCCCTCGCCCTGGTTTCAATGGCTGAGACCACCCCCAGGCTGCGCGCTGCGCGCTCCGCCAACCCCCTTCCAGGGGGCACATCCTGCGGCCCGGCGAAGCCGGTTCCGCGGATGTTCCCGCATGGCCCGCTCCGCGGCCATTCGATGTCGTGCGTATGGGGTCGCCTTGGCCGATCGCAACGCTGTGCCTGATTTCTGAGGAGACATTCCATGACCCACGATTTCGACCTGCTGGTCGTCGGCTCCGGCGCTGCCGGCCTGACCTGCGCCATCACCGCGAAGAAGCGCGGCCTCACGGTCGCTGTGCTGGAGAAGGAGCCAGTCTTCGGCGGCACGACGGCGCTGTCGGGCGGCGTGCTGTGGATTCCGCTGGGCCCGCATGGCCGGCAGCAGAATCCGGCCGACACGCGCGAGGCCGTACGCACCTACCTGATGCAGGAGAGCGGGCGCTTCTACGACGAGGCCACCGCCCAGGCCTTCATCGAGCATGGTCCGGCCATGGTCGACTTCCTGCAGCGCGAGACGCAGATGCAGTTCGTGCCCACGCTCTATCCCGACTACCACTGCGACGCCCCCGGCGGTGCGCAGGTGGGACGATCCATTCTGGCCGCGCCCTACGACATCCGCGGCCTGGGCGAGGACATGGCGCGGCTCAAGCCGCCGCTGGAGACCATCACCTTCATCGGCATGATGTTCAACTCGTCCAACGCGGACCTGAAGCACTTCTTCCGCGCCACCAAGTCGCTGACTTCCGCGCTCTACGTTGCGCGACGCCTGGCCACGCACCTCAAGGAGCTGGCCCTGTACCGCCGCGGTGTGCAGGTCACCAGCGGCAATGCGCTGGCTGCACGGCTGGCGCGCTCGGCGCTGGACCTGGGCATTCCCATCCTCACCCGCACACCGGTGCGTGGCCTGCTCGAAGAGGGCGGCCGCGTCACCGGCGTGCGCGTGGAGGGGGAGGGCGGCCCGCGCGAGATGCGGGCGCGCCACGGCGTGGTGCTGGCCTGCGGCGGCTTTCCGCATGACGCCAAACGCATCGCTCAGGCCTATCCGCATGTGCGTCGCGGGGGCGAACACCTGTCGCCCACGCCCGAGAGCAACACGGGCGACGGCGTCAACATGGCCGAGGCCGCTGGCGGCGTGGCTGACATCCGCTATGCCGACAGCGCGGCGTGGATGCCCGTCTCGCGCGTGCCGCTGGGTGGTGGCCGCTTCGGCGTCTTTCCGCACCTGCTCGACCGCTACAAGCCCGGCGTGATCGCGGTGCTGAAGAACGGCCGGCGCTTCTGCAATGAATCGGAGTCGTACCACGACGTGGGCGCGGCACTCACCCGCGCCTGCGAGGGCCAGACGGAAACGGTCATGTGGCTGGTCTGCGACAAGGCCTGCCTGGCCAAGTACGGCCTGGGCTACGTCAAGCCCGCGCCCATGCCCATCGGCCCGCACCTGCGCAGCGGCTACCTGCTGCAGGGCCGCACGCTGGCCGAACTGGCCGCCCAGGCCGGCATCGACCCGCAAGGCCTGGAGGCCACGGTGCGCGCCTACAACCCGCCGGCCGAGCGCGGCGAGGATCCGGCCTTCGGCCGCGGCAAGACGGCCTTCAACCGCTACCTGGCCGATCCCGAACACCGGCCCAACCCCTGTGTCGCGCCGGTGGCGCAGGGCCCCTTCTATGCCGTGCGCGTGGTGATGGGCGACCTCGGCACCTTCGATGGCCTGCAGACCAGCCTGGTGGGCGAGGTGCTTCGCCGCGATGGTCAGCCGATCCCGGGCCGGTACGCCACCGGCAACGACCGGGCCAGCATGATGGGCGGCGCCTACCCGGGGGCAGGCATCACGCACGGGCCCAACATGGTCTTCGCGTACCTTACCGCGCACCACATCGCCGACCGCGCCGAGGTGCCGCAGGCGGTGCCGGCCGTGCGCGTGCAGGCGCAAGAAGAGGTGGTGGCATGAGTGCCCGGCCGACCGCGTCGAAGGGCACGCGCGCTGCGCGAAAGGCGGCGGCAGTGGGCTCCGCGCCCGGCCCGCTGGCCATCGTGGCGCCCCCCGGCAAGCCGCTGGTGGACCACCGCATCTACACCATCGCGCTGCGCAAGATGCCCGAGTTCCTGCAGGTCTTCAACGAGCTGGCCATGCCGGTGCTCATGCAGACCCTCGGCCATCCTCTGGGCTTCTGGACCAGCATGGTGGGCCCGCAGAACCAGTTCGTGCATCTCTGGGCCTACGAAGACCTGGCCGACTACGAACGCCGCAGCGCCGCACGCGACGCGCATCCCGACTTCGCCCGCTACCTGGCCGCCTCGGGCCACCTGATCACGGCGCAGGAGACACGCCTGATCCGGGCGGTGGCGATGCCGGGATGGGTCGCTCCGCCGCTCGACACCGCGCGCTGACGCCGCTGCGTCACGAGGCCTCTTCGAACGGGTGCACCTGGATGTCCCCGTCGGGGAAGGACGCCACCAGCTTCAGTTCGCCTCCCAGGGCCTGGACATAGGCGCGCAAGGTGCTGACGTACATGTCCTCGCGGCGCTCCAGCTTCGACACCGCCGCCTGCTCCACATTCATGGCCTGTGCGAGCTCGACCTGGGTCACATTGCGGGACTTGCGCAGCTCCTGAAGCTGCATCTCCACGAGCAGCGCTTCGGCCCGCGCGGCAGCGCGTGCCTGGGATGCGGGGGACATCCCGGCCCGCAGTTCGCCGAATTTCCTAGCCATGGGTCTGCCCTTCCTTTCTCAAGGTCTCGAGGTGGATGTCGTACAGACGGTCGGCCAGCGGCACCTGCACCTCATACCAGCGGCCGTCGCCAGTCTTGTCCCCGCCCAGCAGCAGGATGGCGCAGCGCCGCGGGTCGAAGGCGTAGAGGATCCGGTAGGGCCGGCCCTCATGCTGGATCCGGAGTTCGCGCATGTGCGGATGCCGTGAGCCGTGAATGCCGGAACTGTGAGGAAAACCGAGATTCGGTCCTCGCGCTTCGAGCAGCCGGACCGACGCATCGATGGATTCCTGCTCCGCCTCATCCAGCGTCGCCCACCAGATGCCCAGCTCGTCGGCGTACTCGACGTCCCACTGCTTCGGCATTATTCCCTCTGAAATCTATTCCTTCAAGAGAATATTCTGCACCTCAAGTGTGTACGGTTGGGTGATGGAGTGCCGCATCTTCAATGCGCAGCAAGGGCGGCCGTGAAATACACCGCATCCATCACCCCGATCTCCGCCGCGAGCCGGGGCATGAAGTCCATCTGGTCCAGCACATCGCGCTGCAGGTCCACGCCGGGTGCGATCTCGAACAGCTCCACGCCCTCGGGCGTCAGGCGGAAGCTGGCGCGCTCGGTCAGGTACAGCACCTGCTGGCCGCGCACCCGGCCCTGCGGGCCGCTGAAGGTGATCTGGTCCACGCGCTTGACCAGCTTCTTCACGGCGCCCTGCTGCAGCACGCGCAGCCGGCCGTCGCCGGTGGCCAGCTTCACGCCCTTGGCCGCCAGCGTGCCGCAGAACACCACCTTGCGTGCGTTCTGCGCGATGTCGATGAAGCCGCCCGGCCCCACGGTCACGCCGCCCAGGCGCGACACGTTCACGCTGCCTTCCTCGTCGAACTCGCCGAAGCCCAGGAAGGCCACGTCCAGGCCACCCCCGCCGTAGAAGTCGAACTGCGTGGCCGCGTCCAGCATGGCCGTGGCATTGCGTGCATAGCCGAAGAGCACGCCGTCCATCAGCGTGCCGCCATAGGTGCCGTGCTCGATGGTCTGGTAGATGCGGTGCTGCTCGTCGCGCGCCGCGATCAGCTTGGCCACCGCATCGGGCACGCCCACGCCGTAGTTGATGACGGGCCGCGCCTTGCCGGTGTCGAACAGCTCCACGGCGGCGCGGCGCGCCACCGCCTGGCGCTCGCCGAAGGCCTCCTGCGCCGCGGCCAGCTCCCGCGCATGGTCGGCGGCCTCGCTCTCGGCGCGGGCGGCGCCGGTGAGCTCGCCGCTGAAGGCCGGGTCGAAGGGAATGTCGTAGCTGGTGCGCTGCGCCGGGTCGACCACGATGGCGTCGACCCAGGCCGAGGGAATGCGCACCTCGCGTGCCTTGAGCGCGCCGCGCGGCAGCCGCTCGGCCACCTGCACGATCACGCGGCCGCCGCTGTTGCGCGCCGCCAGCGCCAGCGAAGGCGCATCCAGATTTGCGGCTTCGTGCTCGAAGCTGATGTTGCCATCCTCGTCGGCCGCGCTGGCGCGCACCAGCGCCACGTGGATGGGGAAGGGCTTGTAGCGCAGCCACTCGCGCCCATCGAGGGTCAGCACCTCCGCCAGGTCGTCCTTGGCCGCGGCGTTCATGCGACCGCCGCCGTGGCGCGGATCGCAGACGGTGCCCAGGCCCACGTGGCTGATCAGGCCGGGCCGGCCGGCGCCGATCTCGCGCATCAACTGGCTGCTCACGCCGCCAGGAAGGATGTAGGCCTCGATGCGGTTCTCCAGGGCCAGCTGCTGCATGGCCGGCGACCACACCCAGTGGCCACCGATCACGCGCTTGACCAGCCCTTCGTGCGCGAAGCAGCTCATGCCCTTGGTCTTCTTGTCGCCGATGCCCAGCGCATGCACCACCGTCAGGTTGCGCGGCGCCCGCGTGGCCAGGAAGCGCGCCTGCACGGCCTCGAACAGGTGCGTGGCCTCCATCAGCCCGCCGCCGCCACCCATCAGGCCCACGGTGTCGCCATCGCGGATCAGGGCCACCGCCTCGGCGGCCGTCATGAATTTGCCGTCTGCCATGGCGGGCCTCAGCGGTGGATGTCGAACAGGGCCGCGCCCTTGCGCAATGCCGACTTGGCGATCACACCGCGATGGATCTCGCTGGTGCCGTCGAAGATGCGGTAGATGCGCGCATCGCGGTAGTAGCGCTCGATGGGCAGCTCCTTGCAGAAGCCCATGCCGCCGAAGACCTGCACCGCGCGGTCCACCACGCGGCCCAGCGTCTCGGCCGCATGCACCTTGACCATGGCGATCTGCTCGCGCGCATCGAAGCCCTGGTCCAGCATCCAGGCGGCCTGGTAGACCATCCAGCGCGCGGCGTTGATCTCGATGACGCTGTCGGCCAGCATCTGCTGCACCATCTGGAAGTCGCCGATGCGGGTGTCGAACTGCCGGCGCTCGCCGGCGTACTGCAGCATCAGCTCGCACACATGGCTGGCCTTGCCCACCGCGCGCGCGCCCACCTGCGCCAGACGCACCACGTTGAGGGCCCCCATCGCCAGCTTGAAGCCCTGGCCCTGCGCGCCCAGCAGGGCGGCGTCTTCCAGCGCCACGTTGTCGAAGAACAGCTCCACGTGCGGCGTGCCGCGCAGGCCCATCATTTGCTGGTCCTTGCCGACGGTGAAGCCGGGCAGGCCCTTGTCGACCATGAACATGCTGATCTCCTTCTCGCCGGTGCGGGCCGAGACGAGGAAGAAGTCGCTCCATTCGCCATCGCTGATGAAGTGCTTGCCGCCGTTGAGCACCCAGCCGCTGTCGGTCTTCTTCGCATGGGTCTTGATGCCCGCGGCGTCGGAGCCGGCACCCGGCTCGGTGATGGCGATGGCGCAGGTGCGCGTGCCTTCCACCGAGGGCTTGAGCCAGCGCTCGACCTGGTCGCCGCGGCAATGCAGCAGCGGCTCGTAGACGTTGCCGAAGGCGCGGCGGATCAGCTGGTCGCTGGTGTGGCCGAACTGCTCCTCGCAGAGCACGCGGTCCAGGTTGGAGAGCCCGCCGCCGCCCAGCTCGGCCGGCATGTTGAGGGCATACAGGCCCAGCGAGCGGGCCTTGTCGTGAATGGCCTGGGCCTGCGCGCGGGGCAGGGCGCCGTGCTCTTCGAGCGTCTGCTCCAGCGGATGCAGTTCCTCGGCGATGAATCGACGGACGGTGTCGATCATCATCTTCTGTTCGTCGTTGAGGGCGAAGTCCATGGTGTCTGGCGATGAATGAATGGGCGAAGGAAGGGCGATGGCCGCTGAAGGAGGCCATGCGCGATGTGTCGGGTTTGTGCCTCTCCCCTCTGGGGAGCGGTGGAGTGAGGGGCCTGGGCGGTGGATGGGCTGCGGGGCAGATAAAAGCCGCGGCCCTCACCCCAACCCTCTCCCAAAGGGAGAGGGAGCCAGGCCACGCTCAAGGCTAGGCACTGCTGAACCAGCGGGCGCCGAAGAAGAAGGGCAGGCGCGAAATGCGGTTGGCGGGGATCAGCATGGCGAGATGTGCAGCGCTGCGGTCAACCCACGAACGGCATCGACGCCCGCAGGCACTGCGCCGCCCACTCGGCCGGCGGCTCCTGCGCCTCGCGCGCATGGTTCGTCACCTCCACGCTCACGGGCAGGTCGGCCGGCAGGGCGGCGAACAGGCCGTGCAGGTCGATGCTGCCTTCACCGGGCAGCAGCCGGGCGCAGCGCGCGGTGTGGATCAATTCGTCGTTGCTGAAGTGCGTGCCGGCCTCGGCATCGCAGATCTGCGCGTAGTGCAGCAGTTCGCGCGGAATGGCGCGGACGTCCGCCAGCGTGCTGCTGCTGCGGCCGAAGTGCAGGGCGTCGACCAGGATGCCCGCGTTGCCCGGCGATCCGGCGTTGCGCACCACGCGCAGCGCGGCGGCCGCATCGCGCACGCCGGTCCAGGGCATGAACTCCAGGTCGGCCGTCATGCCGAAGGGCTTCATCACCTCGCACAGGCGCGCGTAGCTCTGCGTCAGCCGGGCCTCGTTGCCGTCGTCGCCTGCCACCAGGATGGCGCGGGCGCCCAGCGCGGCGCCGATGTCGTAGAGCGCGTCCCAGCGGTGCGGGTCGAAGTCGGCATCGATGCGGATGATCTCGAGGTCGAACACGCCCACGCCGGTGTCGCGCAGGGCGGCCTGCGTCTCGCGCAGTGCAGCCGGCTGGCCGATCAGCTGCTGCTGCGGCGCGCCCGGTGCATTGGGCCAGAGGCGCAGGCCGACGAAGCCGTAGCCGGTCTGCGCCGCCAGGCGCACTGCCTCGGCGGGGGTGCAGCGGTGGCTGCTCAGGTAGGCAAGGGAAAGCGGACGGGCCATGGTCGCTGTGTCACTTCATCGGCGAGACGGCCGTGGGCATCGCGATGGTCGAGACCATCTCGGTCGTCAGATGCGCCGGCCCGCCCTTGGGCGGCCAGATGCCCTGGGCCACGGCGTCGGCGCGGGCGCGGCTGCGCGCGTCCAGCGTCGGGTAGGCCCAGATGTTGGTGAAGCGCGCGGCGCCGTCCAGCGCCACCATGGCCACCACGCAGGGCGAGAGCTTCTCGCGCGGCGGCAGGTATTCCTGCCAGAGGTCGATGGTGGGCTGCGTGCCGCCGGGCTTGATGCCATAGGTGCGGATCTCGTAGACCGGCCCCTGGATGCCCGACTCGGCACTGGGCCGCGCGGGCTTCATCCAGTCGAAGCCGCGGTAGCTGTGCTGCTCCAGCCGCTGGTAGATCTCGCCGCAGCCGAAGGGGCTGGCGCTGGCCTGCGTGCGGGCGCGCTCGGCCTCCAGCGCGCCCAGGCTGTCGAAGCCGCGCAGCACCAGCATCTGGTTGAGCACGCCGATGTCGGTGAACCAGCAGCCCAGCAGTTGGCCCTGCGCCTCGGGTGCGGTGGCGAAGGCCTGGACGGCGGTGGCGGCCGTGCCGGCGGTGCCCATGGGCAGGGTCAGCGTGGCGAGTTCGTAGTAGTGCATACGAGGGGTTCCTGGTGAAGGGGTTGCGGCGCCGCGGCGGCAGGGGCATGCGCGGGCGCCGAAGGCGGCTCCAGCGGCACGCCGGCTGCGTGGTGCGCGGCGATGAAGCCGAAGGTCATGGCCGGGCCCAGCGTGATGCCGCCGCTGGGGTAGTGGCCGCCCATCAGGCTGGCCATGTCGTTGCCGGCGGCGTAGAGGCCGGGCACGGGCCGGTCGTGTTCATCGAGCACTCGGGCCTGCGTGTCCACGCGCAGGCCGGCAAAGGTGCCCAGGCTGCCGGCGACCACGCGCACGGCGTAGAACGGGCCGCGCTGCAGCGGGGCCATGCAGGCATTGGGCTGGCCGGGGCGGGCCTCGCCCTGCACGCGGTTGTAGGGCGTCTCGCCCTTGCCGAAGTCCAGGTCATGGCCGTCGGCGGCCATGGCGTTGTAGCGCGCGACGGTGGCGGCGAGGCCGGCCACGTCGATGCCGCAGGCCGCCGCCAGCTCGGCCAGCGTGCGGCCGCGGCGCAGGTAGCCGCGCTTGCGCCAGCCGCGCGTGGGCATCGGCCAGGGCTTCGCCGCGCCCAGACCGAAGCGGCGGAAGAAGTCGCGGTCGCACACCAGCCAGGCCTGCACCGGCTCGCCGGGCGGCGTGGCTGCCAGCAGGCCATGCATGAAGTCGTGGTACGAGTCGGCCTCGTTGACGAAGCGCCGGCCGTCGGCGCGCACGGCGATCAGGCCGGGCTTGGCACGTTCGATCAGGTGCGGGAAGCGGCCGGTGCTGCCGTTCTTGCGCGGCACCAGCGACACGGGCGCCAGCGCGGCTGCCTGCACCAGCCCGGTGGCCACGCGCCCGCCCGCCGCCTCGCCCAGGCGCAGCCCATCGCCGGTGTTGCCCAGGCTGGCCGCTGAATGGTGGTCACGGCCTTTGGGGCCCGCATGCGGCAGCAGACGGGCCTTGCGCCCCGCATCGTGCGGAAAGCCGCCGCAGGCCAGCACCACGCCGCGCGCGGCCTCGATCGCGAGCGGGCCGTCGGCCGACATCACTTCGGCGCCGGCAATGCGCCCATCCCGTTGCAGCAGCCGCCACGCCGGGTGGGCGGTGAGGATCTGCACGCCCGCCTCCAGCGCCGAGGCGGCCAGCGCGGCCACCAGCGCATTGCCGTTGACCAGGCGCCGACCGTGCCCATGCAGCAACCGGTCGCGTGCATGGGCCAGCACACGCCGCGCCACGTAGGCGAAGGAGGCCGGCGAGGTCGTCGCGTCCAGAAAGTGCCGCAGCTCCCGGCCCGAGGCGATGCCCATGCCCCACAGCGTGGTCTCGGGCAGCGGCGGCTTCAGGTCGCGAAGCCGCGCACCCAGGCGCCGGCCGTCGAAGGGTGCGGCGCAGACCGAGCGCCCGCCCGTGCCCGCATGCGGGCTGCGACCATGGAAGTCGGGGATCGCATTGCCGTCGACGAACTGCAGGGCCGTGCGGCGGCGCAAGAACTCCACCATGCGCGGCGCCTGCGTGAGGAAGGTGCGGGCGCGCGCCTCGTCGAACTGCGCGCCCAGCTCGTGGCGCAGATAGGCCAGCGGTTCTTCCAGGGGCTCGTCGATGCCCGCCGCGCGCGCCAGCGGGTTGCGCGGCACCCACATCCAGCCGCCGCTCCAGGCCGTGGTGCCGCCGAACTGCGGCTCCTTCTCGACCACCACCACCTTCAGCCCCAGCTGCGCCGCCGTCACCGCGGTGGCCAGGCCGCCCGCGCCCGAGCCGATGACCAGCAGGTCGCAGGTCAGGGTGCGTGGAGAGGTGGCGGCGGGGGCGTCGGTCGTGCGGGCAGGCATGAAGGGCGCCGTCAGGCGGCGTAGATGGGCACGCGTCCGGGAGGCGCTGCCGGTGCCGTCTTCTGGAAGAAGGGCGAGGTGCCGCTGGCGGCCGCCATCTGCGCGGCCGTTTCCAGCAGTTCGGGGGCGAGGGCGCGCATGCGCTCCTCGGTGAAGCGCACGGTAGGTCCGGCGACGGTGATGGCGCCGATGGGCGGCCGGCCGACGGGCTGCACCACGGCGCCGATGGTGCTCAGGCCCGGCGTGTAGGTGTCGATGGTGAGGGCATAGCCCCGCTCGCGCGTGGCGTGCACCATGGCCATCATCTCCTGCACCGTGCGCGGCGCATTGGGGCCGTACTCTTCGGGCTGGCCCAGGCCCTGCCGGGTGGCCAGGGCGATGGCCTCGTCGTCGCTCAGCGCCGCCATCCAGGCCAGGCCGGAGGACGAGCACGACAGCCGCGCATCGCTGCCCATGTCGGGGTCGTAGCGCAGACCCTGGCGGGCGCCCTGGGCGCGCGCCACCCAGGTCAGCCGCTCGCCGTCGATCACCGACAGCCGCGCCAGCTCGCCCGACAGCTGCGCCAGCCGGTCCAGCAGCGGCTGCGAGAAGTCGACGATGCCGCTGTGGCTGAGGAATGAGAGGCCCAGCGACGACAGCTTGGTGGTCAGCATGTACGAGCCCAGCTCGCGCGTCTGGCGCACGTAGCCCGTGCGCGTCAGGTCGGCCAGCAGGCGGTGGGCGGCGCTGCGCGGCATGTTCAGCGTGTCGGCGATGGCGGCCAGCTCCAGCCCCTCGCCATGGCGCGCCAGCAGTTCGAGGATGCCCAGGGTTCGATCGAGTACGCCGCTCATCGGGGATGTCCTTCTCGTGGTCTTGGAATGAGGCGGGCAGCGTACAGGATGAGGATGCGCACGGCGGGCTCAGCCCAGCGCCACGGTGGCGCCGCGCACGGCGGCGTCATGGATGGCCAGCGTGGCGGCCAGGGTGCGCAGGCCGTCGGCGGCGCTGCACAGCGGCACCGTGGCATGGCCTTCGATCAGGTCGACGAAGTGGTCGAGCTGGCGGGTGTAGGGGTCGGCGGCATGCACGGCGGTCTGGCTGCGCGTCATCTCGGCATGCCAGCTGCGCTCGCCGGCGTAATGCCACAGCGACAGATCGGGCAGCGACAGCGAGCCGTGCGTGCCGGCGATGAAGTGCGAGTTGACGGCCTGCCTCGGGTACTGCGGCTGCTCGCCGGCGCAGAAGTCCCAGCACCAGGGCGCGGTGGCGGTGTCCGACACCATCACCGTGCCCAGCGCGCCGCTGGCGAACTGCAGGCTGGCCACGGCCGTGTCCTCCACCTCGAAGCCGCGCGTCGCGCTGCTGGCGAAGGCCTGCACGGCGCGCACCTCGCCGAGCAGGAAGCACAGCATGTCGATGTCGTGGATCAGGTTGATCAGCACCGGGCCGCCGCCGGCCTGGCGCCGCCAGGCGGCCTTGAAGTACGAATCAGGCTTGAGGAAGGTGGCCATGGCCTGCGCGGCCACCACGCGGCCCAGCCGGCCCTCCTGCAGCAACTGGCGGGCGCGCTGCAGGATGGGGTTGTGTCGGCGGTGGTGGCCCACCAGTACGGGCACACCGCGGGCGGCCTGGGCCTCGGCCAGGCAACGGGCGTCGTCCACCGTGCCGGCCACGGGTTTTTCGACCAGCACCGGCACGCCCCTGTCCAGAAAGTCCAACGCCACCGGCACATGCGTGGCATTGGGCGTGGCCACGATGGCGCCCGCGGGCCGCTGGGCCGCCAGCAACTCGGCATGGCTGGGGTAGCAGGGCACGCCCGCGTCGTCGGCCAGCGCGCGTCCGGCCTCGGTGGGATCGGCAATGGCGCACAGCCGCGCCCGGCTGCTCTGCTGCAGGCGGTCGATGTGCGTGCGGCCGATGACGCCGGCGCCGATGAGCGCGATGGGGGCCTTCTGGGGCATGGGCTGGGATGTCTCCTTGGCCGTGACTGTAGGCTGAATTGAAATGAAATTCAATAGTTGAACATCGTTCCAGTATTCGATAGGATCGCCGCCAACGCTGCCGCAGAAGTTGCGGCCGCGCATGCACATCCAGGAGACAGCCATGTCCGAGCCCCAGCTCAGCGGCGCCACGCGCGTCCACTTCATCGTGGGAGATCCCATCGCGCAGGTGAAATCGCCCGCGGGCGTCACGCAGGCCTTTGCCGAGCGCGGCATGGACGCCATGGTCATGCCCGCCCATGTGTCACCGGCCGACCTGGCCACCTGGCTGACCGGCGTGTCGGCGGCAAAGAACGTGGACGGCGTCATCGTCACCGTGCCCCACAAATTCGCCTGCGCGGCGCTGTGCGCCACGCTGTCGGAGCGGGCTGCCTTCCTGGGTGCCACCAACACGATGCGCCGCAATGCGGATGGCCGCTGGCATGGCGACATGTTCGACGGCCTGGCCATGGTGGCCGCCCTGCGCGACCGCGGCGGCGAGCCCGAGGGCCGCCGCGCGCTGCTGGTGGGCGCAGGCGGCGCCGGCTCGGCCATCGCCCATGCGCTGGTGATGGCTGGTGTCGCGTCGCTGGACATCCACGATGGCGACATCGCCCGCCGCGACGCGCTGGTGGCACGCCTGGCCGGGCTGGGCCGCTGCCCCGTCGGCGTCGGCTCGGCCGATCCGGCCGGCTACCAGCTGGTGGTCAACGCCTCGCCCGCCGGTATGCGCGCGGACGATCCGCTGCCCGTGGACGTGCAGCGCCTGGCGCCCGATGCCTTTGTCGGCTGCGTGATCACCCAGCCGGCCGTCACGCCCCTGATCGCCGCCGCCCGTGCGCGCGGGCTGGGCACCGCCACCGGCTCCGACATGTTCGCCCGCGTCCGCGACCTGATGGTCGAGTTCCTGGCGGAGCCCCAGCCGTGAAGCGCCTGCAGACGCTGGCCGATCTGCCCGAAGGCGCGGCCTTCGACCTCGTGGTCGTCGGCGCGGGTGGCGCCGGCATGGCGGCTGCCCTGTTCGCGGCCCTGGAGGGCCAGCAGGTGCTGCTGGTGGAGCGCACCGCCCACGTGGGCGGCACCACCGCATGGTCGGCCGGCACCTGCTGGGTGCCCGGCACGCGCGAGGGCGCTGCGGTCAACCCGGCCGACACGCTGGCCGAGGCTGCGCGCTACCTCGACAACGCCATCGGCGACCGCACGCCCGCCGCCCTGCGCCAGGCCTTCCTGGACCATGGCGCCGAGGCCATCGCCCAGCTGGCCGCGCGCACCGAGGTCAAGCTCCGCGCCTATCCCAGGCACCCCGACTACATCTCCGACCTCGAGGGCTCGACCGTCGCCGGTCGCGCACTGGAGCCGCTGCCCTTCGACGGCCGGCTGCTGGGCGAGTGGTTCGCGCTGCTGCGCCCGCCCATCCCCGAGTTCACCGTGCTGGGCGGCATGATGGTCGACCGCACCGACATCAACCACCTGCTGGGCATGACGAAGTCGCTGGCCTCGCTGCGGCATTCGGTGCGCATCCTGGCGCGCCATGGCCGCGACCGCCTGCGCCATGCGCGCGGCACGCGGCTGGTGATGGGCAATGCGCTGGTGGGGCGGCTGCTGTATTCGCTCTCGCGCCTGCCCAACGTCACGCTCGCCATGGAGACCGAGCTGATGCGCCTGCAGCGCAACGACGCCGGCATCGACGGCGTGGTGCTGGCCCAGCGCGGCCAGCGCCGCAGCGTGGCCGCACGCGCTGGCGTGGTGCTGGCCAGCGGCGGCTTCAACCGCCACCCCGAGCGACGGCAGGCCCTGCTGCCCGGTGCCGACATCGGCTGGTGCCCCGGCGCGCCCGGCCACACCGGCGAGGCGCATGCGCTGGCGGAAGCCGTGGGCGCGCGCTACGGCAGCGGTTCGATGAGCCCGGCCTTCTGGGCGCCCGTCTCGCGCCGCACGCGCGCCGATGGCAGCACCGCCCTGTTCCCGCACTTCGTCATGGACCGCGCCAAGCCGGGCGTGCTCGCCGTCAATGCGGCGGGCGAGCGCTTCGTCAACGAAAGCACCTCGTACCACCTCTTCGGCCTGGCCATGCAGCAGCCGGGCGCCGATGGCCAGCCCTCCGTCCCCGCCTTCCTCATCTGCGATGCCGCGGCCCTGCGCAAGTACGGCCTGGGCATGGTGCGCCCGGGTGGCAAGGGCCTCGCGCCCTTCCTCGCCGACGGCTACCTCACGCAGGCTGACACGCTGGCAGGTCTGGCCCAGGCCCTGGGCATCGATGCGCAGCGTCTGCAGGCCACGGTCGAGCGCTTCAACACCCTGGCGCGCAGCGGCGCGGACAGCGACTTCCACCGCGGCGAGACGGCCTACCAGCGCAACCTGGGCGACCCGGCATGGCCCGGACCCAACCCCTGCCTCGGTCCGCTGGAGGAAGGCCCCTTCTATGCCGTGCGCCTCTATCCCGGCGACATCGGCGCGGCCCAGGGCTTCGCCACCGATACCGATGCGCGCGTGCTCGACGCGCAGGGCCAGCCCATCGCGGGCCTCTATGCGGTGGGCAACGACATGCACTCGATCATGGGTGGCGTCTACACGGCGCCGGGCATCACGCTCGGCCCCGGCATCGTCTTCGCGCACCTGGCGGCGCGGCATGCGGCCTCGCGCCTGCGCAAGGCCGTCGCCACCTAGTCGCGCAGCGCGCCGCACATGCATGACAGGCCGGGCAAACCCCAGTCCCTCATGCACGAAAAGTCCGGCGAATGGCCGGAAATGTCGAAGCAGCCCCAGGGCAGGGATCGAAGAATCCACCCCCACACGCAGCCATGACCGGCGGCCTCGAAAGTCCGGTTGGCGCGGGCCACGCCCGCAGCCTTGCCACCAGAGCAACGACGACAGGAGACAGACTTGCCGACCCTCGGCCAACCCCATTCAACAGCCGCCACGGCGCTGATCACCGGCGCCGCGGACGGCATCGGCTGGGCCACCGCGCAGTGCCTGGCACAGCGGGGCTGGCGCGTGGCCCTGCTGGACCTGCGCGCCGAGGCCGCGCAGGCCCGCGCCGTCGAGCTGGGCCCGCAACACATCGGTCTGGGCTGCGACGTGAGCGATGCCGGTTCCGTCCAGGTGGCGGTGGCCGCTGCGCAGACCGCGCTCGGCCGCATCGACGCCCTCGTCAACAACGCCGGCATCGGCGAGCAGGCCGCACCCACGCTGGCGCAGACGGCTGAGGGCTTCGACCGCGTGCTGGCCGTGCACCTGCGCGGCAGCTTCCTCATGACGCAGGCCGTGCTGGGCTTCATGCGCGAGCAGCCGCGCGATGCCCGTGGCAACCGCGGCGCCATCGTCAACATCGGCTCCATCGCCAGCTTCGGCGGCATCCCGGGCCGCAATGCCTACAGCGCCGCCAAGGCCGGCGTGCTGGGCATGACGCGCGCACTGGCTTGCGAGTGGGCCCGCCAGGGCATCCGCGTGAACGCGGTGGCCCCGGGCTATGTGCGCACTGCGCTGGTCGCGGCCCTGGCCGAACGCGGCGATGTGGATGCCCGCGCCGTGGCCGAGCGCACGCCGCTGGGCCGCATGGCCGAGCCCGAAGAGATCGCCGAAGCCATCGCCTTTCTGGTCTCGCCTGCCGCCAGCTACGTGACCGGCGCCACGCTCAGCGCCGACGGCGGCTGGAGCGTGCTGGGCGCACCGGCCCATGCCCTGGCGCCGCTTTAAGCGGCCCCGCATCCCCGACCGCACACACGACACGGAGACGACCTTCATGCTGACCATCAACCTCTTCAACGGGCTGGTCTACGGCGCCCTGCTGATCATCATGTGCTCGGGCCTGGCGCTCATCTACGGCTTGCGCCGGGTGGTGAACTTCGCGCACGGCTCGCTGTACATGCTGGGCGCGTACATCGGCTACTCGGTGGCGCTGCGCTACAACTTCTGGGCCGCGCTGGTGGCGGCGCCGGCCATCATGGCGCTGCTGGGCGTGCTGCTCGACCGCTACGGCTTTCGCCTGCTGCAGGACCGCGATCCGCTCACCGTGGTGCTGGTCACCTTCGGCCTGCTGCTGGTGATCGAGGACTTCGTGCAGACCACCTGGGGCAAGAGCAACCTGTCGGTGGAAGCGCCCGCCGTGCTGGCCACCTCCATCGACTTCTTCGGCACGCCGCTGCCGGCCTACCGCGTGGCGGTGATCGGCGTCGGCGCGCTGGTGGCGCTGGGCCTCACGGGCTGGCTGCGCTTCTCGAAGGCGGGGCTGTTCGTGCGGGCCGCCAGCACCGACCCGACCACCACCGCCATGCAGGGCGTGAACACCGATGCGCTGTCGGCCGGCGTGGTGGGCCTGGGCACCGCCCTCGCGGGCCTGGCCGGCGTGGTGGCGGCGCCCTTCCTGTCGTTGTCGCCGTCGATGAGCAGCGACGTGATCATCGATTCCTTCGTGGTGGTGGTCGTGGGCGGCCTGGGCTCGCTGGCCGGCGCCTTCGTCGCCGCCATGGTGCTGGGCATGGTGCAGTCGCTGGGCGCGGTGTACCTGCCCGACCTCTCGGCCATCCTGCCCTTCGTGATCATGGTCGCGGTGCTCATCTGGCGCCCGGCAGGGTTTGCTGGAAGCCGGACGTGAACGCCACGCAGAAGACATCAGGGAACGAGAGGAGCGCATTCATGACAAGCAATGTTCGTATCGGCCTGACCGGCGCCGCGGCGCTGGCGGTGGGGGGCGCGGTGGCGCTGGGCGTGGGCTCGGGCACGCTGCTGTCGCTGTTCACGCAGGCGGTGATCTACGGTGTCTTCGCCTCGGGCGTGGGCCTGCTGCTGCGGCAGAACGGCATGGTCAGCTTCGGCCATGCGGTGTTCTTCGGGCTCTCGGGCTACACCGTGGGCATCGTGATGGAGCTGGGCTGGATGCCGGCCGAGCTGGCCATCGTGGCCACGCTGGCGGCGCTGATGCTCTTCGCGCTGCTGGTGGGCCTGGTGATCGTGCGCGTGCCCGGGGTGGCCTTCAGCATGATGACGCTGGCCATCGGGCAGATGTTCTTCCTCACCGCCTCGCGCTCGCGCGGGCTCACCGGCGGCGCCGACGGCATGAACATCAACTGGCCCTCCACGCTCTTCGGCGTGCCGCAGTCGCAACTTCTGCAGCCGGCCGTGCTCTTCATGGTGTGCTGGACGGTGCTGGTGCTCACGCTGCTGGTCCTGGCGCTGCTGCTGCGCGGACGCTTCGGCAGCGTGACCGAGGCGGTGCGCGACAACGAGGAGCGCGCCCGCTTCATCGGCCTGCGCACGCTGCTGCCGCGTGCCGCCATCTATGCGCTGTCGGCCGGCGTGGTGGCGGTGGCGGGGCTGCTGTCGGCACTGAACACCGGCTTCGTCTCGCCCGAGGCGCTGCACTGGAGCGTCTCCGGTGTGGCGCTGATGATGGTCGTGGTCGGCGGCTACAAGGCGCTGTGGGGCCCGCCGCTGGGCGCCATCGTGTACTTCATGTTCAAGGACGTGCTGGGCGACTGGGCCACGCACTGGATGGCCATCTTCGGCGTGGCGCTGATCACCGTGATCGTGTTCTCGCCCACCGGCATCGCCGGAGCGCTGCAGAAGCTGTGGAACCCCAGGCGGCGCGATGCGGCATCGCCCGCCGCCGCGAGTGCCGGCCACACGGCCGCACCCGCCACGCCCGTGGCGCGCCCCGCCACCTCGGCCCGCTGAGCCGCATCGCAAGCAGGAGACAACAGGCATGAGACATCCGGTGTCAACCCTCTTGAGAAATTTCGATGCGACAAGCGCTGGAATGGACAGCGGGGTCGTAGGCGCAGCCATCGGTCCAGATACGCCAGAGCACACGAGTCCAGGCGCGAGCCAATATGCGCACTGCGTGCGGATGATCGCAGCCGCGCTTGCGCGCGGCGTGGTAGACGCTGGCGGCCCAAGGGCTGGCATGGCGGGAGTTATCAGCCAGGCAAGTGATGGCGCGGCGCAAGCGGTGGTTACAAGCCCATCGGAAGGTGACGGCGCGGCTCTTGCCGGACTGGTAGGTGACGGGCACGACGCCGGCCTCGGAGCACAACTGCTCGGCACTGGCGAAGCGCTGGGGCACATCGCCCAGTTCGGCCAGGATCTGCGCGGCGCAGATGCAGCCGGCGCGCGGCAGCGACATGACCGAGACGGCCTGTGGCAACTGCCCCATGGCTTGAGCGATGTGGCCGTCCAGGGACTTGATCTGAGCTGCGAGCGGCTTGAGCAGGGCCACCAGGGCCAAGGCAGCCGTGGCCTGGGCCTGGGCGAGCGCAGGTTCGCAAAAGCTGGGCGCAGCGGCTTGCAGGCGTTCGAGCAGCGCGTCGGGAGAACGCCGGCCGCTGTAGCCATGGCGTTTGCAGAAGGCGGCGATCTGGCGGGCTGTGAGTTTGCGCGCGGTGGGCCACTGCTCGATGAAGGCCAGGGCGATGGGCGAATCGAGGGCGGCGAAGATGCCTGTGGCGCCAGGCCAGTAGGCATCGAGCAGCGCGGTGAGCTGGTTGGCCAGGCGAATGCGCGTGCTCACCAGGTCGTCGCGTGTGCGCACCAGGGCGCGCAAGGCGCGGATGGCTGCAGACTGCGGCTGCACAGCGCGCCAGCGATGGCCGTCGGTACGCAGCAAGTCAGCCAGCATGAAGGCATCGCCCGCGTCGCTCTTGGCATTGCTGCTGCGGTAGCGCGGGCGGCTGGCCTTGACGGCGTTGGGATGGATCGCAAAGACCTGATGGCCGGCGTCGAGCAGGGCGTCCACGATCAGGCCCGAGGGCCGCTCGATGGCGATGGGCAAGGCTTTGCCAAAGGCAGCGAGTGCACGTTGCAGCTCACCGAGTCCTTGGCGATCGTGGTTGATGGTCAAGTGCTTGAGCACGCTGCCCTGGGCGTCGATCACGCACACCGCGTGCGAACGGTAGGCCCAATCCAGGCCGACAAAGACACTGAGAGTCATGGACAACCTCCATGGGTTTGGGTTAAGACTGTCCGTGTCGGAAGGCATGGCGGGACGCTCATAAATTGGCGCTCCAGCTGGGTAGGCGTGGCGCTACATCCGGTGGCCCGTCGTGGCCTTCCGGCACCTCGGGTGCTGCAGGTCTCATGCGGGCTGTCGAACAGCCAGCGCCACGGGCAGTCACCACGAGGGCACGGAAGTCGGTTCGCCACCTCAGCACCTGTCCGGGGCAGCGTCAAGATGGAGGTTGCCTTATGAGCGACTACGTGCTGCAGGCCCGCGACGTGGCCATCCACTACGGCGGCGTGAAGGCGGTGGACGGCGTGGAGCTGACGCTGGAACGCGGCCAGATCCGCGGCCTGATCGGCCCCAACGGCGCCGGCAAGTCCACCGTCATCGACGCCATCACCGGCCGGCGCAAGCTCACCCGCGGCCAGGTCTTCCTGCGCGGCGAGGACGTGAGTGCGCTCGGCCCCGTGCAGCGGCGCCAGCGGGGGCTGTCGCGCAGCTTCCAGCGCACCAGCGTCTTTGGTCAGATGCGCGTGCGCCGGCAGGTGGCGCTGGCCTCGCACTGCATGAACCCCAAGGACAGCGAGGCCGATGCGCAGGCCGTGCTCGAAGAGCTGAACCTGGCCCACCGTGCCGACGACGTCGCCGAAGACCTGGGCTACGGCGAGCAGCGCCGTCTCGACCTGGCCCTGGCCCTGGTCGGTCGGCCCACCGTGCTGCTGCTGGACGAGCCCATGGCCGGCCTCTCGGTGCAGGAATCGCACGACCTGGCGCGCCACCTCAAGGCGCTGACCTCGCGCTGGAACGTGTCGGTGCTGCTGGTGGAGCACGACATGGACGTGGTGTTCGGCATCAGCGACGCCGTCACCGTCTTCGAACTCGGCCGCGTGATCGCCAGCGGCGAGCCTGCCGCCGTGCGCGCCAATCCGCGCGTGCGCGAGGCCTACCTGGGGAGCGCCGCATGAGCACGACCAAACACCGCAACGCGATGAACGACGGCATCCTGCTCGAACTCGACCGCGTCGATGCCTTCTATGGCGCAGCGCACATCCTGCACGGCCTGTCGCTGCAGGTGCGCGCGGGCGAGCGCGTGGCCCTGGTGGGCCGCAACGGCGTGGGCAAGACCACGGTGGTCAACACCATCCTGGGCCTGGCCAGCCTGCGCGGCGGCCAGGTGCGCGTGGGCAGCCAGATCCTGCTGCGCCCGCGGCCTTACAACGCGGCGCAGAACGGCGTGGTGGTGGTGCCGCAGGGCCGGCGCATCGTGGCCAACCTCAGCGTCGAAGAGAACCTGCTGCTGGGCGCCGCCACCGGCCGGCCCGGCCACTGGACGGTGCCGCGCATCTACGAGCTCTTTCCCATCCTGCAGGAGCGCGCCCACACGCCGGGCACCGCGCTCTCGGGCGGACAGCAGCAGATGCTGGCGGTGGGCCGCGCCCTCATGGCCAACCCCTCGCTCATCCTGCTGGACGAGCCCACCGAAGGGCTGGCGCCCGTCATCGTCGACCAGCTCGCGGTCATCTTCAACCAGGTGGCGGCGCAGGGCACGGCGCTGCTGCTCATCGAGCAGAACATGAGCCTGGTGGTGCGCGTGGCCGAGCGCTACTACGCCATGGCCAAGGGCGCCGTCATCGCGCAGGGCGCGGTGCACGACAGCCGCGAAAGCCTGCATGACCTGGAGGCGCATGTGATGGTCTAGCGCCATCGCCGGCCTCATCGAACACCGCCTGCACGCCACGCACACGCCACTCGCGCATCCCCGACGCACGAGCCGGCCGCATCCGCAGCAACCCCGCAAACACGGCTGCCGGACCGCCTTCCGGCGCACATCTTCATCCACCCGAGGAGACACAACCATGCACAGCACCACCCCAATCATCTCGCGCCGCGCCGCCACTGCCGTGGCCGCCGCCCTCGTCGCCACCGGCGCCGCCATGCCCCTGGCCGCCTGGGCCCAGGGCAAGGAGCCGGTCAAGGTCGGCCTGGTGTCCTCCAAGTCCGGCGTGTTCGCGCAGCAGGGCGAGGAGGTGATGCGCGCCGTCAAGTTCGCCGCCGACGAGGCCAATGCCAAGGGCGGCGTGGACGGCCGCAAGGTCGAGGTGGCCGAGGCCGACGACGAGGGCACGCCCGACGCCGGCCGCCGCGTGGCCGAGAAGCTGGCGCGCGAGGGCAACAACCTGCTCATCGGCTCCATCCCCTCGTCCATCTCGCTGGCCATCGCGCAGAACCTGGACCGCTGGGACGCCGCCTACTTCGTGGTGGCCAGCAAGTCCGACAAGCTCACCGGCGACACCTGCAAGCCGCGCAGCTTCCGCACCAACCACTCGGACGCGATGGACATCGCCATGATCAACGAGTGGGCCAAGGACCTGAAGGAGAACACCTTCGCCGTGCTGGCCGCCGACTATGTGTGGGGCCGCGACTCGGGCGAATCGTTCAAGAAGGCCGTGGAGGCCAACGGCAAGAAGGTGCCGCTGTCGCTGTACGTGCCGCTGGGCACCAAGGACTTCTCGCCCTACATCGCCCAGCTCAAGAGCAGCGGTGTCGAGGCCATCTGGGTGGCCGAGACCGGCCGCGATGCCATCGCCTTCGTCAAGCAGGCCGAGGAGTTCGGGCTCATCCCCAAGACCAAGCTCATCGGCCACGCGCTGATCCAGAACTTCATGATCAACGCCACCGGCAAGGCGCTGGAAGGCACGCCCGGCAACACGGCCTACACCGCCACCATCGACAACCCGCGCAACAAGGCCTTCGTGACCGCGTGGAAGGCCAAGTTCAACCGCGTGCCCACCGACAACGAAGGCCAGGCCTACAACGGCATGCAGGTGATGTTCGACGGCGTGAAGAAGGCCGGCAGCGTCAAGCCCGCCGATGTGTCGAAGGCGCTGCGCGGCGCGCAGCTCGACACCATCTACGGCACCGTGACCATGCGCGCCGCCGACAACCAGCTGCTGCTGCCCAACTACGTGGCCCGCGCCAAGACGGTGGACGGCGCCATCGTGCCGGTGATCGAGCACGTCTTCCCGCCGTCGATCGTTCCCGCACCGTCGCCCGCCTGCAAGATGTGAGCGGGCGGCCCATGCCGCCCGTCGCTTCCCAACCGGGTGCGGGGGTGAAGGGGCCCGTCCTCGTGACCGGCGCCGCCGGCTTCCTGGGCCGGCGCATCGCCGCGCTGCTGCATGCGCGCGGCGTGGCGCCGCGCCTGTTCGACGTGCCGGCCGCGCTGCCCGCCTTGCAGCAGCTGGCCGCCACGCTGGGCCCGGCCGAGGCGCTGGCCGGGGACATCCGCGAGCGTGCCGACGTGCACCGCGCCCTGGCCGGCTGCGGCGGCGTGCTGCACCTGGCCGGCGTGCTCACGCCCACCTGCAGCGCCGATCCGGTGCTGGGTGCGCAGGTCAACCTGATCGGCCCGCTGCATGTCTTCGAGGCCGCCCGCGCGCAGGGGCTGGACCGCGTGGTGTACGCCAGCACCGCCGGCGTGTACGGCCCGCACGACGGTCGCCAGCCCGCGCCGGCCACGCACTACGGTGCCTTCAAGCTGGCGGTGGAGGGCGCGGCCCGTGCCTGCTGGCACGAGCACGGCCTGGCCAGCGTGGGCCTGCGGCCCTTCGTGGTCTATGGCCCGGGCCGCGAAAGCGGTGCCAGCGCCGGCCCCAGCCTGGCCTGCCGCGCCGCCGCCCGCGGCGAGCCTTTCACGGTGGGCTACACCGGCGCCGCCGGCCTGGTCTTCGTCGACGACGTGGCCGCGGCCTTCGTGCATGCGCTGCTGCAGCCCCGGGCCGAAGGCGCCCAGGTCTTCAACCTGGTGGGCGAGGTGCACACGGTCGATGCCGTGCTGGACGAGATCCGCCGCCAGGTGCCGGGCGCCCAACTGGCCGCCGATGGGCCGCCGCTGACCATCGCGGCCGATGCGGACGAGGCCGGGCTCGACGACTGGTTTGCCGACCGGCCGCGCACCGCGCTGCGTGATGGCATTGCGGCCACACTGGCGCATTACCGCGCGCTGCGGCCCGGCTCCGCGCCTGTCGGATCGTGACGTGGTGGGACGGGGGGCCGTGCCGTCGGCCTGGTCGTCCCCTGCATGCATTGGGCGGCAGTGCGTCATTCGGGCCGTCAGCGCCCGCCATTCCTCGTTGCCTTTCCTTGCCTTTCCATCACCCATGACCGCACCTCGCTCCGATGCTTCCGTAGTCACTTCCAACGCTGACGATGCCGCTGTCGCTGCTGCGCCCGTCATGCCCACCTTGCCCGCGCATGTGCTGGTCACCGGCGCGGCCGGCGGCATCGGCTGGGGCATCTGCCTGGCGCTGGCCCGCCAGGCGCGGCGTGCCGGCAGCGTGCTGCACATCAGCGCGGCGGCCAGCCAGCCCGGCGACAAGCTGGAGCGGCTGCTCGACGAGCTGCGCACCGAGGGCGTCACGGCCGGCGGCGTCACCGGCGACCTGACCCAGCCCGAGGCCTGCCGCGCCATCGTGGCCCAGGCCCAGGAAGCGGCCGGCGACCTGGGTGCGCTGGTGTGCAACGCCGGCGCCTCCGGCCCCGGCCGCCTGGCCGATCTCACGGTCGAGCAGTGGGACCACACCTTCCACCTCAACACCCGCAGCGCCTGGCTGCTGGCCCAGGCCGCGCGGCCTCAACTGGCGCGCACCCGCGGCAGCATCACCGCCATCGCCTCCATGTCGGGGCTGATGCCGCACCCGGGCTACGGCGCGTACTCACCGGCCAAGGCCGCGCTCGTCATGCTGTGCCGCCAGCTGGCGCAGGAATGGGCGGCCGACGGCATCCGCGTCAATGCCGTCTGCCCCGGCATGATCCGCACGCCGCTGACCGAAGCCGTCTACCAGGACGACGCCATCCACCAGGCCCGCCGCGCCCTGGTGCCCCTAGGCCGCATCGGCACCGCCGACGACGTGGGCGAGGTGGTGGCCTTCCTCACCAGCCCCGGCGCCGCCTATGTGACCGGGCAGGCGCTGACGGTGGACGGGGGCGTGGCGGAGCACATGCTGGGGATGATTCCGGGGAGGCCGGGGAAGGGGGCCTGAGGGGCTTGAGCGCCCGCGCCGTTCTGCGGATCAGCGTGAGGCAGAAGCTAGGTTCCGAATGTGATGCCAGCTATAGCTTGCAAACGAAGGCGTTGGCGAACCATTTGCAAGTTATAGCTTGCACTGAGGCGCCTTCCCTACCGCGCTTAGCTGATGACCCGAGGCCGCCGGGCCAGAACCGGCGCGCGTTCGCAGCAACATCACTGGCGTTGCCTCCACGTGGGACTGATGCCGCACCCGGGCTACGGCCCGTAATTCACCGGCCGGGGATCGCCCGCCATGCTGCTGCCAACTGCCGCAGGAATGGGCGGCCGATGGCACGCGCCTCAACGTCGTCTGCCTCGGCAATGTTCGCGCCCAGCGGACAGAAGCTGGGCGCCTAGACGACGCCATCCGCTCGGTTCTGCGTGCCCAGGTGCTCCTCGGGCTCATCGGCACCGCCGCCGCCGTACCAGTTTCGTGAGGATGCCGCCACTGCGGGTCGACAGAAAAAGTTGGTGCACATGCGTGACACGAAACTTTTTGGTGGTAGATTCGCGTCTGGCGCAACAGATGGAAGCGATCAGCGTATGGGCCTGCATCACACGAAGAGCCAGAAAGCTCTGGAAGAACTCATCGCACGACATGTACCGCGAGATGCATTCATGGCGTTTGAGGACGCTTACTTCGACGGAGACAAAAAGGCTCGCCTTCGGGCGAGTGAGTTTGATCGGGGGCACAGGCGGTCGGCCATCGGGTCAATTAAACATTTTTGCAACAACGAGACCTTCCATGAGGCGTTAGAAGCCCATGGAGCAAAACCAGCACCCCTCCGCAGCACTGGCTTGGTCGTCGGGCGCCTCGGTATTTTCAATATCATCCGGTTGAACGTTCCTGCGCATAAATGGACTAATTTGCGGCGTAGTTCTACCCGTGCGTCTTTGGCGGAGCTCAACGATCAAATTCAGCGTAAATATGTCCAAGCTGATTTTTTCATGGAGCCCTGCCATATTGGTGCGGCAACTTTGTTTGTCTTGGGCGTAATGGACGGTCAGGATGAGAACGGTTTGGCTCAACTGACGCAATGCATGGTTGCGCTGCCATCGCCGAGTTTGGATTCTTGGTTATATCTAAAACCCATGAAGGAATTTCTCAAAGTGTACGACCGTGGCTCGCCTGGCGGGCAAGCTGATAAGGCAATGCCAAAACTCAAAACAACGACGCGAAAGAGGAAAACGGGTACCGAAGATGACAACGGGAATCCGTGATCTCCAGCCTGCAAGACTGGAGCAGGCTCTCTCTGCCCGAAATTTGACTAAGGGTCAATTGGCCAGTCTGGTAGGTGTAAGCGCGTCAACAGTCACGAAGTGGTGTAAAGGTGATCAGTCGCCCGAGGCTGAGACGTTTGAACGACTCGCTAGTGTGCTCAATCTGCACCCCGAGTGGCTGACGCGCCCCATCTTAAATTCAATTACTAGCCCGCTCTATAGGAAAAATTCGGCAGCACTGAAGGCTGGTCTGGCGAAATTACGAGCGCGCACAGAATGGGGGCAGGAAATAGCAACGCTTTTGTCTGAGCACGTTGACTACCCTGAATTGAATCTGCCAGAGCGTAGCTTCACGGAGCCGGAGCAAATTCGTAGTTCAGACATCGAGGCTGCCGCGGAAGAGTGCCGTGAGCTGTGGCAACTCGGACGCGCACCGATTCAGGATCTCATGCTTGCTGCAGAAGGCGCTGGAATCATCGTCTTTCGCGAGGAAACGGAAGTTGCTGTGGTAGAAGGTTTGTCTAGCTGGAGCGCAGAGCTAGAAGGACGGCCACTTGTTCATCTCGCCGCCGATAAAGCGAATGGATTTCGCAGCCGATTTGACTTGGCGCATGAAATTGGGCATCTTATCCTGCATAAGCAGATGGAGCAGAAACCCGAAGATAAAGTGCGCTATAACCTCATGGAGAGGCAAGCGCATCAATTTGCTGGTGCGCTTCTCCTCCCTGCCGAAACGTTTGCGAGCGACGTACGCATACCAATCAATCTCGATAATCTTTTGATTTTGAAGCAGCGCTGGGGTGTTTCAGTGGGTGCAATGGTGATGCGTTTGCACTTCCTCGGACTTCTTGATGACAATGAGAAACTTGCTCTTTTCAAGCGGCGCTCCGCCCGCTGGGGCGCCAAGGCAGAGCCAGGCGATGACGGCTGGGCGCCGGAGAAGCCTCGATTGTTGAAGAGGACAGTGGAATTGCTAGTACGGGAAGGTATTTTGCCTTTAGACCGAATTTCCCCGTATTTGGGCTTATCCGCTAACGATGTAATGCAGCTGTGTGGTCTCGACGCCACTTATTTTTCCAGTCCGGCGCAAATTGTCGAGTTGGCAACTCTGAGGACCACTCGAACGACCTCATCGTCGACAGTTGAGTCCACGCCCTCAGTACGAGTGGCTGAAATTCTGACGTTCAAGCCAAGCCGGCGCGTGTAGTGGACGTTGGGAATTGATGTAGCTTCAGTCGCCCGAGACAGAAAAAAGAGCGCCCAAGGCGCTCTTTTTTTAAACAGTGCAAGATGGCCTAAACCAACAACGCATTCACCCGCCGCACATAAGCCGCCGGATCCTCCGGCAACCCCCCCTCGGCCAGTAGCGCCTGATCGAACAGGATGTTCGCCAGGTCATCGAAGTGCGCCTCGTCGCGCTCCAGCTTCTTGACCAGCGGGTGCTCAGCGTTCACTTCCAGCACGGGCTTGACCTCGGGGGCCTTCTGGCCGGCCTGCTTGAGCATGCGGGCCAGTTGGGTGCTCATGCCGTGTTCCTGAACGACCAGGCAGGCGGGCGAGTCGACCAGGCGGGTGGTCACGCGCACGTCCTCGGCCTTGTCCTTGAGCGAGGCCTTCAGCTTTTCCAGCACCGGCTTGAAGGCTTCGGCGGCTTCTTCGGCGGCCTTCTTCTCGGTCTCGTCCTGCAGCTTGCCCAGATCCACCGCGCCCTTGGCCACGCTCTGCAGCGGCGTGCCGTCGAACTCGGTCAGATACGACAGCGCCCATTCGTCCACGCGGTCGGTCATCAGCAGCACCTCGATGCCCTTCTTCTTGAAGACTTCGAGCTGCGGGCTGTTCTTGGCGGCGGCCAGGGTGTCGGCGGTGATGTAGTAGATGGCCTCCTGGCCGTCCTTCATGCGCGCCTTGTAGTCGGCCAGCGAGACGGTGGCCGCGTCGCTGGTGGTCGAGGCAAAGCGCAGCAGCTTGGCGATGCGGTCGCGGTTGGCAAAGTCCTCGCCCAGGCCTTCCTTGAGCACCGAGCCGAACTCGGCATAGAACTTGGCGTACTTGCCGGCGTCCTCGCTGGCCTTGGCGGCATCAGCGTCGGTCGGCTCGCCTTCCTTCTTGTCGACCACGTCGGTCACGCCGTCGGCGGCCGGCGATTCAGCGGGCGCCGCAGCGGCAGCGGCCTTCTTGGCCAGGTCTTCCAGCATCGACAGCACGCGCTTGGTGCTGCCGTCGCGGATCGCCTTCACGTCGCGGCTTTCCTGCAGCAGCTCGCGGCTGACGTTCAGCGGCAGGTCGGCCGAATCGATCACGCCCTTCACGAAGCGCAGGTACGAGGGCAGCAGCGCCTCGGCCTCGTCCATGATGAACACGCGCTTGACGTACAGCTTGAGGCCGCCCTTGTGGTCGCGGTTCCACAGGTCCACGGGCGCCTTGGCCGGGATGTACAGCAGCTGCGTGTACTCGGTGCTGCCTTCCACGCGGTTGTGGCTCCATGCCAGCGGCGCGTCGTAGTCGTGGCTGATGCTCTTGTAGAACTCGACGTACTGCTCTTCGCTCACGTCCTTCTTGGCGCGGGTCCACAGGGCGCTGGCCTTGTTGACGGGCTCCCACTCGCCGGTGGCGACCATCTCGCCGCCCTTGTCGTCCTCGCCTTCCTTCCACTCTTCCTTCTCCATCAGGATGGGCAAGGAGATGTGGTCCGAGTACTTGCCGATGACCTGCTTGAGCTTCCAGCCGTTGAGGAACTCGTCGGCGTCCTCGCGCAGGTGCAGGATCACGCTGGTGCCGCGCTTCTCGCGGGTGATGGTCTCGACCTCGAAGTCGCCGGTGCCGGTGCTGCTCCAGCGCACGCCCTGGTCGGCCGGCAGGCCGGCGCGGCGCGATTCGACCACGATGCGGTCGGCCACGATGAAGCCCGAGTAGAAGCCCACGCCGAACTGGCCGATCAGCTGCGCGTCGGCCTTCTGGTCGCCCGACAGGCGGCTCATGAACTCGCGCGTGCCGCTCTTGGCGATGGTGCCCAGGTGGTCGATGGCCTCCTGCTGCGACAGGCCGATGCCGTTGTCGGTGATGCTCAGGGTGCGGGCCTTCTTGTCGAAGGCGACGCGCACTTCGACGTTGGGCGCGTCTTCGTACAGGGCCGCGTTGTCCAGGGCCTCGAAGCGCAGCTTGTCGCAGGCGTCGGAGGCGTTGGAGATCAGCTCGCGAAGAAAGATCTCCTTGTTGGAGTAGAGCGAGTGGGTGACCAGGTGCAGGAGCTGGGCCACTTCGGCCTGAAAGGAATGGGTGTTCTTGCTCATGTCTTCTTCTCTGGCAGGTCGATGTTGGTGAGGAATGTCACTTGGAAATGCAAGCGCCCCGCAACTCGGGGCGGGCGCGGGATTATCAAGGGGGGCCGTCGCGGCCCCGCTCATGCGTTCGCTCACCCGCCTCGCCGGCCGTCAACCGGCGCCCATGCCCCCAACGGCCGGCTTCGACCGTGAACTGTTCCGCGAAAGCGTCCTTTCCTTTGCAACGGGGCATTCCCTGCGACGGACTGCCCCGCCAGAATCCCGCCGGCTTTTCAATTGTTAACTTAACTACTACTTTGTTGAGGAAGGGATCTCCCATGAACGACAGAAGTTTCGGCAAGGCCCTGGCGGCCGAATTCGTCGGCACCTTCTGGCTGGTGCTGGGTGGGTGCGGCAGTGCGGTGCTGGCGGCAGCGTTTCCGCAGCTGGGCATCGGCTTCGCGGGCGTGGCGCTGGCCTTCGGGCTGACGGTGCTGACCGGCGCCTATGCGCTGGGCCCGATCTCGGGCGGGCATTTCAACCCGGCCGTGTCGCTGGGGCTGACGGTGGCGGGGCGCTTCTCGGCCAATCGCCTGCCGGGCTATGTGGTGGCGCAGGTGGTGGGGGCTGCGGCTGCCGCGGCAGTGCTCTACGCGATCGCGACCGGCAAGGCGGGCGCGCAGATCGGCGGCTTTGCCACCAACGGCTATGGCGAGCATTCGCCGGGCGGCTACTCGATGAATGCCGCGCTGGTCACCGAAGTGGTGATGACGGCGGTCTTCCTGCTGGTGATCCTGGGCGTCACGGCGCGTCGTGCGGCGGCCGGCTTCGGTGGGCTGGCCATCGGGCTCTGCCTGACGCTGATCCACCTCATCTCGATCCCGGTGGACAACACCTCGGTCAATCCGGCACGCAGCACGGGCGTGGCGCTGTTCGGGCCGGCCTATGCGGCCAGCGAGCTGTGGCTGTTCTGGACCGCGCCGCTGGTGGGCGCGGTGCTGGGCGCGCTGATCTGGCGCCTGGTGCTGGCCGGCCGGGACGACTGAAGGCACGAGGACCGCGTCGGCGCCCCCGTGTGCGGAGGAGCGCCACCCCGCGCAACAACGGGGCCGGCGCTCGGGGCCTTACATCCCGGGCATCGGCAGGGCGGTGGACTGGCCGATGGCCTCGCTGTTGCCACCGCTGTGCGCCGCGGCCAGCGCATCGGCCTGGGCGTGGCTGCCATCGCCCGGCTGCAGCAGGGCGGGCATCACGGTCGATTGGCCGATGGCCTCGGTGCTCACGGGACGGGCGGCGGCCATGGCGCCGGTGTTGACCTCGTCGCGCGACAGCGTCGAACTGAGCGGGGCCATCGCCGTGGACTGGCCGAGGACCTCGCTGCCGCCGCCGTTCCAGGCGGATTGGGCCCAGGCGCCCACGGTGCCGGTGGCCAGAAGGGTGCCCAGTGCCACGCCGGCGGCCAGGCGGAAGGTTGCAGGTGCGCGCATGTCGATTTCCTTGTTCACAACATCAGGGCAGGTCACGCGCCGGCTGCGCCATGCTGGCCGGCGGACCTGCCTGACGGCCACTCTAGGTGGCGTTTCTGAGCTGGAAATGAGTCGGAGCCGAGCCCAGGTGGACCCGCGCGCGCAGGCCACTGCGCTGTTCGGCCCGACGGCGGTTGATCAGCTCGATGCGCAGGCCATGTCGGCGCGCCACGCTGGCGGCGATGGCCAGGCCCAGCCCGCTGCCGCCGGCCGCCGCGCCGGGCGCGCGGTAGAAGCGGTCGAACACCCGGGGCAGCACGTCGTCGGCAATGCCGGGGCCCTCGTCCACCACGTCGACCACGGTGCCACCGCCGGGCAGCGCATGCACCAGCAGGTCGACGCAGCCAGCGGGCAGGCTGTGGCGCACGGCGTTGTCGAGCAGGTTGTCGAACAGGCTGCGCAGTTCCACCGGGGAGCCCTGCAGCTGCAGCGCCTGCAGATCAGGCGCGGCGCAGAAGCCCAGATCCACACGGCGCTGCTCGGCCACCTCGGCGAACTGGGCCACTGCCTCGCGCAACAGCGGCAGCAGCGGCACGGGTTCGGCCTGCAGCGGCTCGCCCGCCTCCTGCCGCGACAGGCGCAGCAGCTGGGCCTGCAGCCGCTGGGCGCGCGCGACACCGGTCTCCAGCCGGGCGAAGCTCTCCTGGGCAGGGCCGTCGGCGGGCATGTGCGGGCGCAGGTTGTCCAGTTGCAGGCCGATGGCGGTGAAGGGCGTGCGCAGCTCGTGCGCCGCATCGGCCACGAAGCGCTGCTGCGCCTGCAGTGCCGCCCGCAGCCGGCCGAGCAGGGCGTTGAAGGCCTGCACCAGTGGCCGGATCTCGGCCGGCACCCGCTCGGGCGCCATGCCGCGCGGGCTGCGCTCGTCCTGCGCAGCGACCTCGCGCGCCACGGCCCGCAGTGCCCGCGAGCCGCGCCACACCACCAGCCATTGCAGCAGCAGCGTGGCGGGCAGCAGCGCCAGGATCGGCAGGCCCTCGGCCAGGGCCCGCTTGAACGAGCGCTGCTGGCGGAAGGCGCGGCTTTGCAGCACCTGCACCCGCAGCCGCTCCGCGCCATCGGCGGGCGCGGTGTAGACGCGCCAGCGCTGGCTGGGCAGCGGGCCGGTGTGCAGTTCCGCAAAGCCGGGCTGGGCCTGCAGCGGCACGGCCAGCTCGGCCGAGGCGACTTCCTGCCGCTGGCCGTCCGGCGTCCACAGCTGCACCACCAGGGCGCCGCGGCGCTCGATGGCTTCGGCGTCGACGGCGGGCAGCTCGCGCACGTGCCGGCGACCGGCATAGGACTCGGCCATGGCGCGCATCTGATCGTCGCGCAGCCCTTCGATGATGCGTCCGTAGACCGCGTAGGCGCCCCAGGTCGTCAGCAGGCCGGCCACCAGGTGCAGCAGCACCAGCCAGCCAAGCAGGCGTCGGCCCAGCGAGGACGCGGGCCGCGCACGCGGCGCGGCTTCAGTCGCGGTCATGGCCGGGAAGAAGGGGCGCAGCGTCGGCCGGGCCGACAGGGCGGGCGCCCGGCGCTGCGGTCGCCGGATTGCTCACGCGCCAGCCCAGGCCGCGCATGTTGCGGATCACGTCCGCGCCCAGGCGGCGGCGCAGGCCGTAGATGAGCACGTCCAGCGCGTTGCTGTTGACCTCGTCGTCCCAGCCGTAGAGGCGCTGCTCCAGCTGGGCCCGCGAGAGCACCGCGCCGGGGCGCTCCAGCAGGGCGTGCATCAGCGCGAATTCGCGCGCGCTCAAGGGCTCGTGCCGGCCGTCCGGCAGATGCAGCTCGCGCGTGGCCAGGTCCAGCTGCAGCTGCGGCGTGCCGATGCGGGGCTGCGCAGCGCCGCCGTGGCGTCGCACCACGGCGCGCATGCGGGCGAGCAGCTCGCGCAGCGCGAAGGGCTTGGGCAGGTAGTCGTCGGCGCCCAGGTCCAGGCCGGCCACGCGGTCGTCCAGGCCGTCGCGGGCGGTGAGCACCACCACCGGCGTGCGGTCGCCGCGCGCGCGGGCACGGCGCAGCAGGGCGGTGCCTTCCTGTCCGGGCAGTCCCAGGTCGAGCAGCACGCAGGCATAGGCGCCGTCGGCCAGGGCACGCTCGCCGCTGAGCCCGTCGGCCGCCCAGTCCAGGGACCAGCCCTCGCGCGCTAGGCCCTGGCGCAGGCTGGCTGCGATCATCTCGTCGTCTTCCACCAGCAGGGCGCGCATGGGATGTCTCCGCCGTTGTCGTCGGGCGCGGATGCTGGGTGGAGCGACTTAAGGCAGGCTGATCAGCGGGTGCCCTGCCCCGAAGCCCAGCTGATCAGGGTGCGCAGATAAATACTGCAGAATGTGGCTTAAGCCGGAAAATCCGACTTAATACCTATCTGAATGGAATTAGCGCTGAGTTCCCCCGCCGAGATCGCGAGCACTCTGTGCGCGCGGTTGCGCACCGAACGGCTCGCCCAGGGCATGACCCAGGCCGAGGTCGCGGCACGCGCCGGGGTGGCGGTCAACACCGTCTCCAACCTGGAGGCGGGGCGAAGTACAGCCTTCGAGAACGTGGTGCGGGTTGCGGTGGTGCTGGGCCGACGCGACGAGCTGGTGGCGCTCTTCCAGCCGCGGCTGGAGAGCCTGCACGACATTGCCCGCTACGAGGGCAGCGCCAAGCGCCAGCGGGCGCGCAGGAAGGCAGGCGATGCCTGAGCGGATCGACGTCTGGTACGAGGGCTGGGGCGAACGCTGGCACTGGGGCTCGCTGGTGTCGTCCACGGCCATCACGGGTCGGCCGCTGATCGCCTTCGAGTACAGCGACGAGGCCCTGCGCCGCGGGCTGGAGCTGTCGGCCCACACGCTGCCTCTCAAGGGGCCGCGGCTGCGCCACGGCTTTCCGGCGCATCAGATGGGCCTGCCCGGCCCGGTGTACGACGCTTTGCCCGATGGCTGGGGTCTGCTGCTGATGGACCGGCTGTTCAAGCGCCGCGGCCTCAACCCGGCGCGCATCGGCCCGCTGGAGCGGTTGGCGTACGTCGGCCGCAGCGCCATGGGTGCGCTTTCCTTCGAGCCGCCCGCGGCAGAGGGCGAGGCCCCGCCGGGGAAGGTCATGCTCGCCCAACTCGCGGCCGAGGTGCAGGAGGTGCAGCGTGGCCAAGGCGGCGCCTTCCTGCAGCGCCTGCTGCAGATGGGCGGCTCGCCACAGGGCGCGCGGCCCAAGGTGCTGCTCTACCGCGAGCCCGCCACAGGCATCTTCAGCACGGCCGACGGGCCAGGACTGGAGCCCTGGCTCATCAAGTTTCCCGCGCAGCACGAGCCGGCCGAGGTCTGCGCCGTCGAGGCGGCCTATGCCCAGGCCCTGCGCGACTGCGGCATCGACACGCCGGCCACCGAGCACTTCGCGCTGCCCGGCGGCCAGGCCGCCTTCGGCAGCCGGCGCTTCGACCGCGACGCCGGCAAGCGTGTGCCGATCCAGAGCCTGGCCGCCTTCATCGGTGCCGACTTCCGCACGCCCGGCGCGCTCGATGCCGCGACCTTCCTGCGCGCCACGCTGCTGTGCACCAACGATGTCCGCGAGCGCACGCGGGCCTACGAGCGCGTGGTCTTCAACGTCGCCTTCCACAACCGGGACGACCATCCGAAGAACTTCGCCTACCGCCTGTCGGCGCGCGGGCACTGGCAACTGGCGCCGGCCTTCGACGTCACCTTCTGCGAAGGCCCGGGCGGCTACCACCAGATGGACGTGATGGGTGAGGCGCTGGACGTCGACCGTGCGGCGCTGCTGCGGCTGGGTGAGCAGGAGGCGGAGCTTTCGCGCGCGCAGGCCAGCGAAACGATCGAGCGCATCGCTGCCGTGGCCAGCAGCTTCGTCCAGTCGGCGCGGCAGCGGTTCACGGGTCTGATCGCGCCGGACACCCTGGCGCTGATCCAGCGCCGCATCGACGACAACCTGCGGCAGTTGGGCTAGCCGCAGCCGCCGCACACACGCCGGTCGCGGCGTGCGTGGCGCGGCGCAATGCAGGCTGGGTTCTGCTGGCCGCTCAGAACCGCTCGTCCGCCCCCAGGTAGCGCCACTGCCCCTGCGGCAGCTGCCCCAGCACCACATTGCCGATGCGGATGCGCTTGAGGCCCACCACGCGCAGGCCCACGGCCTCGCACATGCGGCGGATCTGGCGCTTCTTGCCTTCCTTGAGCACGAAGCGCAGCTGCTCGGGGTTCTGCCAGTCCACGCGCGCCGGCTTCAGCGGCTGGCCGTCGAGCGACAGGCCTTGGCGCAGGCGCGCGATCTGCTCGCGCGGAAAAACCGACTGCACGTCGATCGTGCGCTCCTGGCCGCCCATGGGCCAGCTCACGCGCACGAGGTATTCCTTCTCGATGTCCGAGTCCTCGCCGATCAGCTGGCGGGCGACGCGGCCGTCCTGCGTCAGCACCAGCAGGCCGACGGAGTCGATGTCCAGCCGGCCGGCGGGCGCCAGACCGCGCAGCTGCTCGGGCGCGAAGCGCTGGCGGCTGCCGTCGCCGCGCCAGTGGTTGCGCGGCTGCACCAGGGTGACGGCGGGCTGGTGGCCGTCCTCGGCCTGACCGCTGACATAGCCCACGGGCTTGTGCAGCAGGATGGTCACGCGCTGCTCCTGCTGGCCCTGGGCGCGCTTGTCGACCTCGATGCGATCCGTCGGCCCCACCTTGACGCCCATGGCCGCGACCTGGCCGTTGACCTTGACCCAGCCGCGTTCGATCCACGCATCGGCCTCGCGCCGCGAGCACAGGCCCAGGTCGGCCATGCGCTTGTTGAGTCGGATCGGGTCGGGCTGGTCGGTCATCGGGCAGGCAGCGAAGGGCGGCGGTGGACGGGGCGCCATTGTCCCCTCACACCAGGCCCAGCACCCCCAGCACCGCGCCGGCCCCCAGCAGCCACAGCAGGTGGACCCGCGTGCGCCAGACGATCAGCCCGGCCACGCCGGCCAGCAGCCAGACCGGCCAGCGCGCATGGCCCGCGACCTCGTTGCTGCGCGCCAGAACCCAGCCTGTGGCCACCAGCAGCCCGACGGCCACCGGCGCCAGGCCCTGCTTGAAGGCCCGCACGCCACGGTGCGTGCGATTGCGGTGCGCCCAGCGCGTGGCCAGCAGGGTGAGCACGCTGCTGGGCAGCATGATGCCGGTCATGGTGGTGGCCACGCCCAGCAGGCCGAGCAGCCAGGCATGCGGGCCGGCCCCGATGCCGCCGCCGGCGTTCAGGCCCACGTTCCAGCCCATCAGCGCCACGAACAGGATGTTGGGCCCAGGCGCGGCCTGGGCGATGGCGACCGAGGCGTTGAACTGCATCGGGTCCAGCCAGCCCTTCTGCGCCACCAGGTAGCGCTGCATGTCGGGCAGGGTGGTGATGGCGCCGCTCACCGCCATCAGCGACAGCAGCATGTATTGGCCGAGCAGGCTCAGCCAGTCGTGCCAGTGCAGGGTGATGCTCATGGTCGCCTTGCCTCAGGGCCGCAGCCGCGTGAAGGTCCACACGCAGGCACCGCCGCCCACGATCAGCAGCACCCAGCCCAGCGGCACGCGCACCAGCGCGATCAGCACGAACACCAGCGCCGCGATGCCCACGCCGGCCGCGAAGCCAAGCGGATGCGCACGCAGCGAAGGAATCAGCTTGACGCCCGTGGCGGCGATGACGCCGCCGGCCACGCTGCTCATGCCGCGCAGCGCACCGGCCACGCGCGGGTCGTTGGCATAGTGGGCATGCAGAACGGCCAGCACGAGGATCACCGCCAGCGGCAGCACCAGCATGCCGGCCAGCCCGGCCAGTGCGCCACGCAGGCCGAAGTGCCGGTCGCCCAGCATCAGCGCCAGGTTAATGACGTTGGGACCGGGCAGCACCTGGGCCACGGCCCAGTCCTCGATGAACTGCTCCTTGGTGAGCCAGCGCTTGCGCTCCACCAGTTCGCGCTGCACCACGGCCAGCACGCCGCCGAAGCCCTGCAGCGCGAGGATGGTGAAGGAGAGGAAGAGGTCGGCGAGGGATTCGGGTCGTGCGGGCGCTTGGTGCGGGGCGGCGTCGGCATCGGCCACGGAGGGCGGCACTGGCATGGCGGCGGATTATGCGGGCGGTATTGCCGCGGGCCGGCCCTGTCGTCAGGCGCGGATCAGTCGCCGCCGTTTCTCCCTCTCCCGCAATGGTGGAGGACTCCTGCTCAGCGCCCCCTGCCGGCCAGCCTCAGGTGCAGCACACCCATGCCCATCGCCAGCGCCGCGCCCCACCAGTAGTCCACCGGCAAGCCCAGCAGCCAGTGCGGATGCCAGTGCGCATGCACCGGGTCGAGCCTTGCCCAGCCATACGCCGGGTTGACCACGAACCACAGGCAGTCCTCGCTGACCCAGAAGGTGGCCAGGCCGCCCAGGGCCAGCACGAAGTCGCTCCAGCGCCAGCGGCCGTTGAAGGCCAGCGGCATGAAGAAGACCAGCAGCATGAAGCTGAACACCCAGGCGTGGTAGCCGGTCATGGCACGTCCGCCCCAGAAGATGTCGAGCAGCCAGTGGTGCTCGATGCGCCAGGTGGGCAGCGAGGTGGCCCAGCCCGCACCGCCTTCGATCTGGATCTCGGCATTGGCGAAGAAGAAGCCCATCAGCAGCGCCCAGGCGTAGTAGCCGAGCACGCGGCGCAGGCCCGCGCTCATCGGCCGGCTCCTTCGATCACTTGCATCAGCACGGCGCGGGCGGCGCCCGGCTTGCCCAGCGCGCGGCTGCGTTCGGCCATGGCGCGCAGGCGGGGCGCATCGGCCATCAGGCGCGCGATCTTGTAGTCCAGCCCGATGGCGTCGTCGGTGAGCCAGGCGGCGCCTTCCTCCAGCAGGTGGATGGCGTTGTGCTCCTCCTGTCCCGGGATGGGCGAGGTCAGCAGCATCGGCCGGCCCAGCGCCATGCATTCGGAAATGGTGAGGCCGCCGGGCTTGGTGACCACCAGGTCAGCGGCGGTCATCAGCCGGTCCATCTCGGTGGTGAAGCCGATGGGCAGCAACCGGCCGGCGTGCTGCGCGGCCAGCGCCTGCAATTGCGCATGGGCCTCGGCATTGCGGCCGGCCACGGCGACAAGCTGGAAGTCCTGTCCCGGCAGCGCGAGCACGCGCCGCGCCATGCTGGGCAGGTCGCCCACGCCTGCGCCGCCCGAGACCATCAGCACCACGCCGCGCGCGGTGTCCAGGCCCAGGCTGCGCACGGCCGCGTCGCGCTCGGCCGTGGCCACGTCGAAGGCGGGCATCACGGGGATGCCCGTGACATGGATGCGCGCCGCCGGCAGGCCGCGAGCGCGCATGCGGAAGGCCACCTCTTCATTGGCCGCGAAGTAGCCGGCCATGCCCGGCACGATCCACATGTTGTGCAGGTCGTAGTCGGTCACCTGCAGCCACAGCGAGGCCGGAAGGCGCGCGCGCTGCTGCTCGCGCGCCAGCAGCTCCGCCGGCAGGAAGTGGGTGCAGACGATGGCATCGGGCCGCTCGCGGGCGATCTGGCGCAGCAGCTCGCGCGCGCTCAGCCGCTCGATGCCGCGGCGCAGGCGCTGCGAGGCGGCGCTGTGCGGCGTGGCGTCGGCCTTGCCGTGCAGGTACGACCACACGTCGGGCGCGCGGTTGACGAGCTTGATGTACCAGTCGGTGTAGACCTTGCGGAAGCCCGCTGCCACATGCGCCATCGCATCGATGTGCACGCATTGCCAGCCGGGCCAGTGCAGTTGCGCCGTGGCCGCGAGGGCCTGCGCGGCACGGACATGGCCGTTGCCTGCGCTGACGCTGAGGATGAGAAGCTTGCCGGGTTGCTGAGGAGTCATGGTTCGGTGTTCTGGCGGCGCGCCGTGCGCCGTCCCTGGGGGGCGCGTCCGCCCTGCCGCAGCGCAGGCAGGTCGAGCACCCGCAGCCCACCGTACTCCACCTGTATGACACCTTGTGAGGAGAGCGCCATCAGCGACTCGTTGACTCGCTGGCGCGACAGACCCACTAGATAGGCCAGCTCCTGCTGCGTGATGCGCAGCATCTCGCCCACCCGCGGGAACAGCACCGGGTTGAACAGCGCCGCCAGGTTGCGGGCCACGCGGGCATCGGTGTTGTTCAGGCGGTCGATCTCCACCGCCGCGATGAACTGGCCCAGCCGCTCGTTGAGTTGGTTCATGACGAAGCGGTTGAAGCCGATGGAGTGGTCCAGCAGCCAGTGGAAGCTGTCCAGCGGCAGCCCGGCCACCACGCTGCGCCGCAGCGCGCTCACGTTGTAGCGGTAGGGCTCGCGCTTGATGGCCGTGCCTTCGCCGAACCAGCCGCCCGGCGACAGGCCGCTGTAGGTGACCTGGCTGCCGTCTGCGCGGTCGTTGCTCATCTTGAGCAGGCCCTCGATCACGCCGAACCAGTAGGTGGGGGCGCGGCCCACGCGGCAGACTTGATCGCCGACCTCGGCCTCGCCCACCACCAGCGCGGCCTCGGCCCGGCGGCGCTCTGCGGGTGCCAGCGCGTCGAGCCAGGGAATCGCCTGCAGCTCGGCCTCGGTGGCGGGGCGCACACGGTCGCGGATCCCACGGACAGTGGCCTTGGCGTTGCGTTGGCTTCGTTCGCCCATGGGGAAAGTCCCGAGAGTGGAGTCCCTAGGATTGTCGTCACAACGACACCACGGCGTCAAAGTGGCGCCTAAATTGCGCGGCGTGGAACCTCAAGCCAACACCTTTCCCCGCCTGCTGACGGCGCATGCGCGCCAGCGTCCGGATGCGCCCGCCGTGCGCGAGAAGGATCTGGGCATCTGGCAGACCTGGAACTGGTCGCAGGCCGCGACCGAAGTGCGCGAGCTGGCCTGCGGCCTGGCCAGCCTGGGCTTCGCGGCCGGGGCCAACCTGGCCATCGTGGGCGCCAACCGGCCGCACCTGTACTTCGCGGTGGTGGCGGCGCAGAGCGTGGGCGGCGTGCCGGTGCCGCTCTACCAGGACGCGGCTGCGGCCGAGATGGTGTTCATGCTGGACGACGCCGGTATCGAGTTCGTCTTTGCCGAGGACCAGGAACAGGTGGACAAGCTGCTCGAATGCCGCGAGTTGCAGCAGGCGGCCAACCCGGGCAGTGCCGGCCTGCGCACCATCGTCTACGACGACCCGCGTGGCCTGCGTCACTACGACCAGCCCGGCCTGATGAGCTACGAGCAGCTGCGCGCGCTGGGCCGGGCCTTCGATGCCGCCACGCCCGGCTTCTTCGACCGGGCCGTGGCCGCCGGCCAGCCCGACGACGTGGCCGTGATCCTCTACACCTCGGGCACCACCGGCCGGCCCAAGGGCGTGTGCCAGACGCACGCCAGCTTCATGTCCGCGGGCCGCGGCGGCGTCGAGACCGACCGCCTGGGCCCGGGCGACGACATCATGAGCTACCTGCCCATGGCCTGGGTGGGCGACCACCTGTTCTCGGTGGCGCAGTGGCTGGTGGGTGGCTTCACGCTCAACTGCCCCGAGTCCGCCGCCACGGTGATGAACGACATGCGCGAGATCGGGCCGAGCTACTACTTCGGCCCGCCGCGCACCTTCGAAGGCCTGCTCACGGCGGTGTCGATCCGAATGGAAGATGCCGCAGCCCCCAAGCGCTGGATGTACGCGAAGTTCATGGCCCTGGCCCGCCGCGTGGGCGCCGACATCCTGGCCGGCCGGCCGGTGGGCTTTGCCGACCGGCTGATGTACGGCCTGGGCAACCTGATGGTCTACGGCCCGTTGCGCAATGTGCTGGGCATGAGCCGCATCCGCGTGGCCTACACCGCGGGCGCGGCCATCGGGCCCGACCTGTTCCGCTTCTACCGCTCCATCGGCGTCAACCTCAAGCAGTTCTATGGCCAGACCGAGACCTGCGCCTATGTGTGCCTGCAGCGCGACGGCGACGTCAAGCTCACCAGCGTGGGCACGGCCGCGCCGGGCATGGAGCTCAAGATCGCCGACAGCGGCGAGGTGCTGGTGCGCGGCGTGTCGGTGCTCAAGGAGTACTACAAGCGCCCCGACGCCACCGCCGAGGTGCTGGACGCCGACGGCTACTTCCACACCGGCGACGCCGGCGTGATCGACCACGAGGGCCACCTGCGCATCATCGACCGCGCCAAGGACGTCGGGCGCATGGCAGCCGGCGCCATGTTTGCGCCCAACTACATCGAGAACAAGCTCAAGTTCTTCCCGCAGATCAAGGAGGCCGTGTGCTTTGGCCATGCGCGCGAGGAGGTCTGCGCCTTCATCAACATCGACTACGAGGCCGTGGGCAACTGGGCCGAGCGCCGCGCGCTGCCCTACGGCGGCTATGTGGACCTAGCGGGCAAGGCCGAGGTGCTGCAACTGGTGCGCGAGTGCATCGAGCAGGTCAACGCGGACCTGGCCGCGGAAGAGGGCATGGAAGCCACGCAGATCGCCCGCTTCCTGGTGCTGCACAAGGAGCTGGATCCGGACGACGACGAGCTCACCCGCACCCGCAAGGTCCGCCGCGGCTTCATCGCCGACAAGTACGCCGTGCTGGTCGAGGCGCTCTACGCCGGCAAGACCGAGCAGTTCATCGAGACGCAGGTCAAGTTCGAGGACGGCCGCACCGGCAGCGTGAGCGCCACGCTCAAGATCGTGGAAGCGCGCTGCTTCCCGCCCGTGAAGGCTGCCGCATGAACGCCCGTGCCTCCGTCCGAAGCGGCGCTTGCACCGAAGGTCCTCTATGAACGCCACCACCGCCCAGGAGCTGGCCATGGCCGCCAGCGCACCCGTCACCGGGCGCCGCATCGGGGACGTGATCCTCGACGTGCAGAACATCACCCTGCGCTTCGGCGGCGTCAAGGCGCTCACCGACATCAGCTTCGACGTGCGCGAGCACGAGGTGCGCTCGATCATCGGGCCCAACGGTGCCGGCAAGAGCTCGATGCTCAACTGCATCAACGGCGTCTACCAGCCGCAGGAAGGGCAGATCACCTTCCGCGGCCAGACCTTCCGTCACATGAACTCGCGCCAGGTGGCCGAGATGGGCGTGGCCCGCACCTTCCAGAACCTGGCCCTGTTCAAGGGCATGAGCGTGCTGGACAACATCATGACGGGCCGCAACCTCAAGATGAAGTGCGGCCTGCTGGCGCAGGCTTTCCGCCTCGGCCCCGCCGAGCGCGAGGAGATCCGCCATCGCGAGTTCGTCGAACGCATCATCGACTTCCTGGAGATCCAGGCCTGGCGCAAGACACCGGTGGGCCGGCTGCCCTACGGCCTGCAGAAGCGCGTGGACCTGGGCCGCGCCCTGGCCATGGAGCCGCAGGTGCTGCTGCTGGACGAGCCCATGGCCGGCATGAACGTCGAGGAGAAGCAGGACATGAGCCGCTTCATCCTGGACGTGAACGACGAGTTCGGCACCACCATCGTGCTGATCGAGCACGACATGGGCGTGGTGATGGACATCAGCGACCGCGTCGTGGTGCTGGACTACGGCAAGAAGATCGGCGACGGCACGCCCGACGAGGTGCGCAACAACCCGGAAGTGATCCGGGCCTACCTGGGTGCGGAGCACTGACATGGGATTCTTCCTCGAAACCCTCTTCGGCGGCCTGATGGTGGGCATGCTGTATTCGCTGATCGCGCTGGGCTTCGTGCTCATCTACAAGGCCAGCGGCGTCTTCAACTTCGCGCAGGGCGCCATGGTGCTGTTCGCGGCGCTGGCCATGGCGCGCTTCGCGGAATGGTTCCCCAAGCTGCTGGGCTTCGAGAGCCTGCTGCTGGCCAACCTGCTGGCCTTCGTCGCCGCCATGGGCGTGATGGTGATCGTGGCCTGGCTGATCGAGCGGCTGGCACTGTCGAAGCTGGTCAACCAGGAGCACATCACGCTGCTCATGGCCACGCTGGGCATCACCTACTTCCTCGACGGCCTGGGCCAGACCCTGTTCGGCAACGACATCTACAAGATCGACGTCGGCATGCCCAAGGACCCGATGATGCTGTTCGAAGGCACCTTCGAAGGTGGCCTGCTGGTCAGCAAGGAAGACCTCATCGCCGCGGGGGTGGCGGCCGCCCTGGTGCTGGCGCTGAGCCTGTTCTTCCAGAAGACCTCCACCGGCCGCGCGCTGCGCGCCGTGGCCGACGACCACCAGGCCGCGCAGTCCATCGGCATCCCGCTCAACCGCATCTGGGTGATCGTGTGGTCGGTGGCCGGCTTCGCGGCGCTGGTGGCAGGGATCATCTGGGGTTCCAAGCTGGGCGTGCAGTTCTCGCTGTCGCTGGTGGCGCTCAAGGCCTTGCCGGTGGTGATCCTGGGTGGCCTCACCTCGGTGCCCGGCGCCATCATCGGCGGCCTGCTCATCGGCGTGGGCGAGAAGCTGTCGGAGATCTACCTCGGGCCGCTGCTGGGCGGCGGCATCGAGATCTGGTTCGCCTATGTACTGGCCCTGGTCTTCCTCCTCGTTCGCCCGCAAGGACTCTTCGGCGAAAAGATCATCGACCGCGTCTGAGGGACTGCCATGCTGTACAGAGAGAACGGACAGTTCAAGTCGAGCTACAGAGCCGACCAGCAGATCTTTCCGATCCTGCAGGACCGCGTCGCCATCCTCGCGCTGCTGGTGGTCGCCTTCGCCGCGGTGCCGGCGCTGGCTTCGGAATACTGGCTGCGCGCCATCCTCACGCCCTTCCTCATCCTCTCGCTGGCTGCGCTGGGGCTGAACATCCTGGTGGGCTACTGCGGGCAGATCTCCCTGGGCACCGGGGCGTTCATGGCAGTGGGCGCCTATGCGGCCTACAACTTCCATGTGCGCATCGAAGGCATGCCGCTGATCGCTTCGCTGCTGCTGGGCGGGCTGTGCGCCACCGGCGTGGGCGTGCTCTTCGGCATACCCAGCCTGCGCATCAAGGGCCTGTACCTGGCGGTGGCCACGCTGGCCGCGCAGTTCTTCACCGACTGGGCCTTCCTGCGCATCCAGTGGTTCACCAACAACTCGGCCTCGGGGTCGGTGAGCGTGGCGGGGCTCAACGTGTTCGGCCTGCCGGTGGAGACGCCGGCGCAGAAGTACCTGCTGTGCCTGGCCTTCGTCAGCGTGTTCGCGCTGCTGGCCAAGAACCTCACGCGCAGCAGCATCGGCCGCGAATGGATGGCCATGCGCGACATGGACGTGGCCGCCGCCGTCATCGGCATCCGCCCGGTGTACGCCAAGCTCACGGCCTTCGCGGTCAGCAGCTTCATCGTGGGCGTGGCGGGCGCGCTATGGGGCTTCGTGCATCTGGGCGCCTGGGAGCCGGCGGCCTTCAGCATCGACCGCTCCTTCCAGCTGCTGTTCATGGTGATCATCGGCGGCCTGGGCTCGATCATGGGCAGCTTCTTCGGCGCGGCCTTCATCGTGCTGCTGCCCATCTTCCTGAACCAGCTGCCGGGCTGGTTCGGCCTGTCGATGTCGACGGCGCTGGCCTCGCACCTCGAATTCATGATCTTCGGCGCGCTGATCGTGTTCTTCCTGATCGTGGAGCCGCATGGCCTGGCAAGGCTGTGGTCCACGTTCAAGGAAAAGCTGCGGCTCTGGCCTTTTCCCCACTGAGTTCCCGTCGTTCATGCCCAACCAGAAGGAGACAACCATGAAGCTGAAATCCCTCGTCCTGGCCGCCGCGGCCGTTGCCACCCTTGCGGGTACGGCCGGCCAGGCCCTGGCGCAGGCCAAGGAGCAGTTCTTCCCGCTGCTGGTCTATCGCACGGGGCCCTATGCGCCCAACGGCACGCCCTGGGCCAATGGCAAGCAGGACTACATCAAGCTGGTCAATGCCCAGGGCGGCATCAACGGCGTGAAGATCGCGTACGAGGAATGCGAGACGGGCTACGCGACCGACAAGGGCGTGGAATGCTACGAGCGCCTCAAGGGCCGTCCGGGCGTGGCGGTGTTCGATCCGCAGGCCACCGGCATCACCTTCGCGCTGACCGACAAGGTGCCGCAGGACAAGATCCCGCTCATCACGCTGGGCTACGGCCTGGGCGCGTCGCAGGACGGCAATGTCTTCAAGTGGAACTTCCCGCTCATGGGCAGCTACTGGACGGCGGCCGACGTCCTGATCCAGCACCTGGGCAAGAAGGAAGGCGGGCTCGACAAGCTCAAGGGCAAGAAGATCGCGCTGGTCTACCACGACTCGCCCTTCGGCAAGGAGCCGATCCCGCTGCTGCAGGAGCGCGCCAAGCTGCATGGCTTCGACCTGTCGCTGATCCCGGTGACGGCGCCGGGCGTGGAGCAGAAGTCGGCCTGGTTGCAGGTGCGCCAGCAGCGGCCCGACTTCGTGCTGCTGTGGGGCTGGGGCGTGATGAACTCCACCGCGCTCAAGGAGGCCGTGGCCACTGGCTATCCGCGCGAGAAGATGTACGGCGTGTGGTGGGCCGGCGCCGAACCCGATGTGCGCGACGTGGGCGCCAATGCCAAGGGCTACAACGCGCTGGCGCTCAACACCTCTGGCACCGAGCCCAAGGTGATCCAGGACATCCTCAAGACCGTGCACGACAAGGGCCAGGGCACCGGTCCGCGCGACGAGGTGGGCTCGGTGCTCTACACCCGCGGCGTGATCATCCAGATGCTGACCGTCGAGGCCGTCAAGCGCGCGCAGGAGCGCTTCGGCAAGGGCAAGGTCATGACCGGCGAGCAGGTGCGCTGGGGCCTGGAGAATCTGGCGCTCGACCAGAAGAAGCTGGACGCGCTGGGCTTCTCGGGCGTGATGCGGCCCATCAGCACCAGCTGCCAGGACCACATGGGTTCCAGCTGGGCCCGCGTGCACACCTGGGACGGCGCCAAGTGGGGCGGCATGTCCGACTGGTACCAGGCGGACGAGGCCATCCTGAAGCCGCTGGTCAAGACGACGGCGGACAAGTACGCGGCGGAGAAGAAGCTGACGCGCCGGGACACCGCTGATTGTGGCGCCTGAACGGCGCCACAAACTGCGGTGCTCGTCGCACGCGCCGGCACTGAGGCACCCTCCCCAGCCCCTCCCGCCGGGCGGGAGGGGCGCCTGCCAACACGCGAGACGGCGCGGTCGCAGTGATCGCCGCCACGTCCCGATGCCCGAAGGAAGTTCATGAGCCAAGGCAATCCTCTCCTCGACGTCAATGGCATCGAGGTCATCTACAACCACGTGATCCTGGTGCTCAAGGGCGTCTCGTTGCAGGTGCCGGAGGGCGGGATCGTGGCGCTGCTGGGCGGCAACGGCGCGGGCAAGACGACCACGCTGCGCGCCGTGTCCAACCTCTTGGCCGGCGAGCGCGGGGCGGTGACCAAGGGCAGCATCACGCTGCGCGGCGAGCGCATCGAGGCGCTGTCGCCGGCGGCGCTCGTCAAGCGCGGGCTGGTGCAGGTGATGGAGGGGCGCCACTGCTTCGCGCACCTGAGCATCGAGGACAACCTGATGACCGGCGCCTACACCCGCACCGACGGCAAGGCCGCGGTGGCCGAGACACTGGAGAAGGTCTATGCCTACTTTCCGCGGCTCAAGACACGGCGCACCAGCCAGGCGGCCTACACCTCCGGCGGCGAGCAGCAGATGTGCGCCATCGGTCGCGCGCTGATGGCCAACCCCAGCATGGTGCTGCTGGACGAACCCTCGATGGGCCTGGCGCCGCAGATCGTGGAAGAGGTCTTCGCCATCGTGAAGGACCTCAACGAGAAGGAGCGCGTGACCTTCCTGCTGGCCGAGCAGAACACGCGCATGGCGCTGCGCTTCGCCAACTACGGCTACATCATGGAAAGCGGGCGCCTCGTGATGGACGGGCCCGCCGACAGCCTGCGCGAGAACGAGGACGTGAAGGAGTTCTACCTCGGCATGGGCGGCGCCGACCGCAAGAGCTTCCGCGACGTCAAGAGCTACAAGCGCCGCAAGCGCTGGCTGGCCTGAGGAACCCCACGCCCATCGAACCCGCGCTGTTTGCCATGACTGATTTCTACGACGACCTCGAGACCCGCTCGCCGCAGGCGCGCGAAGCCGCCCTGATGGCAGCGCTGCCCGCGCAGATCCGCCACGCGCAGCAAAAAGCGCCCGCCTTCGGTCGCATCCTGCAGGGCGTGGATGCCTCGGCGGTCGACACGCGCGCGGCGCTGGCCAGGCTGCCGGTGACGCGCAAAAGCGAGTTGGTCGCGCTGCAACAGGCGGGGCGGGCGGAGGACGCCTTCGGCGGCTTTTCCGCCGTGGCGCGTGGCCCGGCCATGCCGCGCGTCTTTGCCAGTCCCGGGCCCATCTACGAGCCCCAGGGCGCGCACGGCGACCATTGGCGCGTGGGGCGGGCGCTCTTCGCGGCCGGCTTCCGTTCGGGCGAGCTGGTGCACAACAGCTTCAGCTACCACATGACGCCGGCAGGCGCCATGATGGAAAGCGGCGCCCATGCGCTGGGCTGCAGCGTCTTCCCCGGTGGCACCGGCCAGACCGAGCAGCAGCTTGAGGCGATGGCCGACCTGCGCCCGGATGGCTATGCGGGCACGCCCAGCTTTCTCAAGATCCTGCTGGAGAAGGCGGCCGAGAAGGGCCTGCGGCTGCCCTCGCTTACCAAGGCACTCGTTTCGGGCGAGGCCTTTCCGCCGAGTCTGCGCGCGCATCTCGCGGGCCTGGGGGTGCAGGGCCTGCAGTGCTACGCCACGGCAGATCTGGGCCTGATCGCCTACGAGACGCAGGCCCGCGAGGGCCTGGTGGTGGACGAGGGCGTGCTGGTCGAGATCGTCCGGCCGGGCACCGGCGACCCGGTGCCAGATGGGGAGGTGGGCGAGGTGGTGGTGACCACCTTCAATACCGACTATCCGTTGGTGCGCTTCGGCACGGGCGATCTGTCGGCGGTCATGGCCGGACGCTGTCCGACGGGGCGAACCAATCGACGCATCAAAGGCTGGATGGGCCGGGCCGACCAGACCACCAAGATCCGCGGCATGTTCGTGCACCCGGGGCAGGTGGCCGAGATCGCGCGGCGCTTTCCCGAGATCGGTCGCGCACGGCTGGTGGTGGAGGGCGCCACGGGCGATGACCGCATGACGCTCAAGGTGGAATGCAACCAGGCGTCCGAAGGGCTGCAGGAGCGACTGGCGGCAGCCATCCGAGAGGTGACCAAGCTGCGCGGCGACATATTCGTTCAGCCGCCCGGCAGCCTGCCCAACGACGGCAAGGTCATCGAGGACGCGCGCAGCTACGAATGAATGCACAAAGGCCGCCCGATGTTCGCCAGGCGGCCTTGCTGAGGCCGGAGGGCGCCCGGAAACACCATCGTGCGCCGCTTGCCCCAGGCCGTTCGGGCTGAACCTGTCGAAGCGGGGGCGCGTGCGGACCCTAGCCCTTCGACAAGCTCAGGGCGAACGGGTGAGCTACTCAGGGCGAACGGGGTGGAAATGATTCCCGTCGAACGGCAACCAGTCCTTTCCGCTTGGGCTTCAGGCGTGCGCCGTGGCGCCCGCGAACAGCTTCACCATCTCCCGGTTGAAGGCCGGAATGTCCTTGGGATTGCGGCTCGTGAGCAGTTGGCCGTCGACGACGGCCTCCTGGTCGACCCAGCGCGCGCCCGCATTGGACAGATCGTTCTTCAACGACGGCCAGGACGTCATCTGCTTGCCCTTCACGGCGCCAGCGTCGATCAGCGTCCAGGGGCCGTGGCAGATGGCGGCGATGGGCTTTCCTGCGTCGGCAAAGGCCTTGATCAGTGCGATGGCCTTCGGCTCGAGTCGCAGGGCGTCGGGGTTCACCACGCCCCCGGGCAGCAGCAGCGCGTCGAATTCATCGGCCTTGACGCCATCCAGCGCCACATCGACCGGGAACTTGTCGGCCTTGTCGTGGTGATTCCAGCCCTGCACCTGGCCCTTCATGGGCGAGACGATCTGCGTCTTCGCGCCCGCCTGGTCCAGCGCCTTGCGAGGCTCTGTCATTTCCACCTGTTCGAAACCGTCGGCAACGAGGACGGCGACCTTGAGGTCCTTGAGCGAGTCGGTCATGGGTGTTCCTTTCGTGTGTGGGTCGGAGTACGAAGGGTTCACCCTAGGTTCCTGCGCGCCGGGCCCCATCGGCCAGAGGCCGCAACCCGTGTCGGACAGGTCGACGGGTATCGGGGCCCGCGGATCAATACCCCATGTCGATCAGCCGCTCGCGCATGGCCTGGAGCGCAGCGCGCATGCGCTCCACTTCGGCCGGCGCGCAGACCGAGAGGATCTCGTCGGTGAGGGCGCTCACCGCCTTCTCGGCCCGGGCGTAGAGGCGCCGGCCCTTTGCCGAGATATTGACCATCACCGCCCGGCCGTCGTGCTCGGCACCGCCCCGGGACACCAGCCCGCGTTCTTCGAGGCCATGCAGCATGCGCGTGAGCCGGGTTCGCTCGTAGGCCGTCCACTGCGCCAGTTCCTGCATGGCGATGGGGCCGCGGCTGTGCAGGGTGCCCAATGTTCTCCATTCGGTGGTCAGCAGGTCGTAGGGGCGCAGCACGTCCTGCAGGGCGCGGTCGCGCCGGTACACCACCTGGGTGCAGAGAAAGAAGATGTGGTCTTCGAGTTCCATGGGGCCGCGCCTCCGGTCGCGGCCTCGCCAATGTAGCCGCGGTGCCCGTGTCTGCAAGCGGACTGCGTGCATATGCACGCAGTGGCACGCTCTTTGCTCGAATTGACCTGACGACGTGTCCAGCCCAGGGTCCGTGCGCCAGATCCGTGCATCCGCACGCAGATGGCCATCGGCGACTTGAACCGCCCCGCAGCGACGGCGCCACAACCTCAACCGACTGTTTGTGGAGAAGCCACGCATGCATGACACCGCCGCCTTCCTGGCCGCGCTGGGCGATGTGCCCGCCATTTCCGATCCCGACGTCGTCCGGCGCAAGAGCCGCGACATGACGGCCAACTTCAGCCCCGTGATGAAGGACGACGCGCTGCGCCATGTGGCCGACGTGCTGGTACAGCCGCGTGACCGTGCGGACGTGCTGCGCGTGGCCTCGGCTGCGGCGCGCACCCGCATGCCGCTGGTGATGCGTGGCGCCGGCACCTGCAACTTCGGCCAGGGCATTCCGCTCGCCGGTGGCGCGATGGTCGACATGACCGCGCTCGACCGCGTGCTGGGCACCGAGGGCGCCTGCGTGCGCGCCGAGCCCGGCGCCCGCATGGCGGCCATCGACGAGGCCACACGGCCCGGCGGCTGGGAGCTGCGCATCCATCCCTCCACCAAACGGGTGGCCACGCTGGGTGGCTTCGTCGGCGGCGGCCATGCCGGTGTGGGCAGCTGCGCCTGGGGCATCCTGCGCGACCGCGGCAACATCCTCGGCCTCGAAGTGGTGAGCGTGGAAGAAGAGCCGCGCACCGTGCAGCTGCGCGGCGATGCGGTCAACCGCGTGCACCATGCCTACGGCAGCAACGGCATCATCACCGCCATCGAGATGCCGCTGGCGCCGGCCTGGGCCTGGCGCGAGGCGGTGGTGGTGTTCCCCGAATTCATGACGGCGGTGGAATTCGCGCATGCGCTCTCCACCTCCGACGGCATCGTCAAGAAGCTGGTCAGTGTGCTGGGCGGCCCCATCTGGCGCATGATGCGCATGCTCAAGGACCTGGGCGGCGTGGACAACGACGGCATGGTGCTGGCCATGGTCGCCGAGCCCTTCATGGAAGCCTTCGAGGCGCTGGTGGCCGAATTCGGCGGCCAGCTCGCCAGTGTGGCGGCCGAGGGCCAGGGCCCGTACCGCGTGCCGATCTACGAGCTGGCCTGGGGCCACACCCGCCTGCATGTGAACCGCGACCATCCCGAGGTGGTCAGCAACGTGGGCCTGTACCTCGACCCGGACCTGGTGGGCGCCATCCGCCGCAGCCATCGCCGCTTCGGCCATCTGCTGGGCATGCACTTCGAGGCCAAGCGCTTCGACGGCAAGCTGAGCTTCCAGGGCTCGCCGTTCTTTCGCTACGAGGGCGACGAACACCTCGCGGAGGTCATGCGCGGCATGGCCGAGGACGGCGCCATGGTGGCCAACAACCACACCTTCCTGGTGAAGGAGGGCGGCATGAAGTCCGTCGACGCCGAGGACCGCGCCTTCAAGCAGGCCATGGATCCGCACGGCCTCATGAACCCCGGCAAGCTGCGCTTCGACGAGGCGGCGGCCCGCGAGAGCACCGGCGGCGATCTGCCCAGCGCCGGCTGGCGGTTCAGGCGGGCAGAGGCCGAGGAGCGCGCTGACGTGTAAGTCAGTCATCGACGTCTGCCTCATCGACCCCGGCTCCATCGACATGTGCACGCCCTCGATCCGTTCACGCTGAGCTTGTCGAAGCGCTGCGCAGGGCTTCGCCAAGCTCAGCCCGAACGGTCGGTGGGTTGCCCATCTATCCCGATCTCCCTGTCAGGCCCCACCATCTCCGCCCGAGGAACTTCCCAATGAACACCGCCCACCATCTCACCCGCCGCAAGACCCTGGCCGCCCTCGGCGGCGCGGCGCTCGTCTCCGGCATGCCCGCTTTCCTGCCGCGTGCCAATGCGCAGGGCCTGACCAAGGTGAGCTTCCAGACCGGCTGGTTGGCCCAGGCCGAACATGGCGGCATGTACCAGGCCGCCACCACCGGCATCTACAAGGAGCATGGCCTGGAGGTGGAGATCCGCCCCGGCGGCCCGCAGGTCAACACGGTGCAGCTGTTCATGGCCGGCAGTTCCGACTTCGCCGAGGCCGACGGCTTCCGCGCCTTCGCCTATGCCAAGGACAAGCTGCCCGCCGTGGCCGTCGCCGCCTTTTTCCAGAAGGACCCGCGGGTGCTGATGTCGCACCCCGGCACCGGCAGCGACACGCTGGCCGGCCTCAAGGGCAAGCCGCTGTTCGTGGCCACGACCGGGCGCCAGACCTACTGGCTGTGGCTCAAGGCCAAGTACGGCCTGACCGACGACCAGCTCAAGCCCTATGCCTTCAGCCTCGCGCCCTGGCTGGTGGACAAGCAGTCCACGGTGCAGGGCTACCTGACCAGCGAGCCCTTCAACGCCCGCAAGTCCGGCGTGGAACCGGTGGTGCACCTGCTGGCCGACCAGGGCTTCGACAATTACGCCAGCGTGGCGATGGCCACGCCCAAGATGGTCAAGGAGCAGCCGGAGCTGGTGCAGCGCTTCGTCGATGCCACAGCCAAGGGCTGGAAGAGCTACCTGAACGGCGACCCCGCGCCGGGCAATGCACTCATCAAGAAGCACAACCCGCAGATGGGCGACGACGTCATCGCCTATGCCATCGGCGCCATGCGCCAGTACGGCATCGTCGAGACGCCTGAGGCACAGGCCGCCGGGGGCATCGGCGCGATGAGCGCGGTGCGCTGGCAACGCTTCTACGATGCGATGGTCGCCGCGGGTGCGCTGGCGCCGGGGCTGGACGTGAAGTCCGCCTACACGATGCAGTTCGTCGGCGGAAAGCGTACGGCCTGACTTCTTTCCTGCCCATGACCCACGCCTTCTTCCTGCCGCCCGAGGGCGGCACCTATGCCTTGCGCCAGGTGCGCGCGCCGCGCTGCCTGATCGACGACCCGGCGGCCGACCGCCTCGCGCCCGCGGGCGACGGCGACCTGGTGGCGCTGGACCTGGCCATCGAGGCCGGCCGCATCGCCGCCATCGCGCCCGCCGGCAGCCTGGCGCCCGAGCGCGGGCCGCACCTGGACGACTCGCTGGCGCTGCCCTGCTTCGTCGACCTGCACACGCACCTGGACAAGGGCCACATCTGGCCGCGCAAGGCCAACCCCACCGGCGACGGCGCGGGCGCCTCGCGCGCGACGATGGAAGACCGCACGAAGAACTGGCATGCCGAGGATGTGCGCCGGCGCATGGACTTCGCGCTGCGCACGGCCTATGCCAAGGGCGTGTCGGCCATCCGCACGCACCTCGATTCGCTGGCGCCGCAGGCCGACATTTCCTTCCCGGTGTTCCGCGAGATGCGCGAGCGCTGGGCCGGGCGCATCGCGCTGCAGGTGTCGTCCATCGCGCCGGTGGACATCTTCCTGGGCGAGGAGGGCGTGCACCTGGCCAACGTCGTGGCCGAGAGCGGCGGCAACCTGGGTTGCGTGACCAAGTCGCAGCGCCACCCGGCCGAGACCACGCCGCCCGAGATCGACGAAGGCATCGCACGGCTTCTGACGCTGGCCACCGAGCGCGGCCTGGACGTGGACCTGCACGTGGACGAATCCACCGACCCGCGGGCGCGTTCGCTGATCCGCATCGCGAAGGTGGCACTGGCGCAGGGCTTCAAGGGCCGCATCCTGTGCGGGCACTGCACATCGCTGGCCCTGCAGACCGACGAGTTCATCGCCGAGACCATCGCCGCCTGCCGCGAGGCCGGCATCGCCATCGTCAGCCTGCCCACGGTCAACATGTACCTGCAGGACCGCAGCGTGGAGGCCACGCGCACGCCGCGCTGGCGGGGCGTGACGGTCATGCACGAACTCAAGGCGGCCGGCGTGCCGGTGGCCGTGGCCGGCGACAACTGTCGCGACCCGTTCTATGCCTACGGCGACCACGACATGCTGGACACCTACACCCAGGCGGTGAAGATCCTGCACCTGGACCATCCCTTCGCGGACTGGGTCCGCGCCGCCAGCGCCACGCCGGCGCAGATCATGGGCCTGGACGGCTTTGGGCAACTGCGCGTGGGCAACCCAGCCGACCTGACGGTGCTGCGCGCACGCAGCTATTCCGAGCTGCTGGCCCGCGCGCCCTTCGACCGGGCGGTGATCCGCGCCGGCCGCGCCATCGACACCACGCTGCCCGACTATCGCGAGCTGGACGACCTCGTCATGCCGCGCTGAGCGGCGCGACAGCCGCCGCACCGGCGTCGCGCACGCCCGGCAGCGCGCGCAGGTGCGTGGCGATGGCCTCGATGGCATGGCGCACCTTGGCCGGCTGGCCGTCGCGCTGCGGCGTCACGGCCCAGACGGGCAGGGCGGGCGGCTGCCATTGCGGCAGCACGGGCACCAGGCGGCCGGCCTGCAGGTCGTCCTCCACATCCGCCCGAACCGCCAGCACCAGGCCCAGGCCGCTGGCGGCCATCTGGTGCAGGCTGAGCTGGTTGTTGCTGGTCACGCGCACGGGCAGGGTGTGCTCGGCCACGGCACCGGCCGGGCCGGTGAGGGCGAGTGCCAGCGTGCGGCCGTCGCGCGGGGCGCCCACCCACTGGTGCGCGGGCAGGTCCGCCGGCGTGTGCGGCACGCCGGCCGCGGCCAGGTAGGCCGGCGCGGCGCAGATCAGGCTCTGGAAGTCGCACAGCCGCCGTGCCGCCCAGCCCGAATCGGGCAGCCGGCCGGCGCGCAGGGCCAGGTCGATGCGCGCGTCCACCAGGTCGATCATGGCGTCGTCCACCTGCAGCCGCAGCTGCAGCGCGGCATGGGCCGCCAGCAGCGGCGCCAGCGCGGGCGCCAGATGCCGGGCAAAGCCCACGGGCGCCGACACGCGCAGTTCGCCTTCCGGGGCCTCGCGCGCCAGTGCCAGCTGGGCGCGGGCCAGTTCGGCCGCCTCGACCATGCGCTGGCAGTGGGCCGCAAAGCGCGCGCCGGCATCGGTGAGCGCCAGCTTGCGCGTGGTGCGGTGGAGCAGGGTGACGCCGTGGGCCTGCTCCAGCGCGCGCAGCTGCTGGCTCACGGCCGAGGTGCTCACGCGCAGGCGGCGGGCGGCGGCGCTGAAGGAGCCGCTGCGCACCACCTCGGCGAAGAGCGCGAGCCGCTTGAGGTCGTCCATTGTGAAGCTGGGCTGAATGAAATTGTCTGGATTCTCAGACTTCTGGGCTGATCGTGAAGTCCATAACCTATGGGGCATCGTCATCACACACGGTGCGGGCTCCGCGCCAGGAAAGGAACAACCATGAACGTCGCCCTGATCGGTGGCACCGGCTTCGTCGGTGCCGCCCTGCTCGAAGAACTGCTCGCCCGCGGTCACCAGGTGCGCGCGCTGGCGCGTACGCCGTCCAAGCTGGCCGCGCGCGCCGGGCTCACGGTGGTCCAGGCCGATGTGCTGGATGCCGCCCAGGTCGCCAAGGCCGTGGCCGGCACCGACGCCATCGTCAGCGCCTTCAACCCGGGCTGGGAGCATCCCGACCTGTACAACCAGTTCCTGGCCGGCAGCAAGGCTGTCGCCCAAGGTGCCAGCCAGGCGGGCGTGAAGCGCCTGATCGCCGTCGGCGGCGCGGGCAGCCTGTTCGTGGCGCCCGGCGTGCAGCTGGTGGACACGCCGGAATTCAAGAACCACGTGCCGGCCAACGTGGTGCCGGGCGCCCAGGCGGCGCGCGACGAACTCACGCGGCTGCAGAAGGAAGAGGGCGCGCTCGACTGGACCTTCGTCTCGCCCGCGCCCATGCTGGCGCCCGGCGAGCGCACGGGCCGCTACCAGTTCGGCGGCGACGCCGTGCCGATGAAGGACGGCCAGCTGGCCGGTATCACCGCCGCCGACCTGGCGGCCGCCGTCGTGGACGTGCTGGAGCAGGGCCGCTACGTGCGCGAGCGCTTCGTCGCGTTCTCCTGAACCGGCGGCGGTGCCTCAGCGCACCAGCGGATTGGGCGTGGGCGCTTCCACCCGGCGCAGCAGGTTGCGGTCGGTGTGGTGGAAGGGCTCCGTCTGACCCAGGATCTGCAGCACCGTGTCTTCCTCGTAGCCCCAGGTGCCGTCGTCGTTGATCGTCACCTTGATGCGGAATTCGGTGGTGCGGAAGGCTTCCTGCAGGAAGGGCGCGGAGCAGATGCCCCAGGTCTCCAGCCCCTGCGTCGCGACCAGCTCGAAGCTGCGCGCATCGGCGGCCACGGTGCCGGCCGCCATCGCCACCTGGCCGCGCGGGATGGTCAGGGTGTGCATCACGCAGCCGGTGGCGGGCTCCCACAGCCAGTAGCCCACTTGCTCGTGGTAGGTCTTGACCTGATCGGGCTTGGTGATGTGCGTGTGGTAGCGCAGGCCGTAGAGCAGCTGGGGCCCGTTGGTCACCGGGTCGATGGGCTGCAGGCTGATGCGCTCGACGAAGGCCTGCTTCTTGGGGCCTTCGGCCTTGGGCTTGACGTCCAGGCCGCGGGCGCCTTCCCAAACGCCCGCCATGGGACCGAGCGGTCCCAGGTTGGCCAGGGTGTGGAGATCGACGTCGCGGGGTTCGGTGTAGATGTCGCGGGCGGGGGCGTTCATGGCGTTTGTCGTGTTTCGGACGGAAAAGCGGCCGGGACTGTCGCGTGAGCACGCCCCGTGCCCGCCGCGACGTGCGGGCCTAGTTCTGCCGCCAGGGCAGCCCACGCTTGCGCCAGCCGCCCTTTAGGCCCCGGTGGCCGTCCGTGTCCGGGTCCCCCTCGAAGCCTTCGAGGATGTTGTAGGCCTCGATGCCCAGCTCGGTGGCGCGCCGGGCCGCCGCCACGGAGCGCACGCCGCTGCGGCACAGTAGCACCACCTTGCCGCCGGGCGGCACGGCCGCGCGCAGGGCCTCGTCGAAGCCGGCGTTCATCGCCATGCCGGGCCACTGCTTCCAGGCCACGGCCACGGCACCTGGGACGAAGCCCACCCATTCGCGCTCGGCGTCGGTGCGCACGTCCACCAGCACGGCCTGGCCGGTGGTCATCCAGCGGGCGGCCAGTTCGGGCGTCACGTCGCCCGCATAGCCCTCGGCGGGGCGGGGCTGGTTGTCATCGTGGGAGGCAGGGGCTTGGGTCATGGTGGGCAGTCCGGAAAAAGGGCGGCTGCTATTGTTCCTCCAAGCCCGCGGACCGCGCCGTCGCGGTCCTTTCCCGCCAACGCCTTGCGCCTGCCGCGCGTTGAAAGCCCACCATGCCGAACCGCCCCTGCCGACCTCTCATGCCTGCGCTGCTGGCCGTCCTCATGGCCGGGGGCGCCACGCTCGCCACCGCGCAGAGCACCGACACCCGCAAGCCCGGGCCCTTCGAGCGCGCCCAGCAGCAGCGCTATGCCAACACGCCGTCGATGCGGGCGATCCAACAGGGGGCGGACTTCAACACGCAGCAGCCGCCACCGGCGGTGGTGCCGTCTCCGCCGCCGCACTGGCACCCGCACCGGCCGCCCGTGGTGATCTACGAGGACAGCCGCTACGCCCCCTGGGGCAACGCGCCCGAGGCCGCACCGCAGCGCCCCGCCAGCCGGCAGGACACGCCGCAGATCTGGTACGGCGGGCCGCTGCAGCAATAGCCAACGCCCGCCTTGGCTACAGTGGCGCCTCCTGCAACCCTGGAGACGCGCCGCATGGCCTCGTCCACCCCTTCCTTCGACTTCGACCTCTTCGTCATCGGTGGCGGCAGCGCGGGCGTGCGCGCAGCCCGCATGGCCGGCCAGCGGGGCGCCCGTGTGGCCCTGGCCGAATGCGCCGAACTGGGCGGCACCTGCGTCAACGTGGGCTGCATTCCCAAGAAGCTCTACAGCTACGCGGCCGGCTATGCCGAGGCCTTCGAGGAGGCGCCGGGCTATGGATGGCACATCGATAGCGCGCCGCGCTTCGACTGGGGCCGGCTCAAGACGGCGCGTGCCAAGGAGATCCACCGGCTCAACGGCGTCTACCAGGGCCTGCTCGACGGCGCCCGGGTCACGCTGCTGCGCGGCTGGGCGCAGCTGGTGGACGGCCACACGGTGCAGATCGAGGGCAAGCGCCACACCGCGCGCCATGTGCTGATCGCCACCGGTGGCGCGCCCTTCCTGCCCGACGTGCCTGGCAAGGAGCTGGTGAAGGTGTCCGACGCCATGTTCGACCTGCCGGCCTTTCCACGCCGGCTGATGGTGATCGGCGGCGGCTACATCGGCTGCGAGTTCGCCTCCATCTTCCGCGGCCTGGGCGCGGAGGTGACGCTGCTGCACCGTGGCGCCCACATCCTCAACGGCTTCGACCATGACGTGCGCGAGTTCCTGGCCCGCGAGATGGGCCGCGCTGGCATCGACCTGCGCATGAACCAGGAGGCCGCTTCCTTCACGAAGGGCGAGGGCGGCGAGATCGTCGCCACGCTGGCGCGCGGCCAGCGCCTGGCGGCCGATGTGGTGCTGGTGGCCACGGGCCGCCGGCCGCTCACGGCCGGCATGGGTCTGGAGGAAGCGGGCGTCAAGCTCGACGAACGCGGTGCCGTGGTGGTCGATGCCGAGTACCGCAGCAGCCTGCCCTCGGTGCTGGCCATCGGCGACGTCTCGACCCGCCTGCAGCTCACGCCGGTGGCGCTGGCTGAGGCCATGGTGGTGGTGGATCGCCTGTTCGGCGAAGGCCGCCGCACCCTGGACTACGAGTACATCCCGACCGCCGTCTTCACCCACCCCAGCGTGGGCACCTGCGGCTACACCGAGATGGAGGCGCGCACGAAGTTCGGCGAGGTGCGCATCTTCAACAGCGAATTCAAGCCGCTGCGCCACACGCTCTCGGGCCGCGGCGAGCGCTGCTTCATGAAGCTGGTGGTCGACGCGAAGAGCGACCGTGTGGTGGGCCTGCACATGGTGGGCGCCGATGCCGGCGAGATCGTGCAGGGCTTCGCCGTGGCCATGCGCGCCGGCGCCACCAAGGCCGACTTCGACCGCACCATCGGCATCCATCCGACGGCGGCGGAGGAGTTCGTGACGATGCGGGAGCCGACGGTCGGCTGAGGGTGCGCCGGGCCGCGCGCCGGACGTCGGCGACCGCAGGCCACGGAAGCGTCATGGAGCGCAGGCATGCACATTGCAAAATGCCCGCATGCCCTACATGCCGCCTTTCATCGCCCCCACCCGCTTCACCGACCCCGACGCGGCGCTGGCCCAGGTGCAGCGCATCTACCAGGAGGGCCTGGCGCACCTGCGCGAGTCGATGCAGCGCTTCGTGGCCGGCGAGACGCTGCCCGGCCGGGTGCGGGCCTGCTACCCCTTCGTGCGGGTGCACACCCACACCAACACCCGCTACGCCACGCCCGCCACCTCGGGCCTGAGCTACGGCTTCGTGGCCGGCCCGGGGCGCTACGAAACCACGCTGAGCCGGCCCGATCTGTTCGCCCGCTACTACCGCGAGCAGTTCCGGCTGATCCTCGCCAACCACCAGATCGAGCTGGAGATCGGCACCGGCAGCGAGCCGATCCCGATCCACTTCTCCTTCGCCGAGAACGAGCACATCGAGGGCAGCATGAGCGCCGAGCGCCGCGCCCTGATGCGCGATGTGTTCGACCTGCCCGACCTGGGCGCGATGGACGACGGCATCGCCAACGGCACGCACATCACGCGGCCGGGCGAGGCCGAGCCGCTGTCGCTGTTCACCGCCGCGCGGGTGGACTATTCGCTGCAGCGCCTGCGCCACTACACGGGCACGGCGCCGGAGTGGTTCCAGAACTTCGTGCTGTTCACCAACTACCAGTTCTACATCGACGAGTTCGTGCGCCTGGGCCACGAGGCGATGGACGACGAGGCGGGCGAGTACATCGCCTTCGTCGAGCCCGGCAACGTGGTCACGCGCCGTCGCGGCCTCACGCCCGAGCAGTCGGGCGACCTGGCCGAGCGCATCGGCGCCTTGCAGGGCACGCCGCCCGGGCGGCTGCCGCAGATGCCGGCCTACCACCTGGTGCGCGCTGATCGCAGCGGCATCACCATGGTCAACATCGGCGTGGGTCCGGCCAATGCCAAGAACATCACCGACCACATCGCGGTGCTGCGCCCGCACGCCTGGATGATGCTGGGCCACTGCGCCGGCCTGCGCAACACGCAGCAACTCGGCGACTACGTGCTGGCCCATGCCTATGTGCGCGAGGACCATGTGCTGGACGAGGAGTTGCCGCTGTGGGTGCCCATTCCCGCGCTGTCCGAGATCCAGCTGGCGCTGGAGCAGGCCGTGGCCGAGGTCACCGGCTGCAGCGGCGCCGAGCTCAAGGCCATCATGCGCACCGGCACCGTGGCCACCACCGACAACCGCAACTGGGAGCTGCTTCCGGGCAACGAGCCGCAGCGCCGCTTCAGCCAGAGCCGCGCCGTGGCGCTGGACATGGAAAGCGCCACCATCGCGGCCAACGGCTTCCGCTTCCGCGTGCCCTACGGCACCCTGCTGTGCGTGAGCGACAAGCCGCTGCACGGCGAGATCAAACTGCCCGGCATGGCCAACCACTTCTACCGCGAGCGGGTGGAGCAGCACCTGCGCATCGGCATGAAGGCCATCGACATCCTGCGCGCCGAAGGCACCACGCGGCTGCACAGCCGCAAGCTGCGCAGCTTTGCGGAGGTGGCGTTCCAGTAGCAGCCAGCCGGTTCAGGCTGCGGGTGCGAGCCAGTGGCCCGTGCCTTCCAGGTACGGCGAAGGCTGGGCGGCGCTCCAGCGCAGTGGCAGCGCCCCGCGTCGGCGCCAGCCGCTGACGATCTGCAGGCGCAGCACGCGGTCGACACCCTCGAAGCCCAGCGCCTCGGGCGTACCCGTCAGCACCTGCGCGCGCGCCGACAGCTGCAGCAGGTCGCCCCGTTCGAAGTCCACGAAGAGCAGCCCGGCCCACGGGTGCAGCAGAAGGTTGCCCAGGGTGTTGAAGAAGCGGTTGCCGTCGAAGTCCGGCACCGCGAGGGTGCCGTCCGCCGCCACCTGCACGAAGCCCGGCCGGCCGCCGCGGTGGGACACATCCACGCCCTCCGCGGGCCGGGTGGGGTCGGTGGCATGCGGATGCGCGCTGGCGATGAACAGGGTGTCGGCCAGGGCGATCAGCGCGCGGGCGGCCTCGTCGAGGCCGGTCAGCGCCTCGGCCGCGGGCGGCGTGTGCGCAACGGTGTGCGGCGACGCTTCACGGGCCTGGATGTAGCGCGGGCAATTGCCGAAGCTCTGGCCCACGGCCAGCTCGAAGCCCGCGGCATCGACGGCAGTCACTCGGCCGTTGAGCCGGTTGCGCCGCCGCGTGTGCGGCTCGATGCCGAGCAGGCCCAGCGGCGCGTCCGGCCGCAGTGCCGCCGCCAGCGGGTCGGCGGCATCGGGCAGGGCGTCGATGCGCAGGCGGCGCGGATCGGGCGAATGCATGAAGCCCGGCGAGCCTGTCAGCACGCTGGCCCACGGGCGTCGGTGCTCGTCCAGGCTGCCCACCACCACGAAGGGCAACTGCGCGAAGAAGTCGCGGTGCTGCTGCGGCATGTGATCGCGGATCACACGCGGGCCCAGGGCGCCGAGCTGGGCATCGACGCCCTCCTGGCGTTGCAGGGCGATCTCGCCGTCGTGGAAGGTCATGGTGTGCTACTCCAGCTGTTCAAGCCAGCAGGCCGATGCGCGAGCGCGGCATGGGCAGGAAGCCCGGCAGGCCCTCGATGCGGGCCAGCCAGCCCCGCACCTGCGGGTAGTCGTCCAGCGCCACATGCCCTTCGGGCGCGAGGGCCACATAGGCATAGTGGGCGACGTCTGCCAACGTGGGACGGGCGGCGGCCAGGAAGTCCTGCGTGGCCAGATGGGCGTCCATCACCTGCAGCAGGGCATGGGCCCGGGCCACCGCGGCGTCGTCCTTGGGACGGCCCATCAGCAGGGCGATACGCGCGGCGGCCGGGCCGAATGCCAGGGGCCCCGCCGCCAGCGACAGCCAGCGCTGCACCTGGGCTGCGCCCACCGGATCGGCCGGCAGCCATAGCGTCGGATCGGGCGCATACCGGGCGTTGAGGTACACGAGGATTGCGTTGGAGTCCGCCAGCACCACGTCGCCGTCCTGCAGCACGGGCACCTGGCCGAAGCGGTTCATCGCCAGGAAGGCCGGACGCTTGTGCTCGCCGGCCTTCAGGTCCACGACCTGGCTGTGCCAGGGCAGGCCCAGCAGCGACAGGAACAGGCGCACGCGATGCGCATGGCCCGACAGCGGGGCATCGTGGAGCACGAGGGCAGGGACGGCCGAGGCCGGCTCGGAGGCGGGGGTGTGTTCAGGCATGCGCCCATTGTTTTTCGATACGGCGGACGGATCAATGCGAATCCACGGAGGACATTGCTCCGATTTCCGGTGTAATCGCCGCATGGATCGACTCAAGGCCATGCAGGTGTTCGTGCGCATCGCGGAGCAGGGGAGCCTGACGCGGGCCGCGGATGTGCTCGGCAGCTCCCTGCCGGCGGTGGTGCGTACGCTGGCCGCGCTGGAGGCGCACCTGGGCGTGCGGCTCTTCCAGCGCAGCACGCGGCGTGTCGCGCTGACCGAGGACGGCCGCCGCTACCTCGACAGCGCGCGCGAGGTACTGGCCGCCGCCGATGCCGCCGACCGCGCACTGACGCAGGAGGCGGGCGAAGCAGCCGGCCAGCTCACGGTCACGGCGCCGGTGCTGTTCGGCCACATGTACGTCGCGCCCGCCATCGTCGGCTTCATGCGCGCGCATCCGCAGGTGCGCTGCCGCGTGTTGTTGCACGACCGGCCGGTGAACCTGGTGGAAGAGGGCATCGACGTCGGCATCCGCATCAGCCGGCTCGAGGATTCGTCACTGGTGGCGCAGCAGCTCGGCAGCATCCGGCGCGTGGTCGCTGCCAGCCCGGCGCTGCTGCGCGAGCGCGGCGTCCCCCGGCATCCGCGCGATCTGGCGAACGCGCCGGCGGTGCTCGGCCAGCTCGACGGTGCGCCCCACTGGTCCTTCGACGTGCCGGACCGGCGCGTGCCGATGCAGGTCCCGCTCGACGTGCGGCTGGCCTTCAACCACATCGCACCGGCCGTGGAGGCCTGTGCCGCGGGCATGGGCTTCGGCCGCTTCTTCTCCTACCAGGTGCTGGGCCATGTGCGGGATGGGCGCCTGCAGCTCGTGCTGGAAGACTTCGAGCCTGCGCCGCGGCCCGTGAGCGTGATCTACCCGCATGCGCGTCATCTGCCGGCCCGCACCCGGGCGTTCGTCGAATGGATGAAGAAAGCCTTCGACGGGCTTCGGCTGTGAGCGCCGCGCAGGCGCCATAGCCGCCCGGCGGATGAAGGCTCAGGCTCTCGGAAGGTGCGAATGAATCCGACGTGGCGGGCTCGCTCACCCCTTCTCAGTTCACGGCGCCACCGAACTCGGCTATGAAGGCTTCTGCAAAGGCGGCGCTGCCCGTGATCGACAGGCGGAAGCTGCGCAGCGCCGGGCCCTCCTGCCGCTCCTCCAGGTCGGCGTCCCAGTCGCCGCCCTCCTCCACCGGGCTGCGACGGCCACGGAAGCGGCGCGCGGCCCAGTCCATCACCGTCTCGATCTCGGCACGCACGGCGGCCTCGCGCTCGGGGCCGACAGTGGCCAGCGCCTCGAACAGGCTGGTGTCGTCGTCGCCTTCGCTGTGGTCGAAGAGCAGGTAGTCCAGCGTCATGGCTGCGGGTCCTGCGAGCCGTCGGACGCTGCGGCCGAGCCGCTCGCCTTGGCCGCGGCGGCGCGCAGCTTGTCCTTCTTGTTCGGCCGCTTGCCCTTGATGCCGCCACCGGCCGCCGGCGCGTCGGCCGGCGCCGTCTCCTGCGGCTCGAAGCCCGCGATCTGCTCACGCGGCACGCGCAGGCCCTGGCGCTTCTCGATCAGGCGGAAGTGCGCCTCGGCCGCGGCGGGCACGAAGCTCACGGCCACGCCGCTGGCGCCGGCGCGGCCGGTGCGACCGATGCGGTGCACATGGTCGGTGGGCGAGCGGGCCAGGTCGTGGTTGACCACCGCCGGCAGCTGCGCGATGTCGATGCCGCGCGCCGCCAGGTCGGTGGCCACCAGCACCTGCAGCCGGCCGGCCTTGAAGTCGGCCAGCACCTGTGTGCGCTTGCCCTGGCCCAGCATGCCGTGCAGCGGCTCGGCCGTGAGGCCGCCCTTGCGCAGCTTGTCGGCCACGGTTTCGCAGGCATGCTTGGTGGCCACGAACACCAGCACCTGCGGCCAGGCTTCGGTGGCGATCAGGTGGCGCAGCAGCGCGGTGCGTCGGCCCTCGTCGACCGCGATGGCGCGCTGGGCGATCTGCGGCAGCTCGGCCACCGGCGCGGGCGCCGTCACGGCCACGGGGTCGTGCAGCAGCGCATCGGCCAACTGCACCGTGCGCGGCGCGAAAGTGGCCGAGAACAGCAGGTTCTGCCGCTGCGCCGGCAGCGCGTCGAGGATGGCCTGCAGCTCTTCGGCGAAGCCCAGCTCCAGCAGGCGGTCGGCCTCGTCCAGCACCAGCACGGCGCAGTCCGAAAGGCGCAGCGCGTTGTGGCGCGCCAGGTCGAGCACGCGGCCGGGCGTGCCGATCACCAGGTCCGCGCCGCCGCGCAGGGCCATCAGCTGCGGGTTGATCGAGACGCCGCCGATGGCGCGCACCACCTTCGGCCGCTCGGGCAACGTCGCCGCCAGTGCGGCCACGGTGTCGGCCACCTGCGCCGCCAGTTCGCGCGTGGGCACCAGCACCAGCGTGTGCAGCGCGCGGCGGGAGCGGTGGCGCGGCGCCTCGTGCCAGCGCTGCAGCAGCGGCAGCACGAAGGCGGCGGTCTTGCCCGAGCCGGTGTGGGCCATGGCGCGCAGGTCGCGGCCCTGCAGCACCACGGGAATGGCCAGGGCCTGGATGGGCGTGGGGGCGGCATAGCCCTGCTCGGCCACGGCCTGCAGGAGGTCGGGGCGCAGGCCCAGGTCGGCGTAGGTGGGGGAGGAAGACACGATGGGAGGAAGGGCCGGAAGAGCGCCGAGGAAGGGCTGCGGATTGTCCGCCTTCGCGCCCCGCCTACGGGCGTGTCGGCCAAGGCGCCGTGTGGGCGATGACGGCATGGGCCTTTGCCACAATGACGCGTGCCTGCCGATCCGACCCCCTCCACCGCCGCCTCGACCGCGCCGTTGCTGCAGGCCCGCCACCTGCGCAAGCGCTATGGCGAGGCCACCGTCGTCGACGACCTGAGCTTCGAGATCGCACCCGGCGAATGCCTGGGCGTGATCGGGCCCAACGGCGCCGGCAAGACCACCACCATCCGGATGTGCCTGGGCCTCACCGCGCCCGACGCCGGCGAGATCGCGGCGCTGGGCGGCCTGCACATGCCGCGCGATGCGCGCGCCATCAAGGCGCAACTGGGCGTGGTGGCGCAATATGACTCGCTGGACCCGGACTTCAGCTGCGCCGAGAACCTGGTGGTCTATGCGCGCTATTTCGGCTTCTCGCGCCGCGACTTCGCCGCCAAGGTGCCATCGCTGCTGGACTTCGCGGCCCTGTCGCACAAGGCCGATGCCAAGCCGGGCGAGCTGTCGGGCGGCATGCGCCGGCGGCTGTCGCTGGCGCGGGCGCTGGTCAACGACCCGAAGCTGCTGATCCTGGACGAACCCACCACCGGCCTCGACCCGCAGGCCCGTCACCTGATGTGGGAGCGGCTGCAGACCCTGCTGCAGCAAGGCAAGTCCATCCTGCTGACCACCCACTTCATGGACGAGGCCGAGCGCCTGTGCCATCGCCTGCTGGTGGTGGACCATGGCCGCAAGATCGCCGAGGGCCGCCCGCGCGAACTGATCGCCGAGCACCTGGAGCCGCATGTGGTCGAGGTCTACGGCCAGGGCAGCGCCGGCTCGGCCCAGGCGCTGGCCGAATCGCCCGCCTTGCGTGCACTGGCGCAGCGCACCGAGCTGAGCGGCGAGACCGTCTTCTTCTACACGCGCGAGGCGCGCCCGCTGCTAGACGCGCTGGGCGCGCACGGGGGGCTGCGTACCTTCCACCGGCCAGCCAATCTGGAGGACCTGTTCCTCAAGCTCACGGGCCGGCAGATTCGCGAGGGAGGTTGAGGCCATGAACGACAACACGAACCTGCCTTCCGTCTGGTCGCCGCCGGCCGTCACGCGCCGCTGGTGGCCGGTCTTCCTGCGCAACCTGCTGGTGTGGCGCAAGCTGGCCGTGCCCAGCCTGATCGGCAACATCGCCGAGCCGCTGATCTGGCTGGTGGCCTTCGGCTACGGCATGGGGGCGCTGGTCGGCCAGGTCAAGGTGGGGGGCGAGTCGGTGCCCTACATCCTGTTCCTGGCCAGCGGCTCGATCTGCATGAGCGCGATGAATGCGGCCAGCTTCGAGGCGCTGTATTCGTCCTTCTCGCGCATGCATGTGCAGAAGACCTGGGACGGCATCATGAATGCGCCGGTGGGCCTGGACGACGTGGTCTTCGCCGAGATGCTGTGGGCGGGCTTCAAGTCGCTGTTCACCGTGACGGCCATCCTGCTGGTGATGCTGGGCCTGGGCATCAGCCACAGCCCCAAGCTGCTGGTGGCCTGGGTGATCCTGGCGGGCGCGGGCATCGTGTTCTCGTCCATCGCGCTGATCTTCAATGCGCTGGCCAAGGGCTACGACTTCTTCACCTACTACTTCACGCTGTTCATGACGCCCATGATGTTCCTCTCGGGCGTGTTCTTTCCGTTGGAGCAGTTGCCCGAGGTGGTGCGGGCGGTGGCGGCCTGGTTGCCGCTGGCCAATGTGGTGGCACTGGTGCGGCCGCTCTTCATGGACCAGTGGCCGGCGCAGCCGCTGCTGCACCTGGGCGTGCTGGCCGCCTATGGCATCGCGGCCTTCTGGCTGGCGCTGGGCTTGACGCGGCGGCGATTCCGCCAGTGAGGTGCGGGGGCAGCAACGCCCCCGCGTGTTCGATCAGCGGCTGCTGCCGCCGGACGAACCACTGCTGCCCGACGAGCCGCTGCCGCCCGAGCCGGAACCCATGCTGCCCGAGCCCGAGCCCGCGCCCGAGCCCGAGCCCGAGCCCGAGCCCGAGCCCGAGCCCGAGCCCGAGCCCATGCTGCCCGAACCGGACGTGCCGGAGCCGCCCATCGAACCGCTGCCGCTCGTTCCTGCCCCAGAGCCCGTGCTGCCCGACCCCGATCCGGCACCCCGACCGCCAGGGCCGCCCGTGCCGGTGCCGGTCGGCCCCTTGCCACCCCGCTGACCCAGCTCTCCACTGCTGTTGCCCGCGCCACCGGTGGTCCCCGAATGGGCGCCGGACGCGCCACTGCCGCTCGCGCCCTGCCGGCGCTCGTCGTCCCGCTTGTCCGAACGCTTGTTCGTGCTGCTGCTGCCCGAGCCGCTGCCGGATTGCTGCATCGAGCTGCCGCCCGACGCGCCGCTGCCGCTGCCGCTGCCGCTGCTGCCACCCATGGTGCCCGACGAGGAGCTCTGCGCGAACGCGAGGCTGGCGCCGCACAGCGCGGCGGCGATCAGCATGGGGCGAAGGGGATGGAACGGGGTGCGTGTGTCTTGCATGAAGGGTCTCCTTGGATGTGGCGCACCGGATGGCCGATGCCCGTTCCCAAGCCGCCCGGCGACATGCTGGTCTTGGCTTCGGAACAGTCTTCACGCTAGGCGCGCCACTCCCTTGCCGGGTGGGTACGGGCCCACCCCCGTGTAGGAGCAGGGCCCCCATCGACGCACGAAAAAAAACAGCGCCCCGTGGGCGCTGTCAGCACAAGGCGTGATGCCGGGTGAGGCTCAGCCCGCCGCCTTCACCTTCAGTCGCCACGCATGCAGCAGCGGCTCGGTGTAGCCGCTCGGCTGCTCGACGCCCTTGAACACCAAGTCCTGCGCCGCCTTGTAGGCGAAGGAGGTGTCGAAGTGGCCGGCCATCGGCTTGTAGAGCGGGTCGCCGGCGTTCTGCTGGTCCACCACGGCGGCCATGCGCTCGAAGGTGGCGTTGACCTGCTCCTTCGTCACCACGCCGTGCAGCAGCCAGTTGGCGATGTGCTGGCTGCTGATGCGCAGCGTGGCGCGGTCTTCCATCAGGCCCACGTCGTGGATGTCGGGCACCTTGGAGCAGCCCACGCCCTGGTCGATCCAGCGCACCACGTAGCCCAGGATGCCCTGCACGTTGTTGTCCAGTTCCTGCTGCTTCTCGGCGTCGCTCCAGTTGGGCGTGGCGGTGATCGGCACCTGCAGCAGGTCGTTCAGGATCGCGTCGCGCTCGGCCTCGGCGTCGATCTTCTCCAGCTCCTTCTGCACGTCGGCCACGCTGACCTGGTGGTAGTGCAGCGCATGCAGCGTGGCGGCGGTGGGCGAGGGCACCCAGGCGGTGTTGGCGCCGGCCTTCGGGTGGCCGATCTTCTGCTTGAGCATGTCCGCCATCAGGTCGGGCATGGCCCACATGCCCTTGCCGATCTGCGCCTTGCCGCGCAGGCCGCAGTTCAGGCCGGTGAGCACGTTGTTGCGCTCGTAGGCGGCGATCCACTTCGTGCCCTTGATGTCGCCCTTGCGCAGCATGGGGCCGCCCTGCATGGCGGTGTGCATCTCGTCGCCGGTGCGGTCCAGGAAGCCGGTGTTGATGAAGGCCACGCGCGCCGGTGCGGCGGCGATGCAGGCCTGCAGGTTGACGCTGGTGCGGCGCTCCTCGTCCATGATGCCCAGCTTGACGGTGTTGGCCGCCAGGCCCAGCAGCTGCTCGACGCGGCCGAAGAGCTCGTTGGCGAAGGCCACCTCGGCCGGGCCGTGCATCTTGGGCTTGACGATGTAGATGCTGCCGGTGCGCGAGTTGCGGATGCCGTTCTGGCCCTTGCCCTGCAGGTCGACCATGGCGATGGCGGTGGTGACGACCGCGTCCATGATGCCCTCGGGAATCTCCTTGCCTTCACCCCACAGGATGGCCGGGTTGGTCATCAGGTGGCCCACGTTGCGCACGAACATGAGCGAGCGGCCATGCAGCGTGACCTGGCCCTTGCCGTCGGGCGCGGTGTAGACGCGGTCGGGGTTCAGGCGGCGCACGAAGGTCTTGCCACCCTTGGCCACTTCCTCGGTCAGCGTGCCCTGCTGGATGCCGAGCCAGTTGCCGTACGCCAGCACCTTGTCCTCGGCATCGACCACGGCCACGGAGTCTTCCAGGTCGAGGATGGTGGACAGGGCCGATTCCAGCACCACGTCGGCCACGCCGGCCGCGTCGGTCTTGCCGATGGGCGTGCTGCGGTCGATCTGGATGTCGAGGTGGATGCCGTTGTGCCTGAGCAGCACCGACGAGGGGTTCGCCGCGTCGCCCTGGTAGCCGACGAAGGCCGACGGGTCCTTCAGGTGCGTGCTGCTGCTGTGCAGGGCGATGACCAATTGGCCGTCCTTCACGCTGTAGCCGGTGGCGTCCTTGTGCGAGCCGTTGACCAGCGGTGCGGCTTGGTCGAGCAGCTCGCGCGAGAAGGCGATGACCCTGGCACCGCGCACCGGGTTGTAGCCATTGCCGACTTCGCCTCCGCCGTCCTTGGGAATGGCGTCGGTGCCGTACAGCGCGTCGTACAGCGAGCCCCAGCGCGCGTTGGCGGCGTTGAGCGCGTAGCGCGCGTTCAGGATGGGCACCACCAGTTGCGGGCCGGCCTGCAGGGCCAGTTCGGCGTCTACGTTGGCGGTGGTGGCCTTCGTGCCCTTGGGCTGCGGCAGCAGGTAGCCGATCTTTTCCAGATGGGCGCGATAGGCCGGCATGTCGGCGATGGGGCCGGGATGGGCCTTGTGCCAGGCGTCCATCTCGGACTGCAGGCGGTCGCGCTCGGCGAGCAGCGCGGCGTTCTTGGGCGCGAGGTCGTGGACGATGGCGTCGAAGCCCTTCCAGAAGGCCTCGCTCGACAGGCCGGCGGCGGGCAGCACCCGGTCTTCGATGAAGCGGTACAGCTCGGTGGCCACCTGAAGGCGCTGGGTCGTGGTGCGTTCGGTCATGCGTGTTCTCGGCGTGCGGCGGGGCCGCAAAGGGGTTGCACGGGGATGTCGGCTCAACGCGATGCATGGGGCCGACGCTCGACCTCCACTGTATTAGAGACGGGGCCGAAGATTAATCAGCGAATGAGGCGTTGATTCGTGACAGAAATGATGGCAATCCCGGGCCGGCGGCCTGGCGTGACGTTTGTCGCCCGGAGGCAGCCGCACGCCGTCCCGCCACAGTTCAGGGCGCGGCCGCCGCCAGGCTCGCGTTCACCCAGCCAGCGATTTGAACGCCGGTGGCCGGTGCCGCCGTGAAGAGCAGGTGAAAGAGCAGCGGCGCCACCAGCGTGTCCATCACGCGCTCCACCGCAGGCGCGGCTTCGCCTCGTGCCTGCGCACGGCCGAGGAGCACGCCGATCTGCAGGGCGATGAAATCCGCGCAGCGGCACGAGGGACGGGCATCCGGCGACTGCACGCCGAGCACGTCCCGCAGCATCGCGCGGCCGACCTGTGACGACATCTCCTCGTTGTACTGCTCGGCCCAGGCCAGCAGGTCGCCTCGCAGCGCGCCGGTGTCGGCCGGTTCGCCGTCGGGCCGCATGCGCTCGACCGAGACATCGGCCAGCAGTTCGGCCAGATCGCCCCAGCGGCGGTAGATGGTCGACGGCGTCACCCCGGCGCGTGCGGCCACCATCGGGACGGTGAGGGCCTCGCGCGCATGTTCGGCGGCCAGTTCCCGGACGGCACGGTGAACCGCCTCCTGCACGCGCGCGCTGCGGCCGCCGGGGCGCGGCCCGGTGCGGGGGAGCGTGGGAGAGGAAGCCATCCATCGATGCTAACGCAAAGAATTTGCGTTAGGGAGGCAACAAGCGCACAATCCACAAACGCAAAATCTTTGCGTTAAAGGAGACATCGATGTCCGTACCCGCTTGCAGGGCGCCCGCCGCCCCGGCCCGCCTGCCGCCGCGTGCCGCCTTCGCGCTGGTCGTGACGCTGGTGATCACCTTCCTGGCCGCGTCGAGTGCGCCCTCGCCGCTGTACGCCGTGTATCGGGACGCCTGGGGCTTCTCGGCGCTGGTGCTCACCGTCGTCTTCTCCAGCTATGCCTTCGCGCTGCTGGTGGCGCTGCTGGTCTTCGGTGCGTTGTCCGACCACCTGGGCCGACGGGCCGTGATCCTGGGCGCGCTGGTGCTGGAGCTTGGCGCCATCGGCCTGTTCTGGCAGGCGGATTCGGTGGGCTGGCTGATCGCGGCCCGGGTGCTGCAGGGCATCGCCACCGGGACGGCCACGAGTGTGCTGAGCGCGACGCTGCTCGATCTGGACCCGGCGCGCGGCGCGCTGTTCAACGGCCTGTCGCCCATGATCGGCATGGCGCTGGGCGCGCTGGGCGCCAGTGTACTGGTGCAGTTCGCGCCCCGGCCGCTGCATCTGGTCTACGAGCTTCTGCTGGTCGCGCTGGTGATCCAGGCTGTGCTGGCGCTGCGCCTGCCGGCGACGGTGGCACCCCGGCCCGGCGCCTGGGCTTCCCTGGTTCCGCGCGCGCATGTCCCGCCGGCGGCCCGCGCGCTGGTGCTGCGGCTCATGCCGCTCAACACCGCCGGGTGGGCGCTCGGGGGCTTCTACCTGTCCCTCGGGCCGACGCTGGCCCGCCTCGTGACCGGCCGCGCGACGCCACTGGCGGGGGGCGCGCTCATCGCCACCCTGGTGCTGACGGGCGCCGCGGCGATCTATGGGGTGCGCCAGCGTCCTGCCCGGCGCGTGCTGCGCGCAAGCGCCGTGCTGCTCGGTGCCGGCATTGCGATCACCCTGCTGGGCGTCTACGCGCGAGAGGCCGCGCTGTTCTTCGGCGGGACCGTGGTCGCGGGCGCCGGCTTCGGCGCCAGCTTCAACGCGGCCGTGCGCAGCCTGGTGCCGGTGGCCTCGCCCCACGAGCGGGCCGGCCTCATGTCCAGCTTCTTCGTGCTGAGCTACCTGGCCTTCAGCGTGCCGGCCATCCTGGCCGGTCTGGCCGTCGGCGTTTTCGGTCTGCAGGCGACCAGCCTGGGCTACGGCTTCGTGCTGGTGGCGCTGGCTTTCCTTTCCTGGGTGGGCGCGCGCGAGCGGGCCTGACGCGGGCGCGGCCCTGCCGCGCGACCCGCGCGGGCCGGCCCGTCCGGGTCCCCGCCCGCAGACGCGCCGATAAGATCACGGACTTTTTGGAGAGGGCGCGCATGACCGACACCGCCAGCCCGCCGCTGCCCTATGCGGGCATCCGCGTCGTCGAGTTCACCCACATGGTCATGGGCCCCACCTGCGGCCTGCTGCTGGGCGACCTGGGCGCCGAGGTCATCAAGGTCGAGCCGCTGGCCGGCGACGACACCCGCCGCCTGCTCGGCGCCGGCGCCGGCTTCTACCCGGCCTTCAACCGCAACAAGAAGAGCGTGGCGCTGGACCTGAAGACGCCCGAGGGCCTGGAGGCCGCACGGCGGCTGGTGGCCACGGCCGACATCGTGAGCGAGAACTTCCGCCCCGGCACCATGAAGAAGCTGGGCCTGGACTACGACACGCTGCGCCGCGACAACCCGCGCCTCATCTACGTGAGCCACAAGGGCTTCCTGCCCGGTCCCTACGAGAACCGCACGGCCCTTGACGAGACGGTGCAGATGATGGGCGGCCTGGCCTACATGACCGGCCGGCCCGGCGATCCGCTGCGCGCAGGCAGCAGCGTCAACGACATCATGGGCGGCCTGTTCGGCGCCATCGGCGCGATGGCCGCACTGCGCCGGCGCGAGCAGACGGGCGAGGGCGGCGAGGTGCAGTCGGCCCTGTTCGAGAACAACATCTTCCTGGTCGCGCAGCACATGCTGCAGTACGCCGCCACGGGCGTCGCGGCCGATCCGATGCCGGCGCGCATCTCCTCCTGGGGCATCTACGACGTCTTCACCGTGAAGGACGGCCAGCAGATCTTCCTGGCCGTGGTGAGCGACAAGCAGTGGCCCGTCTTCTGCCGCGCCTGCGGCCTGGAGGACCTGCTGGCCGACTCCCGCCTGGCCACCAACAACGACCGCGTCCGCGCCCGGTCCTGGATGATGCCGATTCTTCGAGAGCGGCTGGCGGCCCGCAGTGCGGCCGAACTGACCGCGCTGTTCGAACAGCATGCGCTGCCCTTCGCGCCCATCACGCGTCCGCACGAACTCTTCGAGGATCCGCATCTGGTGGCCAGCGGCGGGCTCGCGCCCGTGCGCATGAACGACGGACACATGGCCCAGGTGCCGCTGCTGCCGTTCACGCTGGACGGCGTGCGCCCGCCCCTGCGCCTGCAGCCGCCGGTCATCGGCGAGCACACGCGCGAGCTGCTGCAGGCCGCCGGCTATGCCGAAGCGCAGATCGAGGCCATGGTGGCAGCCGGCGCGGCCGCCGCCACGGCCGGCTGATCGACCGGTTGGCAAGGGGCGCGACATGGACCGCCTCACGCAGATGGAGACCTTCGTGGCCGTGGCCGCGCGCGGCAGCCTGGCGGCCGCGGCCAAGGCCGAGGGCGTGGCCGCGGCCATCATCGGCCGGCGGCTGGACGCGCTGGAGGAACGCCTGGGCGTCAAGCTGCTGCTGCGCACCACACGCCGGCTCACGCTCACGCACGAGGGCAGCGCCTTCCTGGAAGACTGCCAGCGCCTGCTGGCCGAAGTGGCCAATGCCGAGGCCAGCGTGAGCGCCGGGGGCGTCAAGGCCAGCGGCCATCTGCGGGTGACGGCGCCGGCCGGCTTCGGCCGCCGCCATGTGGCGCCGCTGGTGCCGCGATTCCGTGAACTGCATCCCGAGGTGACGGTGTCGCTCAACCTGAGCGACCGCGTCATCGACCTCGCGGGCGAGCATTACGACTGCGCGGTGCGCGTGGGCGATCTGCCCGACTCCTCGCTGGTGAGCATGCGCCTGGGCGACAACCGCCGCCGATGCGTGGCAACGCCCGAGTACCTGCGGCGCCATGGCGTACCGCGCCATCCGTCGGATCTGGCGCGCTTCGACTGCCTCACGCTGAGCAGCGACGCCTCGCAGACCCGCGGCTGGGCCTTCCAGGTGCCGCGACAGGATGGCGACGGCGTGGAGGTGGTGCACCTCAAGCCTTCGGGCCCGCTGGACTGCACCGACGGGCAGGTGCTGCACGACTGGTGCCTGGCGGGCCTGGGCATCGCCTGGCGCAGCACCTGGGAGGTGGAGGCCGAGATCGATGCGGGCCTGCTGGCCCCGGTGCTGGACGACTTCGCCGCACCGCCCAACGGCATCTATGCCGTGTTTCCCGAGCGTCGTCACCTGCCGCTGCGTGTGCGGCTGTGGCTGGATTTCCTCAAGGCGCAATACGGCCGGGCCGATTACTGGGGGCGTGCGGCCTGAGGGACGGTGGTAGCTCGCTCCTTCCTGCCGGAGAGGGGAGCAAGCCCTGGGCGAGCTTCGAAGCCTCGCTATTTCTGCTTCTGATACGTGTCGTGCGCCACTTGCCCGCGGTCGGTGTCCTTGCGGCCGCTTTCCAGGTCGTTCAAGGCGCGCTTGCCGCGCTCGGTGGGCTGACCGTCGCGGGCTTCCTGGCTGTCGGCCGACTGGTCGCGCTCGTGCGGCATCCGCGGCGCGTGGCCATGGCTCTGCTTGGTGCGGGTCTGGCCTTCGCCAGCCGGATCGGGCTTCTCGGTGGGAGCGTTGCTCATGGGGGCTGCCTCTTTGCTTGCGCGGACGCGATCGCGCCGCTCGAGGTCCATCGTGCCGCTGGTGCTCCGCGCCGCGGTAGGACGCCCTGGCCGGCCCCTGTAGGCGCGGGCAGGCTTTGCTCCGCATCCGCATCCGCATCCGCATCCGCATCCGCAGCCTGACCGCGCTGCAGCGGGAGGGGCCGCTCAGTCGCGCGTGGTGCTGCCCAGTCGCCGTACCTGCGCCTGGTACTCGCGCTCCACCTTGGCGATGCGGTTGGCCCGCGCATCCTCGCTCACCCACTGGGCCAGACGCGCGTGCCGCAGGGCCAGGTCGCGCTGCATGCGGGCGGCCTCCAGCAGGGCGCCGTCGTCGGCGGATTCGTAGCCCAGGTCGGCCTGCAGACCCCTCAGGACGGCGCGCTCGGCCTCGGCGCCGGGCGCTTGGCCATAGTCGAGCAGCACGCGGCGCAGAGCGGCCTGCTGGTCCGCCGGCAGCCCCCGCCGCACCACGATCTGCGCGGGCGGCGTGGGCAGCGAGGTCCACAGCACCCGCAGCCGGCCCGCCTCGGCGGGGAACAGGGTCTGGAAGCGTTCGAAGTCGGTGCTGTTGCTGGTGGCGACGTCGGCATCGCCGTTGGCAACGGCCAGGGCGTTGTCCTGGTGGTTGCCCACGGTCTCGGCCTTGAAGCTGGTCTCGATGTCGATGCCGTGCGGCAGCAGCAGCTCCGACTGGGGCACGATGAAGCCGGACACCGAGCGTCGGTCGCCGCGGGCGATGCGCCAGCGCCCGGGGTCCTGCAGAACGGCGTCCAGCGTGGCGGGCCCGTCCTTGATGCGCCCGAGCAGCAGGGCGCGGTGCTCCACCTGCCGCGGGTCGCGGCGGCGCCGCACCTGGGCCACGACCTGCATCGGGCCGTCGATCACGGCGTCCAGCGCCATCCTGCCGGACAGCAGCGTGAAGTCGATGCGGCCGGCCTGTACGGCGTGGGCCAGGGTGTCGTACTGGAAGGCGCTGAACACGGTCACCGGCCGCCGCAGCGCCGAGGACAGCGCCACCAGCAGGGGCTCCCAGCGGCGGCGGTTTTCCACCGCGTCGCCCACCAGGGGCAGGCCGAACACCAGCGGCAGGGCGGCGCCCTGGCCGTCTTGGCCCGTCCGCGTGGCGGGCGCCGCCGCCGGTGCCGGTGGCGCGCCGGCCGCTGCGCCGGCCAGGGGCGCGCCGACGACCATCGCCAGAGCGCGAACCAGCCAGCGTCGGCGTTCAGCGTCCGTCATCGCGCAGGGCGGCCATCTGTTCGGCGAAGGCTGCGTCCAGCCGCTGCAGCCGCGCCTGCCGGGCCTCCTCGTTCACCCATTGCGCGGTCATGGCGTTCTGGCGCGCCAGCTGGTAGGCCAGGCGCGCCGCCGGCACCAGCGAGCTGTTGTCCGCGGGCAGGAAACCCGCCAGGTCGTGCAGCGACTTGAGCACCGCCCGCTGCGCTTCGCCGCGCGCGCCGGGCGCCTTGCCGTAGGCCACGAGGAAGGCCTGCACCTGGCCCCGCAGTGCGGGCGGATAGCTGTTGCGCATGACGATCTGCGCATGCGGGATCAGGTCGGATTCCCAGATCACCCGCAGCCGCCGCGCCTCGGCCGGGAACTGCAGGCGGAAGCGTTCGAAATCCGCGGTGTTGTTGGTGGCCACGTCGGCATCGCCATTGGCCACGGCCAGGGCGGTGGCCTGGTGGGTGCCCACGGTCTCGCTGCGGAAGCGCTCCATGGCGATGCGGTTGGGCAGGAAGAGCTGCAGCTGCGGCACGATGTAGCCCGACACCGAGCGCGGCTCGCCCCGCGCCAGGCGCCAGCGCTCCGGCTCGGCCAGCAGTGCCTCCAGCGAGGGCAGCGGGCCGCCGTCACGCACCAGCAGCAGCGAGCGATAGCCCGGCAGGCCGTCGTGGCGCGTCACCTGGGCCAGCACCCGCATCTGGCGCAGCGTCACCGCATCCAGCGCCATGCGGCCCGAGAGGAAGGCGATGTCCACTTCGCCGCGCTGGATCGCCTGATCCAGCGCCTCGTACGAGGTGACCGACAGCACCGTCACCGGCCGGCCGATGGCCCGGCCCATGTCCGCCAGCAGCGGCTCCCAGTCGTTGCGCGACTCGAAGGCGCCGCCCAGCGGGAGGATGCCGAAGCGCACCGGCGCGGCGGTCGCTGGCGGTGCAGCCGGCGGCAGCACCTGCTGCGCAGCCGAGAGGCCGGCGGCCAGGCCGATCCACAGCGCGGCCAGCGTCTGCCCGGCCCGCCTCAGGGCGGCGCCGAGGGCAAGGCGCCCCGGCGAGCGCCTCGGGGGCGGGCAGTCGGGACGGGCGGCGGCGGTGGGCGCGGACATGGCTGACTGAACGGGTTAGAGCGAATGCGCAGTCGTGGTGAAGCTGCGGAGAATTCACAATTAGAAAACATTCAATGTTTTTTCTGTGACGTTTCTCACATGAGCGCCCTGCCGGGCCGTTCCCAGCCGATGCGCGCCGCCGCCGAGGCGGCCGCGGGCGCGCCACGTTCCGCGTCCGCGCGGGCCGTGCCGGCGGCGCGTCCGGGCTCCGCCGTCGGCGCCGCCCCGCCGCCGCGGCAGGGGCGGGGCGGGCGTTTTTCGCTCGCACGGCTGTCGCTGGGGCAGCAGATGGTGCTGCTGGCCGTGCTGCCCGCCACCCTGGCCATGATGGGCGCCATGGGGGTGCTGATGCGTCAGTACCTGGACGGCATGACCGAGCTGGTGCGGGCCAATGCCCAGACGGTGGGCCTGCAACTGGCCACCGCCGCGCAGGCGCCGCTGGCCCAGCTGGACCGGCGCGCCCTGCTGCGGCTGGCCCATTCCGGCATCGCCCAGCCGCATGTGCAGCAGGTGCAGGTCTGGTCGGACGATGGCGAGATCCTGGCCAATGCCGAGACGCAGGACCGGGCGCGCGGCGCCGGCCTGCGCGCGGTGGTGCCGGTGCCCGCGCCGGACGGGCGCAGCCCCGTCGGTCAGGTGATGGTCGAGATGAGCCTGGATGCGGTCGCCAGCGCCCGCCGCGCGGTGTGGCTGAACGTGCTGCTGGCCCTGGCCGCCAGCCTGGCGGGCGTGGCCCTGGCCGCCGGGTGGGCCGCGCGGCGCATCAGCGCGCCCATCCGCCGCCTGGCGCGTGCCGTCGACCGACTGGGGGCCGGCGAGGAGGCGCATGTGGTCATCGAGGGCGCGGCCGAGGTGCGGCGTCTGCAGCACGGCTTCAATGCCACCGCCCATGCGCTGGCCGAGGGTCGCCGGCTGCTGCAAAGCCGCATCGAGACGGCCACCGCGGAGCTGGCACGCAAGAACGCCCAGCTCGAAGTGGCCAGCCAGGCCAAGACCCGGCTGCTGGCCGCTGCCAGCCACGACCTGCGCCAGCCGCTGCATGCGCTCACGCTCTTCGCCGACGGCCTGGCCAACGGCGAGACCGACGCCGGCAAACTCCAGCGCATCGCGCACATCCGGGAGTGCGTGGAATCGCTGGACCGGCTCTTCCTGGAGCTGCTGAACCTGTCCCAGCTCGACGCCGGCGTGGTGCAGCCGCAGTGGGCGGATCTTCCGCTGGATGCGGTGTTCGACGAGATCAGCCGCAACTTCCGTCCCGTGGCCGAGCAGCAGGAGCTGCGGCTGGTGGTGCGCAAGACCGACCTGTGGGTGCGCTGCGACCAGGTGATGCTCACGCGCGTGCTGTCGAACCTGGTCTCCAACTCGCTGCGCCACACGCCGGCCGGCGGTGTGCTGGTGGCCGCGCGCAGGCGCGGCCGCTCGGTGCGGGTCGAGGTCTGGGACACCGGCATCGGCATCGCGCCCGAGCACCAGTCGCGGGTCTTCGAGGAGTTCTACCAGGTCGATCCGCAACAGTCGCGCGGCACCCGCGGCATGGGTCTGGGCCTGGCCACGGTGCAGCGCCTGGCGCGGCTGCTCAACACGCGGGCCGAGCTGCATTCGGTGCCCGGCCGCGGCACGCGGGTGCGGCTGCTGCTGCGGGCCGCCCATCCGCCGGCCCATGCCGCGGTGCGCCCGCCCGCGATGCTGGCGCAGCCACTCACCTTGTCGGCCCCGTCGGACGACGTGCGGCTGGACGGCCTGCGCATCCTGGTCATCGACGACGAAGCGGGCATCCTCGAAGGGCTGCAGGTGGTCCTGGGTGCCAGCGGCGCCACGGTGCAGGCCGCGCAGGGCCGCGAAGAGGCGCTGGCCCTGGCCGACGCCTGGGCGTCCCCGCCCGACGTGGTGGTCAGCGACCTGCTGCTGCGCGCCGGCGACAACGGCCTGGCGGTGCTGGAGGCCTTGCGCCAGCACCCCCATGGCATCGGCGAGGACACCGCCTGCCTGCTGGTGACGGGCGAGACCAAGCCCGAGCGCCTGCGCGAAGTCGCCTCGGCCGGCGTCGCGGTGCTCTACAAGCCGGT